>NZ_BAAAAF010000002.1:0-480403 GCF_037101285.1 Brevibacterium metallidurans
CATGTCCCGTCCGGCTGGGGGGTCATGACGAGAGTCGGTGGACAGATCACGAGAAAGACACCACGCGAGTGGGGCAGTCAGGGCCGGGGTCACACCGGACTCCCGTCCTTAACATTCTCTACGTCAGGGCCGAGGTCTAGTCTGGTCCCATGAGCTCATCACGTCCCCTGCCCGCGATCGGGCACCGCCCGGACGTCACTCGCACGGTGGCCCCGTTCGAGGTCGTCTCCGAATACTCGCCCTCCGGCGACCAGCCCACCGCGATCGAGGAGATCTCCGAACGGCTCGAATCCGGGGAGCGCGACATCGTCCTCCTCGGCGCGACCGGCACCGGCAAGTCCGCGACCACCGCGTGGCTCATCGAACAGGTCCAGCGGCCCACCCTCATCATGGCGCCGAACAAGACCCTCGCCGCCCAGCTGGCCAACGAGTTCCGGCAGCTGCTACCGAACAACGCCGTCGAATACTTCGTCTCCTACTACGACTACTACCAGCCCGAGGCGTACGTCCCGCAGACGGACACGTTCATCGAGAAGGACTCGTCGATCAACGACGAGGTCGAACGGCTGCGGCATTCGGCGACGAACTCCCTGCTCACCCGCCGCGACGTCGTCGTCGTCTCGACGGTCTCGTGCATCTACGGCCTCGGCACCCCAGAGGAGTACGTCGACCGCATGGTCACCCTGCGCAAAGGGCAGGAATGCGATCGCGACGAACTCCTCAAACGGTTCGTCTCGATGCAGTACTCCCGCAACGACATGGCGTTCACGCGCGGCACCTTCCGCGTGCGCGGGGACACCGTGGAGATCATCCCGCAGTACGAGGAGCTCGCCCTGCGCATCGAGTTCTTCGGCGACGAGATCGAATCCCTCCAGACCCTGCACCCGCTGACCGGGGAGATCATCCGCGACGAGGACACCATCCACGTCTTCCCCGCCTCCCACTACGTCGCCGGCGAGGACCGCATGGGGCGGGCGATCAGCGAGATCGAGGACGAACTGCAGTCCCGGCTCAGCGAGTTCGAGGCCCAGAACAAGCTCCTCGAAGCACAGCGGCTGAAGATGCGCACGAGCTACGACCTCGAGATGATGGAGTCGATGGGCTTCACCTCGGGCATCGAGAACTACTCCCGCCACATCGACGGTCGCCCGGCAGGCTCCGCGCCGAACTGCCTGCTCGACTACTTCCCCGAGGACTTCCTCCTCGTCGTCGACGAGTCGCACGTCACGGTGCCCCAGATCGGCGGCATGTACGAAGGCGACATGTCCCGCAAGCGCACCCTCGTCGAACACGGCTTCCGGCTGCCGAGTGCGATGGACAACCGTCCCCTGAAGTTCGACGAGTTCCGGGAGCGGGTCGGGCAGACCGTGTACCTCTCGGCGACCCCCGGCGACTTCGAACTCGACCGCGCCGAGGGCACCGTCCAGCAGATCATCCGCCCGACCGGCCTCGTCGACCCCGAGGTCGTCGTCAAACCGACGAAGGGTCAGATCGACGACCTCCTCGACGAGATCCGCACTCGCGTGGACCGCAACGAACGCGTGCTCGTGACGACGCTGACGAAGAAGATGGCCGAGGACCTCACCGACTACCTCCTCGAACACGACGTCCGCGTCCAGTACCTCCACTCCGACGTCGACACCCTGCGCCGCGTCGAACTCCTCACCGAGCTGCGCGCCGGCGAGTTCGACGTCCTCGTCGGCATCAACCTCCTCCGGGAGGGCCTCGACCTCCCGGAGGTCTCCCTCGTCGCGATCCTCGACGCCGACAAGGAGGGCTTCCTCCGGTCGACGACCTCGCTCATCCAGACGATCGGGCGCGCGGCCCGCAACGTCCACGGCGAGGTCCACATGTACGCGGACACGATCACCCGGTCGATGCGGGAGGCGATCAACGAGACCAACCGCCGGCGTGAGATCCAGATCGCCTACAACGAGGAGAACGGCATCGACCCGGCGCCGCTGGTGAAGAAGATCGCCGACATCACCGAACGCCTCCAGCGCGAGGACGCCGACACCCGCGAACTGCTCACCGAGTTCGACTACGGCAAGGGCAAGCGGGGATACAACTCGACGCTCACCGACGAACAGCGCCAAGCAGCCTCCGGCGGCACCTCGCTGCGCCCGCCGGCCGCTGATCTCACCGAGCTCATCGAGTCGCTGACCACGCAGATGCACGCGGCGGCGGCCGAACTCCAGTTCGAACTCGCGGCGCGTCTGCGCGACGAACTCTCCGACCTCAAGAAGGAGCTGCGGGCGATGAAGGAGGTCGGTCACGCCTGAGATCGCCGCCGTGCACCGGCGGACTCGACAAGGCGACTATACTGGTGTGGCTGGCGAAAGGGAGTATCCCGTCCATCCGCGCTCGTCACCACGACCCCTCTCGAGGGTCCGGGCGCGGAGCGCACGCCGCCGCTGAACAAGCGGACACAGCGTGGGAGAGACTTTCGGCACGGGTACACCACACCGTCATCACGAAAGGCATCCATGGATATCCTGTCCTCCACCCTCGCCGCGGGCGGCAGCACCGCAGCGTCGAGCGGGGCCGTCATTCCGCCGTGGTTCATGATCACCTCGGGGATCATCATCGTCGCGATCCTCATCTTCGACGTGCTCCTCGTCTTCAAACGCCCCCACGTTCCCTCGATGCGCGAGGCGACCCTCTGGGTCGTGTTCTACGTCTCGCTCGCACTCATCTTCGGCGCCTCCCTGTTCTGGATCGGCGACGCCCAGCACGGCAGCGAGTTCCTCACCGGCTGGCTGCTCGAATACTCCCTGAGCGTCGACAACCTCTTCGTCTTCATCATCATCATGGGCAGCTTCCAGGTCCCCCGGAAGTACCAGCAGGAAGTCCTCATGGTGGGCATCATCATCGCCATCATCTTCCGCGGGCTCTTCATCCTCGCGGGTGCGGCGATCATCAGCGCCTTCGTCGAGGTCTTCTTCATCTTCGGCATCTTCCTCCTCTTCGTCGCCTACCGGCAGGCATTCAGCAGCGAGGACGAAGGCGACGGCGAGAACTTCCTCATCCGCTTCCTCCGCAAGCGGATGAACATCATCGACGAGTACCACGGCAACAAGCTGCGCGTCGACATCGACGGCACGAAGTACTGGACGCCCATGTTCATCGTCTTCCTCGCCATCGGCTCGACCGACGTGATGTTCGCGCTCGACTCGATCCCGGCGATCTTCGGCGTCACGCAGGTTCCGTTCCTCGTCTTCACCGCCAACGTGTTCGCCCTCATGGGTCTGCGTCAGCTCTACTTCCTCCTCGGCGGGCTCGTCGACAAACTCGTCTACCTCCACTACGGCATCGCCGCGATCCTCGCGTTCATCGGCGTCAAGCTCTTCATCACCGCCCTCCACGAGACCGACATCTCATGGCTGCAGTGGGGCAAGGTCGTGCCCGAGGTGCCGACCTGGCTGTCGCTGACGTTCATCGTCGTGGCCATGGCCGTGGCGACGATCGCCTCGCTCATCAAGATGAAGCGGGACGGCAAGTCGTTCCGCGATCAGGGGCCGCAGGAGTCCGAGGCACCCCAGGGCACCGAGAAGTGAACCCGGCACCGAGTGCGGGTCGGCTCGGCACCGAACTCGGGTGAATGAGACGTGGGGGGGGGGGTGAGTTCCCCCCCCCCACGTTTCGTCAGCGGCTTGTGCAGGCGGCTCACCGCCTCACGCAAGCACTTCAGCGGCTTGCGCCTCGGCGGCTCACGCCTCGGCGAAGGGCCCGAACACCGGAGTCCACTGCCGGATCGAGACGCTGTCGATGACGCCGATCGACGCATACGGGTCCGCCGCCAGGTGGGCTTCGACCTCGGCGGTGTCGGCCGCACGGAAGACGAGCAGCCCGCCGGGGGCGGGCGAGTCGTCGAGCGGACCCGAGGCGAGGATGACCCCGGCCTCATGGAGCCCGGACTGCCACTGCCGGTGCTTGGGCCGGTGCTCCATCCGGGTCTCCGTGTCGGGGCCGTAGACATAGGTGACGGCGAATACCGGCATCTCACACTCCTGGGGTTCGTTGAATAGGATGGACATCAGTCTAAAGCGAAAGGTCAGTGCATAGCCGTGACGAGGTTGCAGGAGATTCCGGCGGAGTTCGCCGACGAGGACTCGATCGTCGAAGCGTTCGCCGAGTACTGCCGTGCGCTCGGCATCACACCCTACCCGGCGCAGGACGAGGCGATGCTCGCCATCGTCACCGGGGACAACACGATCGTCGCCACCCCGACCGGTTCGGGGAAGTCGCTCGTCGCCCTCTTCGCGCTCTACGCCTCGTTCACCCGTGGCATCCGGGCCTACTACACGGCCCCGCTCAAGGCGCTCGTCAGCGAGAAGTTCTTCGCCCTCGTCGACGCCTTCGGTGCGGAGAACGTCGGCATGATCACCGGCGACACGACCGTCAACGGGGACGCCCCGGTCATCTGCGCGACCGCGGAGATCCTCGCCAACCAGGCCCTGCGCGAGGGCGGGCTCCTCGACGTCGGCATGGTCGTCATGGACGAGTTCCACTACTTCGCCGACCCCACCCGCGGCTGGGCCTGGCAGGTTCCCCTCCTCGAGATGCCGCAGACGCAGTTCGTCCTCATGTCGGCCACCCTCGGCGACACGACGGAGATCCGTCGGACCATGGAGGACGCGACGGGCCGCGATTCCGCCGTCGTCACCTCGGCGTCGCGGCCCGTGCCGCTCGACTTTGAGTACTCGACCGAGCCGCTCTCGGACACCCTGCGCGCCCTCATCCGCCACGACAAGGCCCCCGTCTACGTCGTCTCCTACTCCCAGGCGGGTGCCATCGACCTCGCCACCGGCCTCCTCTCCGTCGACCTCGCGACGAAGGATCAGAAGGCCCGCATCGCCGAGGCGATCAAGGGGTTCACGTTCTCCAAGGGCTTCGGTCAGACCCTGCGCCGGCTCCTCCTCCACGGCGTCGGCGTCCACCACGCGGGCATGCTCCCGAAGTACCGCCGCCTCGTCGAACGCCTCGCCCTGCAGGGCATCCTCCTCGTCATCTCCGGCACCGACACGCTCGGGGTGGGCATCAACGTCCCCATCCGCACCGTCCTGCTCACCGGCCTGACGAAGTTCGACGGACGCAAGATGCGCAGGCTCAGCGTCCGCGAGTTCCAGCAGCTCGCCGGCCGGGCGGGCCGGGCCGGGTTCGACACCCGCGGCTACGTCGTCGCCCAGGCGCCCGAACACGTCATCGAGAACCTCCGCGCCGAGGCGAAGGCGGCCAACGACGACAAGAAGCGGAAGAAGGTCAAGAAGAAGGCCGCCCCCGCCGGCTTCGTCGGCTGGTCGGAGGAGACCTTCGCCAAGCTCATCGAGTCCGAACCCGAATCGCTGCGCTCCCGGATGCGCATCGACCATTCGACGATCCTCAACCTCGTCGCCCGGCCCGGCTCCGACGTCGCGACGATCTCCCGCTTCATCGACGCGACACACGAGAGCCGCGACCGCCACCTCGACCTCAAACTCACCGCCCTGCGCATCGGGCGCTCCCTCATCGATGCGGGCCTCATCGAAGCCCGCGGCGGCGAACTCGTCCCCACCGCGGACCTCGGCCCCCAGTTCGCCCTCAACCAGCCGCTGGCCCCGTTCGTCCTCGCCGGCCTCGACCTCCTCGACCCGGAGTCGCCGAGCTGGGCGCTCGACGTCGTCTCCCTCGTCGAGGCGACGACCCCCGTGCCGTTCACGATCCTCAAGGGCCAGCTCGACCGGATCAAACGGGAGACCCTGGCCGAACTCAAGGCGGAGGGCCTCGACTACCCGGAGCGGATGGCGATCCTCGACGAGGTCGAAGGCCCGAAGCCGCTGGCCGATATCCTCGTCCCCGCCTTCGAGCACTTCGTCGCAGCCCATCCGTGGCTGCGGGCCGGTGACTTCGAACCGAAGTCGATCGTGCGGGACATGATCGAGCAGGCGATGGGCTTCACCCAGTTCGTCGGCTACTACGGGCTCGCCCGTGCCGAAGGCAGTCTGCTGCGCTACCTCACCGACGTCTACCGGGCGCTCACCCACAACGTCCCCGCCGACCGCCGCGGCGAGGAGCTGCAGGAGATCATCGAATGGCTGGGGGAGACGGTGGCCCGCACCGACTCTTCGCTCATCGACGAATGGCGCACCCTGCAGGGTCTGAGCCCGACCGAGACCGACTTCGGGGAGCTGCCCGACCTCGAGCGTCGGTTCTCGGAGAACACGAAGCTCTTCACCGCCGAGATCCGCAACGCGCTCTTCCACCGGGTGCTCCTCGCCGAACGCGGCGACTACGACGAGCTCGGCCGCCTCGACGCGGAGTCCGGGTTCGACAAGGCGGCCTGGGAGGAGGCGATCGAGGACTTCTACGACGAGTACGGCGACCTCCTCATCGACCAGGCCGCGCGCGGTCGGGAATTTATCGACATCGTTCCTGGTTCGACTGTCTGGGCCGTCCGGCAGATCCTCTCCGACCCCGACGGCAACCGCGACTGGGCCATCGACGCCGAGGTGGACGTCGCGGCCAGTGACGACAGCGGTGACATCGTGGTGCGGATCACGGCGGTCGGAGAGATCGACAGCACCCATGCGCGGGCGGAGTAGTCGCCCGTGTCAGGGCCGAGTAATACAGTGGATCAGGTGATGAGAACGAACAGTGCGACCAGTGCTCAGACGCCCTCCGGCGTGTCCCATCTCGACACGCTGTGGGTCAAAGGCGCCCGCGCGCACAACCTCAAGAACGTCGAGATCGCGCTGCCACGGGACTCGATGGTCGTCTTCACCGGGCTCTCGGGCTCGGGCAAGTCGTCCCTGGCCTTCGACACGATCTTCGCCGAGGGGCAGCGCCGCTACGTCGAATCCCTGTCCTCGTACGCGAGGATGTTCCTCGGCCAGATGGACAAACCCGACGTCGACTTCATCGAGGGACTGTCCCCGGCGGTGTCGATCGACCAGAAGTCGACCTCCCGCAACCCGCGGTCGACGGTGGGCACGATCACCGAGATCTACGACTTCCTCCGCCTGCTGTGGGCCCGCATCGGCGTCCCGCACTGTCCGATCTGCGGTGAGGTCATCACGAAGCAGACCCCGCAGCAGATCGTCGACCAGCTCCTCGAGCTGCCGGAGAGGACGAAGTTCCTCGTCCTCGCCCCCGTCGTACGGTTGCGCAAGGGCGAGTTCGTCGACCTCTTCACGGACCTGCAGACGAAGGGCTTCTCCCGCGCCATCGTCGACGGCGAGCAGATCAGCCTGAGCGATCCGCCGACCCTGGACAAGAAGTACAAGCACACGATCTCCGTCGTCGTCGACCGCCTCGTCGCGAAGGACGGCATGCGGCCGCGTCTGACCGACTCGGTCGAGACCGCGCTCGGCCTCGCCGACGGCCGCATCGACGTCGACCTCGTCGACGAAGGGGTGACGCGGACGTTCTCCGAGCACATGTCGTGCCCGAACGAGCACCCGCTGACGATCGACGAGATCGAACCCCGCACGTTCTCCTTCAACTCGCCCTTCGGCGCGTGCCCGACATGCGACGGCATCGGCACCCGCCTCCAGGTCGACGAGAGCCTCGTCGTCCCCGACGAGGACCTCAGCCTCGGCGAGGGGGCGATCGCGCCCTGGTCGGGCGGCAAACAGGTGACGAAGTACTTCAACCGTCTGCTCACCGGATTGGGCAACGAGCTCGGCTTCACCCTCAAGACGCCGTGGAAGGACCTCACGAGCGCTCAGCGCACCGCGATCCTCACCGGCAAGGACTACGAGGTCCACGTCAAGTACAAGAACCGGTTCGGGCGGGAGCGGACGTACTCGACGGGCTTCGAAGGCGTCTTCCAGTACATCCAGCGCAAACACGACGAGACCGAATCGGACTGGTCGCGTGAGCGCTACGAGTCGTACATGCGCGAGATCCCGTGCGCGAGCTGCGACGGCACCCGTCTCAAACCCGAAGCGCTGGCCGTCAGGGTCGGGGACCGGTCGATCGCCGAGGTCGCCGAACTCGCCCTTGACGAGGCTGCCGACTTCCTCTCCGCACTCGAGCTCTCCGGTCGCGACGCGGCCGTGGCGGCACAGGTGATGAAGGAGATCAACGCCCGCCTCGGCTTCCTCCTCGATGTCGGACTCGAATACCTCAGCCTCAACCGGGCCGCCGGCACGCTGTCCGGCGGTGAGGCCCAGCGCATCCGCCTGGCCACGCAGATCGGCTCCGGGCTCGTCGGCGTCCTCTACGTCCTCGACGAACCCTCGATCGGCCTCCACCAGCGCGACAACCGGCGCCTCATCGACACGCTCATCAAACTCCGCGACCTCGGCAACACGCTCATCGTCGTCGAGCACGACGAGGACACGATCGCCGCCGCCGACTGGATCGTCGACATCGGCCCCGGCGCCGGTGAACACGGGGGAGAGGTCATCTACTCCGGTCCCGTGCCCGGGCTCAAGGACGCGGACCGCTCGATCACCGGCGCGTACCTCGACGGGCGCAAGGCGATCGCGATCCCCAGCCACCGCCGGCCCATCGATCCCGAGCGGATGGTCACGGTCGAGAAGGCGAGCGAGAACAACCTCCGCGACATCACCGTCTCCGTTCCCCTCGGCGTCCTCACCGCCGTCACGGGCGTCTCCGGTTCCGGCAAGTCGACACTGGTCAACGAGATCCTCTACACGCAGATGGCGAACGTCCTCAACGGGGCCTCCCGAGTGCCGGGCCGGCACAAGCGCGTGACCGGGCTGGAGAACCTCGACAAGGTCGTCCACGTCGACCAGTCCCCGATCGGGCGCACCCCGCGGTCGAACCCGGCGACGTACACCGGCGTGTTCGACCACATCCGCCGCCTGTTCGCGGAGACCGAATCGGCGAAGGTCCGCGGCTACCAGCCGGGCCGCTTCTCCTTCAACGTCAAGGGCGGGCGCTGCGAGAACTGCAGCGGCGACGGCACGATCAAGATCGAGATGAACTTCCTCCCCGACGTCTACGTCCCCTGCGAGGTCTGCGGGGGAGCCCGGTACAACCGGGAGACCCTCGAGGTGACGTTCAAGGGGAAGACGATCGCCGAGGTGCTCGACATGCCCATCGAGGAGGCCGCGGAGTTCTTCGCCGCGATCCCCGCGATCTCACGGCACCTGACGACGCTCGTCGACGTCGGCCTCGGCTACGTGCGCCTCGGACAGCCGGCGACGACCCTGTCCGGCGGTGAGGCGCAGCGCGTCAAACTCGCCGCGGAACTGCAGAAGCGCTCCCGCGGACGCACCGTCTACGTCCTCGACGAACCGACGACGGGACTCCACTTCGAGGACATCTCGAAGCTCCTCCACGTCCTCCAAGGGCTCGTCGAGAAGGGCAATTCGGTCATCGTCATCGAACACAACCTCGATGTCATCGCCAACGCCGACCACGTCATCGACCTCGGTCCCGAAGGCGGACGCGGCGGCGGCCAGGTCGTCGCCGAAGGCACCCCGGAAGAGGTCGCGAAGAACCCGCAGAGCCACACCGGGCGCTTCCTCGCAGAGATGCTCGATGGCTGACCCGAGCAGCTATCGTCCGGCCACGGGCAGCATCCCCACCTCCCCGGGGGTGTACAAGTTCCGCGACCCCGACCGGCGGGTGATCTACGTCGGCAAGGCGAAGAACCTCCGCAACCGGCTCAACTCGTACTTCTCCAACCCGGCCGGGCTCCACCCCCGGACCTCGACGATGGTCCACACCGCCGCCTCGGTGGAATGGACCGTCGTCGACACCGAGGTCGAAGCGCTCCAGCTCGAGTGGACGTGGATCAACGAGTACAACCCGCGGTTCAACGTCATGTTCCGTGACGACAAGTCCTACCCGTACCTTGCGATCACGATGAACGACGAAGTGCCGCGGGCCTTCATCACCCGCGGCAAACGCCGTAAGGGAGTGAAGTACTTCGGGCCCTTCGGCCAGGTGTGGGCCATCCGAGACACCCTCGACCTCCTGCTCAAGGTGTTCCCCATGCGCACGTGCACCCCGGGCGTGTACCGGCGGGCCGAACGCAGCGGACGTCCGTGCCTGCTCGGCTACATCGACAAATGCTCCGCGCCGTGCGTGGGCAGCATCAGCATCGAGGACCACCGGGAGCTCGCCCGCGGCGTCGTCGACTTCATGTCCGGCAGCACCGGGCGTTTCATCAGCGAACGGAAGAAGGAGATGGCCGAGGCCGCGGCCGAACTCGACTACGAGCAGGCGGCGCGTCTGCGCGACGAGCTCACGGCCCTGCAGAAGGTCCTCGACAAGTCCGCCGTCGTCCTCTCGATCTCCGCCGACTGCGACATCTTCGCCCTCGTCACCGAGGAGCTCGAAGCCTCCGTCCAGGTCTTCCACGTCCGCGGCGGACGCATCCGCGGCCAGCGCGGCTGGATCATCGAACGCTCCGACGACCACGGTCCCGCCGAACTCACCACGGACTACCTCCGGCAGGCGTACACGGGCCTCGACGCCGAGGCGATCCCGAAGGAGATCCTCGTCGACACCGTGCCCGCCGACCTCGACTCCCTCGAGAGCTGGCTGAGCCGGCAGCGGGGCTCGAAGGTCACCGTGCGCGTGCCCGAACGCGGCGAGAAGAGGGCCGCGCTCGAGACCGTGGCGAAGAACGCGAAGGAAGCCCTCGTCCAGCACAAGCTCAAGCGCTCCTCGGACCTGACCACCCGCAGCACGGCGCTCAAGGAGATCCAGGACCACCTCGGCCTGCCCGAGGCACCCCTGCGCATCGAATGCATCGACATCTCCCACACGCAGGGCTCGAACGTCGTCGCGAGCCTCGTCGTCTTCGAAGACGGCCTGGCGAAGAAGCGCGACTACCGGCACTTCGCGATCCACGGCGAGGCGGCCACGGATGACACGGCGTCGATGTACGACGTCGTCTCCCGCCGCTTCAGCCGCTACCTCGAGCAGATGGCCTCCGACGAACCCGACGACCGCTTCGGGTACCGTCCGAGCCTCCTCGTCGTCGACGGCGCCGGACCCCAGGTGGCCGCCGCCACGAGGGCATTGTCGGACCTCGGCATCGTCGACATCTCCGTCGTCGGGCTCGCCAAGCGCCTCGAGGAGGTGTGGGTGCCCGACGATCCGTTCCCCGTCATCCTGCCGCGCAACTCCGAAGGGCTCTTCCTCATGCAGCGCCTGCGCGACGAAGCCCACCGGTTCGCGATCACCTACCACCGGTCGAAGCGGGCGAAGGCGATGACGAGCTCCGTGCTCGATGCGATCCCCGGCCTCGGCGAGTCCAAACGCACGGCCCTGCTCAGGCACTTCGGGTCGGTGAAGAAGACGCGGGCGGCGAGCATTGAGGAACTCACCGCGGTCAAGGGCATCGGCCCGGCGCTCGCGGAGAAGATCGCCGCTGCCCTCCGCGAGGACTGACCCCACCGCGCGGTCCGAGCACGGGTCCCACCTGACTCCGCGCGCACGGAGGCGCGTGCTCTACAGTAGTGTCGAATCAGATCGACCGGTGTCGAGACGGATCGGCCGACGCCGTGTCGGCTCGACGAGTCTCGCACCCCACCGACCCGAGGAGGACGCATGAGCACATCTGCCGACGCGAACGGTGCCGAGCATCCCATCGAGGTCGTGCTCGTCACCGGCATGTCCGGTGCCGGCCGGACGACCGTGGCCAACGTCCTCGAGGACCTCGACTGGTATGTCGTGGACAATCTGCCGCCGCAGATGATGCGCCCGCTCGTCGAACTCGTCGCCCGCGCCGACGGCGCGGTGCCGAAGATCGCGATCGTCACCGACTCGAAGGGGCGGGCGAAGTACGCCGAGGTCGAGGACACGATCTCCGACTTCCTCGACCAGGGACTGTCCCTGCGCATCCTCTTCCTCGACGCCGCCGACGAGGTCCTCGTCCGCCGCTTCGAATCGACCAGGCGTCCGCACCCCCTGCAGGGCGAGGGCACACTCCTCGACGGGATCGAAGCCGAACGCGAGGCACTCGAATCCCTCAAGCACCGCGCCGACATCATCATCGACACCTCCGATCTCAACGTCCACCAGCTCGGCTCCGAGGTGCGCAAGCGCTTCAGCGCCGACGACGCGCCCCCGCTGCGGCTGACCGTGATGAGCTTCGGCTTCAAGTACGGTCTGCCCAAGGACGCCGACAACGTCGCCGATGTGCGGTTCCTGCCCAACCCGTACTGGATTCCCCACCTGCGCGGACACAACGGCCTCGACTCCGATGTCGCGGACTTCGTCCTCGGGCAGAACGGCGCCGAGGAATTCATCGACCGCTACACCGCGACCCTCGACACGATCGCCCAGGGCTACCTCCACGAAGGCCGCAGCTATGCGCTCATCGGCATCGGCTGCACGGGCGGCAAGCACCGGTCGGTGGCGATCAGCGAACGCATCGCCAAGGGCCTCGAGGCCCGCACCGGCATCCCCGTCACCGTGCGCCACCGCGACCTGGGGAGGGAGTGAGATGGAGACCGAGGACCTCCCGCAGATCACCCCCACGGTGATCAATAAGGGACCGAAGATCGTCTCCTTCGGCGGCGGCCACGGCCTCTACGCCGCCCTGCGCGCCTTCCGGCTGCTCACGGAGTCGCTCACCGCCGTCGTCACCGTCGCCGACGACGGCGGCTCCTCGGGTCGCCTCCGCGACGAACTCGGGGGACTGCCCCCCGGTGACCTGCGCATGGCGCTGGCCGCGCTGTGCGACGACGGCAACTGGGGCCGGACGTGGCGCGACGTCATCCAGCACCGCTTCGACTCGGAAGGCGAACTCAACGGCCACGCCGTCGGCAACCTCCTCATCGCCGCCCTCTGGCAGATCCACGGCGACCACGTCGCCGGCCTCGACTGGATGGCCAAGCTGCTGCGCGCCCACGGACGCGTGCTGCCGATGTCCTCGGTGCCGCTGACCATCGAGGCCGACGTCCAGTTCCCCGGATCCTTCCAGGTCGTCCGCGGGCAGTCCGTGCTCGCCTCGACCCGCGGCCACGTCGAATCCGTGCGCCTCGACCCGGCGGATCCGCCCGCCCGCTACGAGACCGTCGAAGCCGTCGCCGAGGCCGACGTCCTCAACCTCGGACCCGGCTCCTGGTACACCTCGGTGATGCCGCACCTGCTCGTGCCCTCGCTCGCCGACGCGATCGTGCGCTCCTCGGCGGTGAAATCCCTCACGCTCAACCTCTCCGCCTCCGACGGCGAGACCCGTGACCTCAGTCTCGGTGCACACCTCGCCTCCCTCCACCGTCACGCCCCCGCCCTGCGCCTGGACTACGTCCTCGTCGACGAGGCGACGATCGGCATCGAACCGGAGCTCGAAGCCCACGCGAGGGAGATGTTCGGCGCGAAGCTCCGGGTCCATCCGCTCAGCTCCCGGAGGGCCGGTCAGCATGACAGTCTCAAGCTTGCGGCATGTTACCGTGACATGTTGATCGACGCCGGCATCGGCGTCGACGAGCAGTGGTAGGACTCATCCGTGCAGGAGGACGAACAATGGCATTGACCGCTCAGGTCAAGGACGAGCTCGCGAGGGTGAAGATCACACGCACCTCGGCTCGGAAGGCCGAAGTGTCCTCGATCTTCCGCTTCTCCTCCGCCCTCCACCTCGTCAACGGATCGATCGTGCTCGAAGCCGAACTCGACACCGCGCAGGCCGCAAAGCGCCTGCGCAGCGAGATCAAGGACCTCTACGGACAGTTCGCGGACATCGTCGTCATCAACGCCGCCGGTCTGCGCCGGTCCAACCGCTACCTGCTGCGCGTCACCCGCGACGGCGGAGCGCTGGCCCGGCAGACCGGTCTCGTCGACAACCGGGGCCGTCCCGTGCGCGGACTGCCCTCGGCGATCGTCAACGGCTCCGTCGCCGACGCCGAGGCGGCCTGGCGCGGTGCGTTCCTCTCCCACGGCTCGCTCACCGAACCCGGACGCTCCTCCGCCCTCGAGGTCACCTGCCCGGGACCCGAGGCCGCCCTCGCCCTCGTCGGCGCCGCCCGCCGACTCGGACTGAGCGCGAAGGCCCGCGAGGTCCGCGGCGTCGACCGCGTCGTCATCCGCGACGGCGACGACATCGCCGCCCTGCTCACCCGCATGGGATCGCACAACGCCGTCCTCGTGTGGGAGGAGCGGCGCATGCGCCGCGAAGTCAGGGCCACAGCCAACCGGCTCGCGAACTTCGACGACGCGAACCTCCGCCGCTCGGCCCGGGCCGCCGTGGCCGCCGGCGCCCGCGTCGAACGGGCACTCGAGATCCTCGGCGAGGACGTCCCCGAGCACCTGCGCTACGCCGGACAGCTGCGCGTCACCCACAAACAGGCCTCGCTCGAAGAGCTCGGGCAGCTCGCCGACCCGCCGATGACGAAGGACGCCGTGGCCGGTCGGATCCGCCGCCTGCTGTCCACGGCGGACAAGCGGGCCGAAGAATTGGGAATTCCTGGGACTGAAGCCAGTCTCACCCCCGACATGCTCGAGGACCGATAGGATCGCAGGCATGAGACGAATCGCAGTCAACGGCTTCGGCCGCATCGGTCGCGCCCTCTTCCGCCTGTCCCTCGAACCCGGTGCCGACTTCGAGGTCGTCGCCATCAACGACCTCACCGACACCGCGACGCTGGCCCACCTGCTCGCCTACGACTCCGTGTGGCCGCGCTTCGACCACACCGTCGAAGCAGGGGAGAACTCCCTCATCGTCGACGGCCGCGAGATCGCGGTGTTCTCCGAATCCAACCCCGCCGACATCGACTGGACGTCGAAGGACGTCGAACTCGTCGTCGAATCCACGGGCATCTTCACCCGCCGCGACCAGGCCGAGGCCCACCTCGGCGGGTCCGTGAAGACCGTCGTCCTCTCCGCCCCCGGCAAGAACGTCGACGCGACGTTCGTCATGGGCGTCAACGAGGACACGTACGACCCGGAGAAGCACGAGGTCGTCTCGAACGCCTCGTGCACGACGAACTGCATGGCCACCGTCGTCAAGGCCCTCGACGACGCGATCGGCGTCGAATCGGGACTGCTCAACACCGTCCACGCCTACACCGGCGACCAGAAGCTCGTCGACGGACCCCACCGGGACCTGCGCCGGGCCCGGGCCGCGGCGATCAACATCGTGCCCACGACCACGGGCGCCGCCCGCACCGTCGGCAAGGTCATGCCCCACCTCGAGGGCAAGCTCGACGGCTTCGCGATCCGCGTGCCCGTGCCCGCCGGATCGATCATCGACTTCACGTTCACCCCGAAGAAGCCGGTCACCCGCGACGAGGTCAACGCGATCCTCAAGTCCGCCGCGGAAGCCTCGCCCTACCTCGACTACACCGAGGCCGCCCTGGTGTCCACCGACATCGTCGGCACCACCGCCTCGGCGATCGCCGACTCGGAACTCACTATGGTCTTGGGCGACCAGGTCAAGGTCGTCGCGTGGTACGACAACGAATGGGGCTACTCGAACCGGCTCAAGGACATGGTCAGCTACCTGCTCAGCGAAAGGCCCCAATGAGGACATTCACCGACCCGTCGATCTTCGCGCACCGCACGGTGCTCGTCCGCAGCGATCTCAACGTCCCCATGGACGGGACGACGATCACCGACAACGGCCGGGTGCTCGCGTCGGCGGGCACGATCCGCGCACTCGCCGAGGCGGGGGCCAGGGTCATCGTCATCTCCCACCTCGGCCGGCCCGGCGGGGCGCCCGATCCGCACTTCTCGCTCGCCCCGGTGGCCGGTGAGCTCGCCGCGGCGATCGGCCGCGACGTCGCCTTCGCCTCGGACACGGTCGGTGAGGATGCGGCCGCGAAGGTCGCAGCCCTGAACGACGGTGACGTGCTCCTCCTAGAGAACCTCCGGTTCAACCCGGAGGAGACCTCGAAGGACGAGGGCGAACGTCGCGAGTTCGCGAGCCGACTCGCGGCCTTCGCCGACGACTTCGTCTCCGACGGGTTCGGCGTCGTCCACCGCAAGCAGGCCTCGGTGTACGAACTCGCCGAACTCCTCCCGCACTACGCGGGCTCCCTCGTCCAGGCCGAGGTCGAGGTCAGCGACCGCCTCCTCAACTCTCCCGAGCGCCCCTTCACCGTCGTCCTCGGCGGATCGAAGGTCTCCGACAAGCTCGGGGTCATCGACAACCTCATCGCCCGCGCCGACAACCTCCTCATCGGCGGCGGCATGGTCTTCACCTTCCTCGCAGCGCTCGGCCACGACATCGGCTCCAGCCTCGTCGAGAAGGACCGGATCGACGACGTCAAGGGCTACCTGGAGCGGGCCGAGGCCGGCGGTGCGCGCATCATGTTGCCCACCGACATCGTCATGGCCGCATCGTTCGCCCCCGACGCCGACCACTGGGTGCGCCCGGTCGACGCCCTCGAGGACACCCCGGCCGGAGCCGCAGGCCTCGGCCTCGACATCGGACCCGACACCGCCGCCGCCTACGCCGAGGTGATCCTCGGTTCGAAGACAGTGTTCTGGAACGGCCCCATGGGCGTCTTCGAGTTCCCCGCCTTCGCTGCGGGGACGAAGACCGTGGCCGCCGCGCTCACCGCCTCGGCGGACGGTGCGGTTGCCGACCGGCTCACCGTGGTCGGCGGCGGGGACTCGGCTGCCGCAGTGCGGGCGCTCGGCTTCTCCGACGACGAGTTCGGCCACATCTCCACCGGCGGCGGGGCGAGCCTCGAGTACCTCGAAGGCAAGACCCTGCCCGGCATCGAAGCTCTCGCGTGAGGACTGACCACCATGACTGACCGCACCCTGCTGCTCGCCGGCAACTGGAAGATGAACCACGACC
The DNA here is from genome assembly GCF_037101285.1 of Brevibacterium metallidurans. Classification (NCBI taxonomy): domain Bacteria; kingdom Bacillati; phylum Actinomycetota; class Actinomycetes; order Micrococcales; family Brevibacteriaceae; genus Brevibacterium; species Brevibacterium metallidurans. The sequence continues at coordinate 16,712 of NZ_BAAAAF010000002.1, forward strand.
ACCTCGAAGCGATCTCCACCGTGCAGAAGCTCGCGTGGGCGCTCGAGGACGCGAAGCTCGACGACTCGCAGTGCGAAGTCGTCGTCGTCCCGCCCTTCACCGACATCCGTTCGGTGCAGACCCTCGTCCAGGGCGACAAACTGTGGCTGCGCTACGGCGCCCAGGACGTCTCCCGGCACGAACCCGGCGCCCACACCGGTGAGATCGCCGCGACGTTCCTCGCCCGGCTCGGCTGCACGTACGTCGTCGTCGGCCACAGCGAACGCCGGGCCGACAACCACGAGACGAACGACGTCGTCGCGGCGAAGGTCAAAGCGGCCCTCGGCCACGACCTCCTCCCCATCCTCTGCGTCGGCGAATCGCTGGCCCAGCGCGAGGAGGGCAGCCATGTCGACTTCACCCTCACCCAGCTCGAGGAGTCACTCGAGGGCCTCGGCGCCGACGACCTCCAGGGCCTCGTCGTCGCCTACGAACCCGTGTGGGCGATCGGCACGGGCAAGACCGCGACGGCCGAGGACGCCGCCGAGATGGCCACGGCGATCCGTGGCCGGCTGCGCGAACGGTACGGCGACGCCCTCGCCGACTCGACGCGCATCCTCTACGGCGGCTCCGTGAAGACGGACAACGTCGCCGACATCCTCGTCTCCGACGACGTCGACGGCGCACTCGTCGGGGGAGCGAGCCTGAGCGGGCCCGACTTCGCCGCTTTGTGCAAGGCCGCGGTGGGCAAGTAGACTGAACTGCAAATCCTCTGACAGAAACACAGGTTGAACTCGACGTGGAAATCCTCACCTACGTACTCATCGGCGTGCTCGTGCTCACGAGCATCTTCCTCACCCTGCTCATCCTGATGCACAAGGGCAAGGGCGGCGGCATGTCCGACATGTTCGGCGGCGGCATGTCGTCCTCGCTCGGATCCTCGGGCGTGGCCGAACGCAACCTCAACCGGTTCACCGCCCTGATGGCGATCGTCTGGGGTGCCTCGATCATCCTCCTCGGACTCATCACGCGCTTCAGCAGCTGAGCTCCGTCGGCGCTGACTGCGCACCAGACAGCAGAGGCCCTCACCGTCACCGGTGAGGGCCTCCGTCGTGTGTCTCAGTCGACGCCGTGATCTCAGTCGACGCCGTAGTGGTGGTGCGGCGCGATCTCGGAGACCGCGCGCCGCAGCTGGTCGAGTCCGCGTGCCCGATCGGTGAGGTGGACGCGGAGGACGGGACGCCCCTTCTCCCGCAGCGCCGCAGCATCGCCGAGGGCCTGGGCCCGCTGGAGTTCGGCGAATCCGTACCCGCGGCCGGGGACGAGGAGTTCGGTGCGCGGGTCCGCCGTGATCTGCAGGAACACCCCGTTGGGGTGTCCGCCCTTGTGGTACTGACCGGTCGAATGCAGGTAGCGGGGACCGAACCCGAACGTCGTCTGCACACCAGCATGACGGGAGACCAGCGGCCGCAGGTCCGTCGCACCGGCCTCGCCGAGGCGGTCGAGGTACGCCTGGATCCCGATGTAGCCGTACTCGTCGACCTGGTCGAAGAGCTCCCGGAGGGCACCGACAAGGTCGGTGGCTTCGACTTCCCCGTAGACCTCGACATCGCCGTCGGCGAACGCCGGGTAGTCGCCCTCCTGCGTTCCCGTCTCGAGGGCGGCGCGGGCGAAGGCCTTCGCGGCCTCGACGTCGGGCTGGTCGAAGGGGTCGACGCCGATGCTGTAGCCGGCGATCGCTGTCGCGAACTCCCAGAACAGGAACTGCTCACCGAGGTCTCCGTCGACGACGGCGTTGAACCCCGAGGGGGCGCCGAAGTCGGACTCGGAACCGAGGACGGCGAGCACGGCATCGGCCCGGGCATCGGCGAAGCCGACATCGGAGGGGCCGTCGACGACGACGGGCAGGATGCCCTGCCCGTCCTTGCCGAGGGACTCGGCGACGAGCTGCTCGACCCAGGCCCCGAGCCCGCGCAGGGCGGGGGAGGTGTCGGCGAGCACGAGCTTCTCCGTCGCCCTGGCGTGCGCGATGCCCAGCCACGTGCCGAAGCGCAGCGCCGGGTTCTCGTCGCTGTCGAGGGCGAGGTCGGAGGCGATGGAGTACGCGGAGTCGACGATCCCGCGGACGTCGACACCGGCGAGACCGGCGGGGACGAGCCCGAACGGGGAGAGCGCGCTGAAGCGGCCCCCGACACTCGGATCGCCGTGGAACGTCGCCAGGTAGCCTTCCTCGGCGGCCAGCGCGTCGAGTTCCGTGCCCGGATCGGTGATCGCGATGAACCGGGTGGCCGGGTCGATGCCGACGGCCTCGAAGGCCGCGGCGAAGGCCCGCCTGATCGCATCCGTCTCGATCGTCGTCCCCGACTTCGAGGCGATGACGAGGACGGTGTGGTCGAGGTCGGTGCCGATCGCCTCGGCGACCTGGTTCGGGTCGGTCGAATCGACGATCTCGAGCTCGACCCCGGCCGCGGTGGCCATCACCTCAGGGGCCAAGGAGGACCCGCCCATGCCGGTGAGGCTGATCGACCGCAGACCCGCCTCGGCGAGACGGTCCCGCAGGGCCTCGATCTCGTCGAGCAGCCCGGCGGCGCGGAACGGCAGGTCGACCCAGCCGAGTCGGTCGGCGGCGACTGCGGCATCGGTGAACACCGTCCCGTCTCGTTCGGCGATCCGGGAGGGCACCCGGTCGGCGACGAGCCGGGCGATCTCGGCGTCGAAGTCCGCTGCGACGGGGACACTCAGTTCGACTCTCATGCGCGCTCCAATGCTCGGCGGATCGTGTCCTGGAGTTCGGCCCAGCTGACGTCGAACTTCTCCAGCCCCTGTGTCTCGAGCAGGGTCATCACCTCGGCGTAGTCGATGCCGAGGCGGGCGAGCTGGTCGAAGACCTCGTCGGCGGCCCGGTAGTCCTCGGTCGAGATCGGGGCACCCACCTCACCGTGGTCGGCGAAGGCCCGCATCGTCGCTTCGGGCATCGTGTTGACGGTGTCGTCGGCGACGAGACCGGTGACATACATCGTGTCCGGGTACTCCGGGTTCTTCACCCCGGTCGAGGCCCACAGCAGCCGCTGCGGCTGCGCACCGGCGAGTTCGAGGACGCGGAAGCGCTCGGAAGTGAAGAGCTGAGAGTGGATCTCGTGGGCCAGCACGCAGTTCGCGATGCCCGCGCGTCCGGCGAGCTCCGCGGCGGCGGGATCGTCCAGCTCTGCCAGGCGGGCGTCGATCTCCGCGTCGACGCGGGAGACGAAGATCGAGGCGACCGAGCGGATCGTGCTGAGGTCGTGACCGGCCGCCCGGGCCTTCTCGAGCCCCTGCAGGTACGCCTCGACGACGTGCCGGTACCGGGTGAGGGAGAAGACGAGGGTGACGTTGACGCTGATGCCCGCCCCGATCGTGTCCGCGATCGCGGCCAGACCCTCCTCGGTGGCGGGGATCTTGATCATCGCGTTCGGTTCGCCCACGCGTTCCCACAGGGCCTTCGCCGAGGCGGTGGTCCCGGCGGTGTCGCGGGCCAGCGGCGGGGCGACCTCGATCGAGACGCGGCCGTCGTCACCGTCCGTGGCGTCGTAGACGGGACGCAGCAGGCGCGCGGCGGCGGCGACGTCGGCGGTCGTCAGGGATTCGATCGCCTCATCGACGGAGGCGCCTGCGGCGGCGAGCTCCTCGAGGCTGCCGGCGTAGGAGTCGGAGCCGGCGATCGCGGTGGCGAAGATCGTCGGATTCGTCGTCACCCCCACGACGTTCATCGTGGTGACGAGGTTCTCCAAGTCACCGGTCTCGAGTCGGGTGCGGGACAGGTCGTCGAGCCAGACGGACACGCCGGCCTCGGACAGTCGGGCCAGGCTGCTCTGCGCGGTCATGCCTCTCCCTTCGCTGCGGCGATGGATTCCTCGGCCGCCTCGACGACGGCCTCGGCGGTGATGCCGAACTTCTCGAACAGGGTCTGGTAGTCGGCGGAGGCCCCGAAGTGCTCGATGGACACCGCGCGCCCGGCGTCGCCGAGGTAGCGGTGCCAGCTCATCGCCGAGGCGGCCTCGACGCTCACCCGGGCCTTGAGGGAACGGGGGAGCACGGCCTCCCGGTAGTCCTCGTCCTGGGCGTCGAACCATTCCTGGCTGGGCATCGAGATGACCCGAGCGACGATGCCTTTGGCATCAAGCGTCTCGGCGGCTGCGAGGGCGAGCTGGACTTCCGAGCCGGTGGCGATGATCGCGACCTGCGGGTCGTCGCCGGTGTCGTGGAGGACGTACCCGCCTCGGGCGGCCTCGGACGCCGGGGCGTACTTCGACCGGTCGAGGACGGGCACGTTCTGGCGGGTGAGGATGAGGCCGCTGGGGCCGTCGGTGCGTTCGAGGATCTTCCGCCACACGACGGAGGTCTCGTTCGCATCGGCCGGCCGGACGACGTCGAGGCCGGGGATCGCCCGCAGTGCGGAGAGGTGCTCGATGGGCTGGTGGGTGGGACCGTCCTCGCCGAGTCCGATCGAGTCGTGCGTCCACACGAAGACGTTCGGCAGCTGCTGGAGGGCCGCGAGGCGCACTGCGGGCCGCTGGTAGTCGCTGAAGACGAGGAACGTGCCGTTGTAGGGCCGGGTTCCGCCGTGGAGGGCGATGCCGTTGCCGATGAGGCCCGCGGAGAACTCGCGGACGCCGAAGTGGATGTTGCGACCGTACGGGTTGCCGGAGAACGCATCCGTCGACCGGTCGGCCGGCAGGAAGCTCGGCTCGCCCTTGATGAGGGTGTTGTTCGAACCGGCGAGGTCGGCCGACCCGCCCCAGAGCTCGGGCATGCGCTCGGCGATCGCGTTGAGCACCTTGCCCGAGGCGGCACGGGTGGCGATGCCCTTCTCGTCGGCGTCGAAGACCGGGAAGTCCGCGTCGAGGCCGTCAGGCAGGGTGCGGGTGCGCAGCCGTTCGAAGAGCTTCGCACGTTCGCCGTTGGCGTCCTTCCATGCGTCGAACCTCTCGTTCCAGGCCAGGTGCTCCTCGCGTCCGCGCTCCCGGGCGGTGCGGGTGTGCTCGAGGACCTCGGGTGCGATCGCGAAGGTCGCGTCGGGGTCGAAGCCGAGCAGCTCCTTCGTCGCGCGGATCTCGTCCTCGCCGAGGGCCGAACCGTGGGAGGCTCCGGTGTTCTGGGCGTTCGGGGCCGGCCACGCGATGATCGTGGAGAGGCGGATGAAGGACGGCCGCGGGTCGGCCTTCGCGGCTTCGACGGCGTCGTGGAAGGCCTCGATGTCCTCGTGGTACTCGCCGCCGGCGGTGAAGTCGACGTGCTGGACATGCCAGCCGTAGGCCGCGTAGCGGGCCGCGGTGTCCTCGCCGAAGGCGATCGCTGTGTCGTCCTCGATCGAGATGCGGTTGTCGTCCCAGATGACGAGCAGGTTCGACAGCTCCTGGGTGCCGGCCAGGGACGAGGCCTCACCGGACACGCCCTCCTCCATGTCGCCGTCGGAGGCGAGGACGACGATCTGGTGGTCGAACGGCGAGGTGCCGGGGGCGGCGTCGGGGTCGAAGAGTCCGCGTTCGCGGCGGGAGGCCATCGCCATGCCCACCGCCGAGGCGACACCCGAGCCGAGCGGGCCCGTGGTGATCTCGACGCCCGGAGTGTGCCCCACCTCGGGGTGGCCGGGAGTGAGCGATCCCCACGTGCGCAGCGCCTTGAGGTCGTCGAGTTCGAGTCCGAAGCCTGCGAGGTAGAGCTGGACGTACTGGGTGAGCGAGCTGTGTCCGAGCGAGAGGACGAAGCGGTCGCGTCCGGCCCAGGTCGGATCGGCGGGATCGAGGTTGAGTGCGTGATGGTAGAGGTAGTAGGCGACGGGGGCGAGGCTCATCGCGGTGCCGGGGTGCCCGTTGCCGACCTTCTGCACGGCGTCGGCGGCGAGGAGGCGGGCGGTGTCGACTGCGCGGGAGTCGAGGTCTGTCCAGGACAGGGTAGTCATGTCGTCGAGTGATCCTTCACGTCGGGGCGGTGCGTCCACTCAAACTCTACCGCGCGCACCGCGAGTCCTCGGGCCCGCGCCGCCGTGTGATATTCCTGGTAGTCACGACACCAGCAGTGAAGCACGAGCAGCACTGCGCGAGAAGGAGGAGTCGTCATCTCCGGAGACCCCGATACCCGTGAGCCCCGCATCGCGCTCGTGCTGCGGATCGTCGGCATCAGCGTGCCCGTGCTCTTCGTCCTCGAGCGGATCGCCGTCAACGCCTATCTGGGTCAGCCGTGGACGTGGACGATCGCCGATGGGGAACTGCTCGGCTGGGTGGCTGTGACCCTCTGCGGAATCGCGCCGTTCGTTGTCTGCCTCGTCGCAGCCGCCGTCGCGCGCCCAGCCGGCCTCGTCTGGTGGACGGCGGTGGTGTATACGGTGCTCGCAGGGGCGTTCGGCGTCTGGGTCGATGTCGACATGCTCACACTCGACGATCCGCTGGCCGCACTCGGTCTGTTCTTCCTCATTGTGTGCCAGTGGGCCGTCCTCCTCACTGTCGCCGTCATCGTCGGGGTCATCGCCGTCGTGCTCCACCGCCGCCGCGAGCGTTGGGGTGTCCCCGACGACAGGGAGACTCGCCGGAGCCCAACTGGAAAATAGTTCGACAGGGGGTAGAATCGGGCGAGTGAGTAATCTTCGTCAGAACCCCGGCACGCAGAGCGAGCGACCTCTGCAGAGGACGATCGACGAAGCGAGACACTCCAAGCGACCCCGCTCGATCATCGGCGCCTACATCGCCCTGACGAAGCCGCGCGTCATCGAACTCCTCCTCGTCACCACCGCCCCGGTGATGTTCCTCGCCGCGAACGGCATGCCGAACCTCTGGCTCGTGCTCAACACCCTCATCGGCGGGGCCGCCGCTGCCGCCTCGGCGTCGGTGTTCAACTGCTACGTCGACCGGGACATCGACGCGAAGATGGACCGGACGAAGCACCGTCCCCTCGTGACGGGGGAGATCTCCCCGCGGGCGGCACTGATCTTCGCCTTCGTCCTCGGTCTCGGGTCGATCTTCTGGCTCGGCGGGTTCACCAACTGGGTCGCCGCGGGACTGACCGCGTGCGCGATCCTCCTCTACGCCGTCTTCTACACCCTCGTCCTCAAGCGCCGCACGACGCAGAACATCGTGTGGGGCGGGGCCGCCGGCTGCATGCCGGTGCTCATCGGCTGGTCGGCGGTGACCGGGGGACTGGCGTGGGAGCCGCTCATCCTCTTCCTCGTCATCTTCTTCTGGACGCCGCCGCACTACTGGCCGCTCGCGATCAAGTACAAGGCCGACTACGACGCCGCCGACGTCCCGATGCTGCCCTCGAAGGTCCCGCCGACCTCGGTGGGCCGGCAGATGATCCTCTACACGTGGGCGATGGTGCTCACCTCGCTCGTCCTCATCCCCGTCGCCCCGATGGGACCCGTCTACACGGTCGTCGCCGTACTCGCCGGCGCGTGGTTCCTGTGGTCGTGCTACGCGCTCGTCTCCCGGGCGAAGAAGGGCCTGGACGGCACCTCGCTGCGGGCGATGAAGGTCTTCCACGGCTCGATCACGTATCTCTCACTGCTCTTCCTCGCCGTCGCCGTCGACCCGTTCGTCACCCCGCTGCTGCCCAGCCTCTGGTGACGGGCGTCAGCCCGCGTCGACGAGCTCGGCGATGACGATCTTCTTCATCCCCATGAGCGCACGCACCTGCGCGTCCCCGGTCATGAGCTCGCCGAGGTTGTCCGGCACGATCTGCCAGCTGATCCCGAAGCGGTCCTTGAGCCAACCGCACTGCTCGGACTCGGGCACCGCCGACAGCGCCTGCCAGTACCGGTCGATCTCCGCCTGATCCGCGCATTCGACGGTGAGCGAGATCGCCTCGTTGAAGGTGAACGCCGGTCCGCCGTCGAGGCAGATGAACCGGTTGCCGTCGAGTTCGAAGACACCCGTGATGACCTTCCCGCTCATCCCCGCGAAGTGCTCGTTCAGGCTCTCGTCGGGATAGCGTTCGATGGAGACGATGCGCGAGTTCGGGAAGACGGAGCAGTAGAACTCCATCGCCTCCTCGGCGCGGTCAGCGAACCACAGGCACGGAACGATCGGCGTCGACATGGACTCTCCTCGGGTAGGCGCTGTCGAGCACAGCGACACTGGCTGCGATCGTAGCGGAGAGTCCGATCATATGGAATGCCACGAGCACCCAGGGAACGCCCGTGAAGTACTGGACGTAGCCGATCAGCCCCTGGGCGAGTTCGACGATGAGGAGGACGACGAGCGGGGCGACCATCGGCGTCCACCGTTTGCGCGCGTACACCAGCGCGGCGATCGTGGTGATGACGAGCAGCCACACGGGGAAGGCATGGAACCGGGTGATCCAGACGTTGTCGAGGCCGTTGCGCGTCGAGATCGTCGACCCCGAGTGCGGGCCGGCACCCGTGGTGAGGACGCCGAAGAAGACGACGACGGCGGTGAGGATGAGGATCGCCCAGCCGAGCGCGGGCAGGGGAGACGGCGCCTTCTCACCCGTGCGCACTCCCGTGTCGTAGGTGCGGCGGACGAAGTACGCGGCCACGCCGACGGCGATGGCCGAGGGCACGAAGTGACCGGCGACGACCCACGGGTTGAGCTTCGTCCACACGGTGATCCCGCCCATGACCGCCTGGATCGGGACGATCGCGGTGAGCGCGATGTTGAGCCAGAACAGGTCAGGACGGTCCTTGCGGTGCTTCCACAGGAGGATGAGGATGGCGACGCCGAGGAGGGCGAGGGCGACCGCGAGCGTGCGGTTGCCGAATTCGATGATGCCGTGGAAGCCCATCTCCTTCGTCGGCACGAGCGAATCCGGGGTGCACTTGGGCCAGTCCGAGCAGCCGAGGCCCGAACCGGTGAGACGGACGATGCCGCCGGTGAAGATGATGCCGGCCTGGGCGATGAGCATGGCCCAGGCGGCGATGCGGATCCTGTTCACTTGACTCCTCATTCGAAACGGAACCACCTGCGTGCGGCAAGCGTTCCGACCACGCCCCAGACGAGGAGCACGATCATGGCTTTGACATCCCAGCCGTCGGCCAGGCTCGCGCGCATGGCATCGCCGAGCGCGCCGGAGGGCAGATAGCCCACGACGGTGCCCCATTCGCCGGCCCCGGGCAGGACGAGTCCGCCGGCTCCGGCCATGAGCACCCACACGAGGTTGGCCGCCCCCAGGGTCGCCTCGGCGCGCAGCGTGCCGGCCATGAGCAGACCGAGGGAGAGCAGAGCGGCCGTGCCGAGGACGGTGGCGACGATGAGGGGCACCACATGGATCGGCCCGGCGAATCCGAGTCCGCACGCGATCGCGAAGGCGAGGGCGAACTGGAGGACGACGACGCCGATGACGGCGCCGAGCTTGCCGAGGATGAGTCCCGTCGTGCCCAGCGGCGTCGTCGCCAGCTGGGCGAGGACCCCGTAGCGGCGGTCGAAGGCCGTGGCGATCGCCTGCCCCGTGAACGCCGTCGAGGCCAGGCACAGGCCGAGCGTGCCCGGCAGGGCGATGCTCAGGCGGTCCCCGCCTGCCGGGATCGCGCCGAGCGCTTCGAGCAGCGGGGTCGTGGAGAGGAAGACGAGGAGCCCGAGCGGGAGGATGAGGGCGAGCAGGAGCTGTTCGCCGTTGCGGAGGACGGCCAGGGTCTCGAAGCGCGCTTGGGAGAGCACCCGGCGGGTGCGCATGCCCGGGCTCGTGGGAACGGTGACGGTGCTCATCGCAGCGGCCTTCCCGTGAGGTCGAAGAACACCTCGGACAGCGACTGCGACTGCATCGCGATGTCCCCGATGCTCAGGCCCGCCTCGGCGATGACCGTGCACAGGGCGGCGATCGCGGTGCTGTCGAGGTCTCCTGCGGCGATGAGGTGCGTGCCCTGCACCGTCGTCGGGGCGACGGCGCTCAGCGCTGCGGCGAAGCGGTGACCGGCCTCGCTGTCGGGGTCGGGGGCGTCGGGCACCGTGATGACGAGTCGGCGGCCGAGTCCCGAGGAGCTGCGCAGCACCTCGGGGGCGCCGCGGGCGATGATGCGGCCGCGGTCGATGACGACGATGTCATCGGCCAGGGCCTCCGCCTCGGTGAGGTCATGGGTGGTGAGCACGACGGCGACACCGGTTGCGGCGAGCTCGCGGATGACGTCGTGGACGACGGCGCGGGCCTGCGGGTCGAGTCCCGCGCTCGGCTCGTCGAGGAAGACGATGCGGGGACGGCCGATGAGGGCCGCGGCCAGAGCCACGCGCTGCCGCTGCCCGCCGGAGAGGCGACGGATCGATCGGGACGCGAATTCGGGGATGCCGAGGATGCCCGCGATCTCGTCGATCGGTCGCGGATTCGCGTAGAGGGAGGACAGGTGGCGGAGCACGGCCAGAGGCTTCGCGCTCATCGGCAGGCCGCCGTCCTGGAGCATGACGCCGGCGAGCTGTGAGGTCTCCTCGTGCCGGCGGTAGGGGTCGAGACCGAAGATCTCCACGGTGCCCGCATCCGGGCGTCTGGTGCCCACGGCCAGGGAGATCGTCGTCGACTTGCCTGCGCCGTTGGGACCGAGGACGCCGAGCACCGCACCGACCGAAGCGTCGAGGTCGATGCCGTCGACGACCTGGTGCGCCCCGTACGCATAGCGGAGCCCACGGATGGTGAGTGCCGATTGAACCACCCGAACATTCTACGTCCCGTCGAAACCTCACGCCTAAACGGGGCGCCGGAACGAGGGAGTCGGGGAGAGGCGGGAGTTAGGCTCACCTAGTTTTACGAAACAATTTACGCAACAATAGTGTTGTGTTAGTCAAGGAGGTGGAGTATGAGTGCGAACGATGTGGACGAGCGCCGCACCAGGCAGAAGGTGTTCCGTTCCGTCCTCGACGACGGACCCATCACCGCCTCGGCGTTGGCCAAAGGCCTTGAGCTGACCCCGGCGGCGATCCGTCGTCACCTCGACGCGCTCGAAGCCGAGGGCCTCATCGAAGTCCGCGGCCTCGCCGGAAAGCAGGCGGGTCGGGGACGCCCGGCCAGGAACTACGTCGTCACCTCACGCGGACACGACGAACTCAGCCGGTCCTACGACGAACTCGCCGTGAGCATCCTCCGGTTCTTTCAGGGCCGGATGGGGCAGGAGGCCGTGGGGGACTTCTCCGACGACTTCGTCGCCCGGCTGCGCGAACGCCTCGGCGGGGAGCTGGAGAAGCGGGGCGGACGCTCCGTGGCCTCCCGGTCCCGGGCGCTGGCCTCGGCGCTGAGTCGGGAGGGCTATGCCGCCTCGGCGACCCCGGTGGCCGCAGGCACCCCGCTCGAGGCGATGCAGCTGTGCCAGGGGCACTGTCCCATCCAATCCGTGGCCGCCGAGTTCCCAGAGATCTGCGAAGCAGAGCTCGCGATGTTCTCGGAGTACCTGGGCGTCGACGTCCGCCGGCTGTCCTCGCTGGCCCACGGCGACCACGTCTGCACGACCCACATCCCGACCTCGGAACTCACCAGGCCACCCATCCACGCAAACGATCGACCTCAAGGAGGTTCACGATGACTGACACCAGCAATCCGATCATCGAAGCGAACCCCGAGCTCAAAGACCTCGGGCAGTACGCGTACGGCTGGCACGACGAGAACGACGCAGGCGCCGCGGCGGCCCGCGGGCTCTCCGAAGACGTCGTGCGCAACATCTCGAAGCTCAAGGACGAACCCGACTGGATGCTCCAGCGCCGGCTCAAGGCACTGAAGCTCTTCGAGAAGAAGCCGATGCCGAACTGGGGCGCCGACCTCTCGGGAATCGACTTCGCCGACATCAAGTACTTCGTGCGCTCCACCGAGGGCCAGGCCCAGTCGTGGGAGGACCTGCCCGAGGACATCAAGAACACCTACGACCGGCTCGGCATCCCGGAGGCGGAGAAGCAGCGCCTCGTCGCCGGCGTCGCCGCGCAGTACGAGTCCGAGGTCGTCTACCACAAGATCAACGAGGAGCTCGAGCGCCAGGGCGTCATCTTCCTCGACACCGACACCGGTCTCAAGGAGCACCCGGAGATCTTCGAGGAGTACTTCGGCTCGGTCATCCCCTCCGGTGACAACAAGTTCTCTGCGCTGAATACCGCCGTGTGGTCGGGCGGCTCGTTCATCTACGTCCCCAAGGGCGTCCACGTCGAGATCCCGCTGCAGGCCTACTTCCGCATCAACACGGAGAACATGGGCCAGTTCGAGCGCACGCTCATCATCGCCGACGAAGGCTCCTACGTCCACTACGTCGAAGGCTGCACGGCCCCGATCTACAAGACGGACTCCCTGCACTCCGCCGTCGTCGAGATCATCGCGAAGAAGGACGCCCGCGTCCGCTACACGACGATCCAGAACTGGTCGAACAACGTCTACAACCTCGTCACCAAGCGCGCGATCGCCGAAGAGGGCGCGACCATGGAATGGGTCGACGGCAACATCGGCTCGAAGGTGACGATGAAGTACCCGGCGATCTGGCTGACCGGCGAGCACGCCCGCGGCGAGACGCTGTCGGTGGCCTTCGCCGGTGAGGGACAGCACCAGGACACGGGCGCGAAGATGGTCCACGCGGCCCCGCACACGCAGTCCTCGATCGTCTCGAAGTCCGTCGCCCGCGGCGGCGGCCGCGCTGGCTACCGCGGTCTCGTCCACGTCTACCCGGGCGCCGAGGGCTCGTCGAACAACGTCCTCTGCGATGCCCTCCTCGTCGACAACATCTCCCGGTCGGACACATACCCCTACATCGACATCCGTGAGGACGATGTGACCCTCGGCCATGAGGCGACCGTGTCGAAGGTGAGCGAGGACCAGCTCTTCTACCTCATGTCCCGCGGCCTCGAGGAGACCGAGGCGATGGCGATGATCGTGCGCGGCTTCGTCGAGCCGATCGCCCGTGAGCTGCCGATGGAGTACGCCCTCGAGCTCAACCGCCTCATCGAACTGCAGATGGAAGGCGCAGTGGGCTGAGCCCGCTGTCGACCTGCCTAAGGAGAATTTGTGACTGATACGACCAACCCGCTCGGCGTGTCCGAGCACGCCCACGGTGCCGGCGTCCACGTTCCCGACGCCAAGCGCGATGCGCGCACCCGCAGCTTCGACGTCGCGGACTTCCCGGTGCCCACCGGCCGTGAGGAGGAGTGGCGCTTCACCCCCGTGCGACGGCTCTCCGACTTCTTCGCCGACGCACCCACCGAGGCGGGGCTCACCGTCACCGGGCAGCTGCCCGCAGGCGTGACCGTCGAGGAGATCTCCCTCGACGCCGCGCAGGAACTCGGCATCCTCGAACCCGAGGACCGCGCGGCGGCCGTGGCCGCCGCCCGCACCGGCCACGTCACCCACTACTCGGTGCCCGCGGAGACCGAACTCGACCAGCCGGTCATCATCCACGCCGACGGCGCCGGCACCGATCTCGTCCACGGCCATGTCGTCGTCTCCGTCGGCGCCAACGCCAAGGCGACGATCGTCGTCGAGCACGAGGGACTGGCCCGGTACTCCGAGCTCGTCTCCCTCGTCGTCGGCGACGGCGCGGACCTCACCTTCGTCTCCCTGCAGCTGTGGGACGACGGCTCCCAGCACCTGGGCCAGCACGACGCGATCGTCGGCAAGGACGCGAAGCTCAAGCACATCGTCGTCACCCTCGGCGGCGACGTCGTCCGCCTCAACGCCAACGTCCGCTACTCCGCGAACGGCGGCGAGGCCGAACTCCTCGGCCTCTACTTCGCCGACGCCGGGCAGCACCTCGAGCACCGCACGTACATCGACCACAACACGGCCAAGGCCACGTCGAACGTCATGTACAAGGGCGCCCTGCAGGGCAAGGACGCGCGCAGCGTGTGGATCGGCGACGTCCTCATCCGCCCCGAGGCGCTCGGCATCGACACCTACGAGCTCAACCGCAACCTCATCCTCACCGATGGGGCGCGCGCGGACTCGGTGCCCAACCTCGAGATCGAGACCGGTGACATCGAAGGCGCCGGCCACGCCTCGTCGACCGGCCGCTTCGACGAGGAGCACCTTTTCTACCTCATGTCCCGCGGGATCCCCGAGGACGTCGCCCGGCAGCTCGTCGTCCGCGGCTTCTTCAACGAGGTCATCCAGAAGATCCAGGTGCCCGAGATCGAATCCGTCCTCAGCGAGCGCATCGAGGACGAACTGGCCCGGAGCGTCCTGTGACGATGATCGATGTGGCCGCCGCCGCTGATGTGGCCGTCGGCGCCGCCGTGCGGGTCGACGTGGTGGGTCGTGAGATCTGCCTGGCGCGCGACTCCTTCGGCGTCATCCACGCGATCGACGACCTCTGCACCCACGGCGAGGTGTCCCTGGCCGAAGGCGATGTGGAGGGCTGTGCCATCGAATGCTGGCTGCACGGCTCCCAGTTCGACCTCAACACCGGTGCGCCGCTGAGCCCACCGGCCTTTGAACCCGTCGCGGTCTATGCGTGCGAAGAGATCGCCGGCCGCATCCTGCTCGACCCGAACACGACTGTGAACTGAAAAGGATAGACATGTCCAAGCTCGAAATCTCCGACCTGCACGTCAGCGTCAACACCGAGGCCGGCCAGAAGCCGATCCTCAACGGCATCAACCTCGAGATCGACTCGAACCAGACGCACGCCATCATGGGCCCCAACGGCTCCGGCAAGTCGACCCTGGCCTACTCGCTCGCCGGCCACCCGAAGTACGAAGTCACCTCCGGATCCGTCACCCTCGACGGTGAGGACGTCCTCGACATGACCGTCGACGAGCGCGCGAAGGCAGGCCTCTTCCTCGCCATGCAGTACCCCGTCGAGGTGCCCGGCGTCACCGTGACGAACTTCCTCCGTTCGGCCAAGACCGCGATCGACGGCGAGGCCCCGAAGCTGCGCAACTGGACGAAGGACCTCAAGAACGCGATGGAGCAGCTGCGGGTCGATCCCGAGTTCGCGACCCGCAACGTCAACGAGGGCTTCTCCGGCGGCGAGAAGAAGCGCCACGAGATCCTCCAGATGGAGATGCTCAAGCCGAAGTTCGCCGTCCTCGACGAGACCGACTCCGGCCTCGACGTCGATGCCCTGCGCATCGTCTCCGAAGGCGTCAACCGGGTGCGCGAGACCACCGATGTCGGCGTCCTCCTCATCACCCACTACACGCGCATCCTCCGCTACATCAAGCCCGACTTCGTCCACGTCATCGTCAAGGGCAAGGTCGCCGAGGAGGGCGGACCGGAGCTCGCCGAACGCCTCGAGAACGAAGGCTACGACCGCTTCCTGTCCTCGGCGGTCTGATGTTCTCCCGGCTGCGCGGTGACTTCCCGATCCTCGACGCCAGGGTCGGGGAGTCCCCGCTGACCTATCTCGACTCCGGGGCGACCTCGCAGAAGCCCGAATGCGTCATCGACACGTTCACGGAGTTCTTCACGCAGCGCAACGCAGCCGTGCACCGGGGCGCGCATTCGCTCGCGGTCATGGCCACCGACTCGTTCGAAGCCGGACGCGCAGCCGTGGCCGGGCTCGTCGGCGGCGAAGCGAACCAGGTCGTGTGGACGAAGAACGCCACCGAGGCGCTCAACATCGTCGCACTCGGCATGGACCGGGCCAGCCGCGGCTTCGGCGGGCAGGCGGCGGAGCGCTTCGCCCTCGGCGCAGGCGACTCGATCGTCGTCACCGAGATGGAGCATCACGCCAACCTCGTGCCCTGGCAGCAGCTCGCGCAGGCCACCGGGGCGCAGCTGCGCTGGATCCCGGTCACCGACGCCGGTGAGCTCGACCTGTCCCGGCTCGACGAGATCGTCGACGAGACGACGAAGGTGCTCGCCTTCACCCACGTCTCGAACGTGCTCGGGACGATCAACCCGGTCGACACACTCGTCGCCCGGGCCAGGGAGGTCGGCGCCTTCGTCGTCCTCGACGCCTGTCAGTCCGTGCCGCACATGCCCGTGGACTTCGTCGACCTCGACGTCGACTTCGCGGCGTTCTCCGCGCACAAGGCGCTCGGGCCCACCGGCTTGGGCGTGCTCTGGGGCAGGGCGGAGCTGCTCGATGCGCTGCCGCCCGTGCTCACCGGCGGGTCGATGATCACGACGGTGACGATGGACTCCGCCGAGTTCATGCCCGCTCCGCAGCGCTTCGAAGCCGGCACTCAGCCCGTGGCCGAGGTCGCGGCCTTCGCGACGGCCATCGGCTACCTCCAGGAGGTGGGCCTTGCCGAGGTGTTCGAGCATGAGCGCGAACTCGGTTGCCTGCTGCTGGACGGGATCCGGGAGATCCCGGGGATCCGCATCCTCGGCGAGGCCGAGGACCGGATCGGGACCGTGGCCTTCGAGGTCGAGGGCGTCCACGCCCACGACGTCGGGCAGTACCTCGACTCGCAGGGCGTGGCCGTGCGCGTGGGCCACCACTGCGCACAGCCGCTGCACCGCCGGTTCGGGGTGACCGCCTCGACGCGGGCGAGCACGTACCTGTACAACAACGCAGACGACGTCGACCGCTTCCTCTCGGCCTTGGCCGAGGTGCGTCCGTTCTTCGGCCTCACCGAGGCGGGACGGCAGGCGTCATGACCACGCAGATGCAGCAGCTCTACCAGCAGGTCATCCTCGACCATTCGCGGTCCCGGATCGGCAACTCCGCCCTGCACGGGGAGGCCGCCGCCGGTCCGCATGGGTACTCCCACCAGGTCAACCCGACCTGCGGGGACGAGATCGAACTCGAGACCGAGCTGGCCGATGGCTCCGTGAGCGTGCGCTGGACCGGTGACGGCTGCTCGATCTCCATGGCCTCGGCCTCCGTGCTCACGGAGCTCGCGGCCTCGGCGAGCATCACCGAGATGCTTGAGATCGAAGCGGCCTTCCATGAGCTCATGCACTCCCGCGGCACGATCGAGGCCGATGAGGAAATACTGGGCGACGCCGCGGCGTTCCAGGGAGTGTCGAAGTTCCCTGCCCGGATCAAGTGCGCCCTCCTGGCGTGGATGGCGTTCAAGGACGCTCTCGCTCAGGCTCAGGCCGGGGCGACGACAGCAGACAACGAGGAGAAGTGATGCCCGAAGTCATTGACGCCCCGCAGAACGCGAGCGTCGAAGAGGTCCGCGAAGCGATGATGGACGTCGTCGATCCCGAACTCGGCGTCAACATCGTCGACCTCGGCCTCGTCTACGGACTCAACGTCGAAGACGACGGCACCGCCGTCATCGAGATGACGCTCACCTCGGCGGCGTGCCCGCTCACTGACGTCATCGAGGACCAGACCGCGCAGTGCCTCGACGGCATCGTGCCGGCCTACCGCATCAACTGGGTGTGGATGCCGCCATGGGGTCCGGAGAAGATCACCGAGGACGGCCGCGAGCAGATGCGGGCGCTCGGCTTCAACATCTGAGGCCCCTAGCCCAATCGGTCGAGCGTCGACGTCCCCGTGGGGACGTCTGAGACCACCGCCGAGGTGGGACTCCGAATCGGGAGTCCCACCTCGGCGATGTGCGTGTGGGGGAGGGCACGCGCGGTCGGGTCTGCATGGGAGAGGCGGACGTGAAACAATGGTCCGGGCCCGCGGACCGGCGGGACCGAGACTCCGCTGCCCGGGCTCACACATCGAGGAGAACCATTTGACGATCATCGCTGCCGCAGACGGGTCTGCGCTCGGCAACCCCGGACCGGCCGGCTGGGCGTGGTACATCGACGAGAACTGCTGGCACGCCGGGGGCTGGAAGAACGCGACGAACAACCGCGGTGAGCTCATGGCCGTCCTCGACCTCCTCGACTCCACCGCCGGCACGGGCGAGGACCTCAAGGTCTTCTGCGACTCGCAGTACGTCATCAACGCCCTGACGAAGTGGATGCCCGGCTGGAAGCGCAAGGGCTGGAAGAAGGCCGACGGCAAGGAGGTCCTCAACCGGGACCTCCTCGAACTCCTCGACTCGGCGCTGAGAGGCCGCGAGGTCGAATTCGAATGGGTCAAAGGCCACAGCAACCATGCGATGAACGAAGCCGCCGACGACCGCGCCCGGGCCGCCGCGACCGCGTACCAGAAGGGCACTGAGGTCCCCGCCGGGCCCGGATACGTCCCCGCGGCCAT
The DNA here is from genome assembly GCF_037101285.1 of Brevibacterium metallidurans. Lineage (NCBI taxonomy): Bacteria > Bacillati > Actinomycetota > Actinomycetes > Micrococcales > Brevibacteriaceae > Brevibacterium > Brevibacterium metallidurans. The sequence goes on from NZ_BAAAAF010000002.1 coordinate 34,683, forward strand.
GCCGGAGAGCACAACTGAGGCAGGGACGCCCGAGAGTACCGCTCCCGCAGGGACGTCCGACGATGACGCAGACGACCGCCTCGGCGAGGAGTCGGCACAGACCCCGATGACCGTCGTGTCGACGCGCGTGCCGAGCACCGTCGCCGATCAGCTCGTCTCCCGGGCACGTGCCCGCGGAGTCCACCCACAGGAATACCTGGCCGAGATCATCGGCCGCAGTTTGGAGAGCGAATGATTCAGGCCTCCGGCCTCGAGGTCGCCGTCGGCGCCCGCACCCTCATGTCCGAGGTCTCCTTCCGCGTCGACAAGGGCGACCGCGTCGGCCTTGTGGGACGCAACGGCGCCGGGAAGACGACGCTGACGAAGGTGATCATGGGCGGCCACCCCGCCAACGCCGGTTCCGTCTCCGTCTCCGGCACCGTCGGCTACCTGCCGCAGGACCCCCGCAGCGGGGACCTCACGGCCACCGCGAAGGAGCGCATCCTCTCCGCCCGCGACCTCGACGTCCTCGTCAAACGGCTGCGCAAGGCGGAGCGGCAGATGGCGTCACCCGATGAGAACGTCGCGGCGAAGGCCATCGACCGCTACCCGCGCATCGAAGCCGAATTCGTCGCCGCCGGCGGCTATGCCGCCGAATCCGAGGCGTACGCGATCGCCGCGAACCTCGGCCTCGACGAGGACCTCGTCAACCAGGAGATCGGCACGCTCTCCGGCGGTCAGCGCCGCCGGGTCGAGCTCGCCCGGATCCTCTTCTCCGCCCCGGACACGATGATCCTCGACGAGCCGACGAACCATCTCGACGCCGAATCCGTGCTCTGGCTGCGCGACTACCTCAAGGCGTACTCGGGCGGACTCATCGTCATCAGCCACGACCTCGACCTCATCGACGAAGTCGTCAACAAGGTCTTCTTCCTCGATGCGATGCGCCAGACCATCGACATCTACGCGATGGGCTACCGCCTCTACCTCAAACAGCGCGAGGACGACGAGCGCCGCCGCCGCCGGGAGCGCGCGAACGCGGAGAAGAAGGCCGCTGCCCTGACCGCGCAGGCGAACAAGATGATGGCGAAGGCGACGAAGACCGTCGCCGCCCAGCAGATGGTCAAACGCGCCGAACGGATGCTCGCGGGCCTCGAGGACGAACGCGGCGCGGAGAAGGTCGCGAACCTCCGCTTCCCGGCCCCCGCCGACTGCGGTAGGGTGCCGCTGACGGCCTCCGGGCTCTCCCGCAGCTACGGCTCCACCGAGGTGTTCACCGGGGTCGACCTCGCGATCGACAAGGGCTCCCGCGTCGTCATCCTCGGCTTCAACGGCGCCGGCAAGACGACCCTGCTGCGCCTCCTCGCGGGTCTCGACGAGCCGGATTCCGGTGAGGTCGTGCCCGGTCACGGACTCAAGCTCGGCTACTATGCACAGGAGCACGAGACGCTGGACCTCGAGCTCAGCGTGCTCGAGAACATGCGGCGGAACTCCCCGCACCTCGACGACACCGCGGTGCGCAACGTGCTCGGCTCGTTCCTCTTCTCAGGCGACGACGTCCACAAACCCGCAGGCGTGCTCTCCGGCGGTGAGAAGACCCGTCTTGCCCTGGCGACCCTCGTCGTCTCGAGCGCCAACGTGCTCCTCCTCGACGAGCCGACGAACAACCTCGACCCGGCCTCGAGGGAGGAGATCCTCTCCGCGATCCGCCGCTACGAGGGTGCGATCATCCTCGTCACCCACGATGAGGGCGCCGTCGCGGCCCTCGACCCCGACCGGGTCCTGCTGCTGCCCGACGGCGACGAGGACCTGTGGAACGACAGCTACCTCGACCTCGTCAGCCTCACCTGAGGCCTCAGCTCGAGCGGAACCGCTCCTCGAGGACCTCGTCCTCGTCGGCTTCGTCGCGTCCGTGGGCGCTGGGGCTGGCCAGTCGGCCGCGACCGTAGCGCCTGCCGGGTTCGCTCAGCTTCGCCCCGGCGTCGAGCGCGGCCTTGTCGACGACGACGAATTCGGCCGCCGCCGCGTCGTGGCTGAGCGTCTCTGCCGCGGCCTTGCGCTCCCGCCTGGCCGAGATCGACACGGCGATGATGATCATGATCCCGAACGCGAACCACTGGAGCATGTACGACAGGTGGTTGCCGGGGTTGAGGTCCGGGGCCGGCAGGGGGGTCAGTCCCGGCACGGAGGCGACGTCGGCCTCCTCGGCGTAGACGTTGGCGAAGGCGTCGACCATGCCGGGGATCCGGGCGGGATCGATCGCCTTGATCATCCCCTTCGGATTGGTGTCCTTCGACCCGTCCTGGGCGATCTTGAGGCGCGCGATGATCGTCTGCTCACCGCTCGGCGGGTCCGGGACCGCATTGGCCTCGGGCACCCAGCCGCGCACGACGGCGATCGTCTCGCCTGTGTTGAGGGCGAAGGGCACGACGACGTAGAAGCCGACCTTGTCCTCGACCGTGCGGTTGCGGGCGAGCACGGTGTCGGCCGGGCGGAACTGTCCGGTCAGGCGCACCTGACGCCATTCCTCGTCGGCCGCCAGTCTCGCCGAGGTGTCGGGCAGGATCTGTGCGATCTCGACCGGGGTGGAGGAGTAGTTCGCGTTGATGGTGTCGATCTCGTGCTGGCGTTCGGCGCGGCGGTCCTTCTGCCACAGGGCGAGGAACACGCACGCGATGACGACGATGATCGTCATCGCGATGTACTTGAGCCAGCGGGCACTGAAGAGGAACGAATAGCGGGACATCAGCCGGCGCCCTCCGGGATCTCGTCGACGGACACGTCTGTGCGGTAGAAGCTGCGCAGGGTGAGGAAATCGCGCAGATGGTCGAGATGGTCGTCACAGGCCAGCCACACCTTGCGTCGCTCAGGCGTGTGCAGGCCGGGATTGTTCCACAGGATGGCCCGGGTGGCATCCGCTCGGCAGCCCTTCGCCGAGCAGCGCAGCGCGTCGGTCATCGACGTCCGCCACGGTGCGCTCTGCCGTCACCGGCCTTGGTGCGGCCCTCATGCACGTCTGCGCCCGAGGTGCTGTCGGCGTCGGCGACCTCGCCTTCGTCGACGACCTCGCCGGCGATGTCGGCGGTGAAGAGATGCTCACGGCCGTCGTCGGCCGAACTCGCAGGATGCCCCGCCTCGGCGCTGGTGCGGTTCTGCCCACCGGCGGGCGAGGTCTCCGGGTCGACGGTCTCGCTGCCGTCCACGGTCACGCTGCTGTCGACGGTCTCCCCGTTGATGACGGTGGCCCCGTCCTCGCTGATCGTCTCCCCGCGTCCCGGCGGCAGGGCGTCGAGCGGGGCGGAGTCGATGAGCGCGGAGCGGTCGTCACGGCTGCGCTCGCGTCCGGCGTTGGCGAAGATCACCGCAGGGTAGGGCAGGAGCACAGCGCCGGCGACGAATACCCACATCAGCACCTGCTGGGAGGAGATGAATGCGAAATAGGCGGCTACGAAGCAGAGGGTGCGGATCGTCATCGTGATGGAGTACTTGATGATCCGCGACTTCATGTCGTCGTCGAGGGCAGTGTCTGCGCTCGTGATCTGCTGCGGGTGCCTGGACATAACCTTCTTCACTCGGGTCTACCTACAAAATCATACGCTTCGTTTGTGTGAGCATGTCTCCGAGCACGCGGACACGGTAGGTTTGTGAGCGTATTGTCGAACAACAGGAGAGATCCGTGTCAGAACCACGTGTAGTCCTCGTCACCGGAGGCAACCGCGGGATCGGCCGCACCATCGCCGAGGAGTTCCTCGCCGGCGGTGACAAGGTGGCCGTGACCTCGCGCAACGGAGACGCCCCGGAGGGGGCGCTGGCCGTGGCCGCCGACGTCACCGATTCCGCTTCCCTCGATGCCGCCTTCGCCGAGGTGGAGGAGAAGCTCGGTCCCGTCGAGGTCGTCGTCGCCAACGCCGGAATCACCCGGGACAACCTGCTCATGCGCATGAGCGAAGACGACTTCACCTCCGTCGTCGACACGAACCTCACCGGTGCCTTCCGAACCGTCAAGCGGGCGATCACGAACATGATCCGGGCGAAGAAGGGACGCATCGTCCTCATCTCCTCCGTCTCGGGCCTCTACGGTGTGCCCGGACAGGGCAACTACTCCTCGTCGAAGGCCGGCCTCGTCGGTCTCGCCCGGTCGATCACCCGTGAGCTCGGCTCGCGCGGGATCACCGCGAACGTCGTCGCCCCCGGCTTCATCCGCACGGACATGACCGACGAACTCGACGAGAAGCAGCGCAAGGAGTACCTCTCCACGATCCCCGCCAAGCGCTTCGCCGAAGCCGATGAGGTCGCCCGAGTCGTGCGCTGGGTCGCCTCCGACGACGCCGCCTACATCTCCGGAGCCGTCATCCCCGTCGACGGCGGCCTGGGCATGGGACACTGAGACCGATCACGCAGGCCCCGGCCTGAGACCACGAACCTGAACTGAGAAAGGACCGCAATGGGAATTCTTGAGGGAAAGCGCATCCTCGTCACCGGTGTGCTCACGGAAGCCTCGATCGCCTTCGCCGCAGCGAAGATCGCGCAGGAGCAGGGAGCCGAGGTCATCCTCTCGAGCTTCGGCCGGCAGATGAAGATCACTCAGGTGATCGCCGAACGCCTGCCCGTCACCCCGCGGGTCATCGAACTCGACGCGACGAACGAAGAGGACCTCGCCGCCCTGCCCGAACGTCTCGAGGGCAACATCGACGGCATCGTCCATGCGATCGCCTTCGCCCCGAAGGACGCGCTCGGCGGTGTCTTCCTCGACACCCCGTGGGAGTCCGTGCAGGCCGCCATCCACGTCTCCGCGTACTCGCTCAAGGCGATCACCGTGGCCGCCCTGCCCGTGCTCAACCCGGGCGCCGGCGTCGTCGGCCTCACCTTCGATGCGACGATCTCGTGGCCGGTCTACGACTGGATGGGCGTGGCCAAGGCCGCCTTCGAGTCGACCGCCCGCTACCTCGCGAAGTACGTCGGCGACAAGGGCATCCGCGTCAACCTCGTCTCGGCGGGACCGCTGAAGACGACGGCTGCCACCTCGATCCCCGGCTTCGGCACGCTCGAGGACATGTGGGGCGAGCGCGCCCCGCTGGGCTGGGATCAGAAGGACACCGCCCCGGCAGGCAAGGCGATCGTCGCCCTCGTCTCCGACTGGTTCCCCGCCACGACCGGTGAGATGATCCACGTCGACGGCGGCTTCCACTCCACCGGAGCCTGAGGCCACCGCCATGCCAGTGCTCATCCTCGCCCGTCACGCGAAGGCGGAGCCGGAGGGCCGCAGCGACGTCGAACGCACCCTGAGTGCGACGGGGCTCGCCCAGGCCGTCGAAGCCGGCGCGGAGATCGCCGAGCGCTGGTCGCCCGAGGTGGCGATCGCCTCGGCGGCCCGGCGCACCGTCCAGACCGGTCAGGCCGTCGTCGAAGCCGTCAACCGGCACGCCGAGGCAGAGATCGAGCTCATCCTCGACCCCTCGCTCTACGGCGGGGGAGTCGAGGACTGGATGGATGCGATCCGATCGATCCCTGCCGGATCCCAATGCGCCTACATCGTCGGGCACCAGCCCACCGTCGCCGAGGTGATCGGTCACCTCAGCGCCGAGGCGGGGGTGCCCGAGGGGTTCCGTCCCTCATCGATCGCGGTCTTCGACATCCCGTCGTGGAACGTCGAACCCGGCAGCTTCCCCGTCCCTGAGATCCAGTCGTTCAGAGGGATCTGAGCCAAAGCTCTCTGAACTCAGAGATACCTGAGCACCGTGCGCAGGTCCCGCTCCGTCACCGCGACGTCGGCGGCGGCGACCAGCGCGGGCTTCGCACAGAAGGCGACCCCGAGCCCGGCCCGGGCGATCATGCCGATGTCATTGGCACCGTCACCGATCGCCACGGTCCGCTCGGGGTCGCAGTCGTATGCGGCCACGAGGGCCGAGAAGATCTCCGCCTTCGCCGCCGGATCGACCACGCGACCCTCGGTCCGTCCGGTGAGCCGACCGTCTGCGACCTCGAGGCCGTTGGCATGGACCTCGGTGATGCCGAGCTGTGCGGCACGGGGGGCGATGACCGGGGTGAACCCGCCGGAGACGAGGGCGACTGCGCCCCCTGCCTCCTGCACGGCGGCGACGAGCTCGGTCGCGCCCTCGGTGAGGGTGATGCGCTCACGGACCTCGTCGATGACGGTGACCGGCAGCCCGGCGAGGAGGGAGACCCGCTCGGCTAGGGAGGCCGCGAAGTCGAGCTCACCGGCCATGGCCCGCTCCGTGATGTCGGCGACCCGGTCGCCGACCCCGGCATGGTCGGCGATGAGGTCGATGACCTCCTCGTTGATGAACGTCGAATCGACGTCCATGACGAGCAGCTGGACGGGACCGGGAAGCGCGCGGAAGTCTCTCACCCCTTCATCGTAGCCACCGCCGTGACGTAGGCCGCGGCGGCAGGGTGGAGGCGAGACAGCAGATCGCCGAACGCGGGCGGGTCGACCGTGGCCGGGGCGAGCACGGTGCGCATCCGATCGTGGATGTCGAGTGCCGCATAGACGGCCCGGGAGTCCGCGTCGACGGGCAGGAGGGTGCTCAGCGGGTGGTCATCGGAGAGATCGGCCTGCCAGTCCCGCCACGGCGCGGTCCGCCACGCCTCGGGCACCTCGATGGTCTCGATGATCGACAGACCCTCCATGACGAGGAGACGCAGACGGCGCAGCGCCTCGGCGGGAGTGTCGACGGACACGGGGTGATAGACGGACTCCCGGCAGGCGATGACCTCGACGTTCTCCTCGGCGCCGAGCAGCATGATCCCCACCTGCTCAGGACCGCGGTGGAGGACGATGGGGGCCGGGTGACGGCCCACCCGGGCCCGGTCCTCCCGCTCAAGAGGCGGGATCGTGTGCGGCAGCGAGGGATGGTTGAGGGCGAGCCGGGCGTGGGTGATCCCGGAGGCCTTCGCGGCGGCCGCGAAGAGCAGGAGCCCGGTCGGAGTGTCGGTGCCGAGCACACCGTCTGCGACGATGAGAGGAACCTCACGGTCGGCGTCGAGGAAGGCCGTGCTCACGGCATCCGGGGCCAAGGTCCCGGCCAGGCGGTGGTTGAGTGCCAGAGCGAGCAGCAGCGAGTCGAGATGTGCGTCCATGTCGGACCAGAATAGACCCACCGCTGAGATAGAGTTGGGTGATATGAGCGATGTCCTGACTGTGGATAATGTGTCCGTGCGCCGGGGGACGAATTTCCTCCTCCGCGACTTCTCCCTCACCGTCTCCGAAGGTCAGCATTGGGTCGTCCTCGGACCCAACGGCGCCGGGAAGACGACGCTGCTCGAACTCGCAGCCGGACGCATGCATCCCACGACGGGCAAGGTCGGCATCCTCGAAGAGCGCCTCGGCCGGGTCGACGTCTTCGAACTGCGGCCGCGCATCGGCTACGCCTCGACCGCCCTGGCCGGTCGGATCCCGAACTCGGAGGCCGCCCTCGACACCGTGCTCACCGCCGCCTACGGCGTGACCGGTCGCTGGGTCGAGGAGTACGAGAAGACCGACATCGACCGCGCGAAGGACCTCCTCGGCGCGTTCGACATCATGCACCTGGCCGACCGCACCTTCGGCACCCTGTCCGAGGGCGAGCGCAAGCGGGTGCAGATCGCCCGGGCGCTCATGACCGATCCCGAGCTCCTCCTCCTCGACGAACCGGCCTCCGGTCTCGACTTCGGGGGACGCGAGGAGCTGCTGTCGGCGCTCACGGAGATCCTGTCCTCGAAGTGGGCCCCGGCGACGATCATGGTCACCCACCACGTTGAGGAGATCCCGGCCGGCATCACCCACGCCCTCCTCCTCGGCGGGGGTACGACCGTGGCCTCGGGACCGATCGAGGAGACGCTGACGGCGGAGAGCCTCTCGGAGACCTTCGGCCTCGACGTCAAGCTCAGCCGCGACGGACAGCGCTTCCACGCCCGCTCCCAGTCGTAGGCTTCGCCCGCAGCACATGGAGTCCATGGAACTCTGGCAGATCGCCCTCATCGTCCTGGCCGGCATCGGCGCCGGCGGGATCAACGCCGTCGTCGGCTCCGGCACGCTCATCACGTTCCCCGTGCTCGTCGCGTTCGGGGTGCCGCCGGTGGTGGCGACGATGAGCAACGCCGTGGGCCTCGTGCCCGGCAACATCGCTTCGTCCTTCGGGTACCGGGAGGAGCTCAAGGGCCAGTGGAAGCGGTTCGCCGGCTTCGTCCCGGCGTCGCTGGCCGGCTCCCTCCTCGGCGCGTATCTGCTCCTCCACCTGCCCGAGGACGCGTTCGAGACGATCGTGCCGATCCTCCTCGTCCTCGCCCTCATCATGGTCGTCGGCCAGCCCTACCTCTCCCGACATCTCAAGGCCCGGGCCCTGCGTCGGCGGGAGCAGGGCCATGACCTCGCCGAGGCGGCCGACCCAGGCGGGCTGTCGACGGGGAAGTACATCCTCGCCCTCGTCGTCATCTTCCTCACCGCGATCTACGGCGGGTACTTCGCGGCCGCGCAGGGGATCATCCTCGTCGCCCTCCTCGGGCTCATCCTCACCGATGACCTGCAGCGGCTCAACGGGCTCAAGAACGTCCTCGTCCTCGTCGTCAACACGGTCTCGGCGACGACGTACATCATCGTCGGCCACGACCGGATCAACTGGACGGCCGTCATCTGCGTGGCCGTCGGCTCGCTCATCGGCGGATACCTCGGTGCCCGGGTGGGGCGGAAGTTCTCGCCAGGCCTGCTGCGCACGGTCATCGTCGTCCTCGGGCTCGTCGCGATCGTGCGGATCCTCACCCTGTGAACGGTCACGCACTGTGAATGGCCACGCCCAGTGAACGGAGAAGCACTGTGAACACTCCCGCGAAGGCTCCGCTCACCCGTGAGCAGATCATCGCCCGGGCCGCCGAGCTCGGCATCGCAGGCGAGCGCCTGCACTTCTTCGACGAGGACACGCTGACGGCTCAGGCAACGTATCGGACCGCGGACGGGGGTCCCCGCGGGGACGCCGGGGGACTGGCCGATTACACGGACCTCACCGACGTCGCCCTGCGCAGTGTGCGCGAACCCGCCGAGGGGCTCTTCATCGCCGAGTCCTCGAAGATCATCCGCCGTGCCCATGCCGCTGGGATGACCGCGAGGTCGTTCCTCACCAGCCCGAAGTGGCTCTTCGACCTGGCCGACCTCATCGCGGCCGGCGACGCACCGATCCACATCGGCACGGATGCCGCCGTCGAATCCCTCACCGGCTTCCACCTCCACCGCGGGGCGCTTGCGGCGATGCACCGGCCGTCGCTGCCGCTCGTCACCGACCTCCTCGCAGAGGCCCGGCGGGTCGTCGTCATCGAGGACGTCGTCGACCACACGAACGTCGGCGCGATCTTCCGGTCCGCCGCGGCGTTCGGCGTCGACGCGGTCCTCGTCACCCCACGGTGCGCAGACCCGCTCTACCGCAGGGCGATCCGAGTGTCGATGGGCACGGTGTTCCAGGTGCCGTGGACGCGGATCGACCCGTGGCCCGGCGGTGTCGAGACCCTGCGGGAGCTCGGCTTCCACGTCGCGGCCCTCGCCCTCGACGAGGATTCCGTGTCGATCCAGGAGTTCGCGGCCGCAGCCCCGGAGCGCACCGCCGTCGTCTTCGGCACCGAAGGCGACGGACTGGCCCGGGGAACCATCGCAGCAAGCGATTCGACGGTGATGATCCCCATGAGCGGGGGAGTCGACTCCCTCAACGTCGCCGCCGCCTCGGCGGTCACGTGCTTCGCCCTGCAGGGGGCGTGAGCCTCAGGCTTGCCGCACCTGCGCGCGCAGCCAGTCGAGGTCCCGGGCGGTGACGACGACGGAGCGCCGACGCGCGATCCGGGCCCACGCCTCGGCGAGCTGATCCCCGGTGAGTTCGACGGCCAACTCCATCGGCGCACCCGGGGCATCCTCATCGGACGCCTCATCCTCCGCATCGAGATAGCCTGAGCTCTCGTCGGCCGTTCCGAGGTTCGCCGTGCCGAGCAGCGCCCGACGACCGACGAAGAAGCAGTGCGTGCGCAGCCGATCGACGTGCTGGATCTGCACCTCGGCGTCGAGGAGCATCCGCAGGCCGTCGACGGAGAGATACCCGCGGGCCGCAGCCGTCGGATCGATCGTCGTCACCACCGCCCACGTCCGCGGGGAGCCGGCGGCCGCCTCGGCGATGAACTGGGCGAAGCCCGCGACGATGTGCGGGCTGACGAGGATGACGTCGTCGTCGAGATCGGCGACTGCGCTGTCGAACCAGGCGGATGGACTGCTGACGATGCTGACCATGCCACCAGAGTACGCTCGGGCCGCGGATATGGGGAGGGGTAGAGTGGCCGCATGCTCAGCGCCCTGACATGGCGGCTGCGCAGGCACAGCCTGAGCCCGCGCAGGGATGCCGGTGCCGTCGACATCGCCGAACGGATGATCGCGACCCGGGCATGGCCCGACCGTGTCGGCGAACTCTCCACAACCGCCCGACAGACAGAGCCCGAAGCCGGCGGTGTCGCCGACGCACTCGTGTCCGGCGAACTCATCGCCGCCTATGCCTTCCGCGGCGGCGCGTACATCTTCACCCCTGCCACTGCCGACCTCATCCTCACAGTGCGGCAGATCACGCGGGTGTGGGAGTCGCCGCGGTTCCAACGGCAGGGAGCATTCGCGATGGAGTCGTGGGAGCCCTTCCGGCGGGAGTTGAGGCAGCTGCTGTCCGACGGTCCGAAGACCCGAGAGGAGATCGCCGCCCACCTGGCTGGGGTTCCCCGACTGCGGGGCCTGGAGACCGGAGCGCTCGGGAGCGGGTCCGACTGCCTGTACAAACCTCTTCACTGGTGGGGTGACATCTGCTTCGGACCGGCGAGAGAGGGCAGTGCGACGTTCCGGCTGCGCACCGACGAGGCGACAGACCCGCACGCAGACGTCGATGCCGTCGGCCGTGAATTGGTCCGGCGCTACCTGCGCTCGTACGCACCCGTGTCCGAGGAGAACCTTCGCTACTGGCTGAACGCGGGACTGAGCGTGCCGAAAAAACGGGTGACGACGTGGCTCGACCACCTCGACGCCGAGATCGCCACCGTCCGCATCGACGGCCAGGACCGACGCGTCCTCGCTTCCGACGTGGACGACCTCACCGGGTCGGCTCCCGACGACAGTGTGCGTCTGCTGCCGTGCTTCGATGCGTGGATCCTCGGACCGGGAACGGCCGATCCGCTCACCGTTCCCCCGGCGCAACGAGTCAAGCTCTCGAGCGGCGCCGACTTCCTCATCTCTGGTGGAGTCGTCAGCGGGGTGTGGCGGAAGCGGGGAAACCGGCTGACCGTCGAGGTGTTCCCGGACAGACCGGATGTGCCCCGTGAGGCGATCGAGGCCGAAGTCCGTCGACTGGAACGGGTGCTCGGGGAGGACCTCGACGCCGGCATCCGGTGACCGGCTGAGACCACGCGCGCTCACCGAGCCCGGCCCGGCTGAGCAGCCGAACCGGACCTCATGGATAGAGTTGTCTCGAACCGGTTCGCCGACCGACCCTGCGAACAGTCCGACCCGGCGAACAGACCGACCCCTCATGAGGAGATCAGTGGACCGCACAACGCTTGCCCAGGCCCTGGAGACCGGACGCATCACCGGGGAGGTCGCCACCCCGAGGGAGAACAACCTCGAGCACATCCGGCGCTTCCTCGCCGGGGAGAGGCAGTTCGACTTCGGCGTCTCACTCACTCGGGACTGGGACTTCGACTCCGTGTTCGCCCTCATGGTCGACCGCGCAGGACTCCGCCCTGACCCTGCGTTCACCCACGGCGTCGACACGATCTCCACCGAGAAATGCATCGACGCCCTCGACTCGCTGGCCGCCGTCATCGGCGACGTCGCCCGCGCCGGTGGGAGGATCCTCTTCGCCACCGGTCACCCGGCCGGTCTCCTGCCCGTGCACATGGCCATCGCCGAGGCGGCCGAGGCTGCCGGGGCCACCGTCGTCGGCCAGCAGGGCCCGGTTCCCGTCGATGCGATCGGCGGAGACTGCCGGGAGCTCGGCCGGGTGTGGATCTGGCACCTCCACGGCGGCACCCCGCACACCCATCTGGCCGAACCCATGACGGCCGTGCTCGACGACCTCGAACGCCGTGGGGAACCCCTGCCCGATCTCATCGTCGCCGATCACGGGTGGGCCGGGGCCGCCTCGGCGCGGGGACTGCGGACGGTCGGCTACGCCGACTGCAACGATCCGGCGCTCTTCGTCGCCGAGGCACAGGGAGCCGTCGAGGTCACCGTCCCCCTCGACGACGACGTCACGCCCTTCCTCTACGACCCGCTCGTCGAGTTCGTTCTCGAACGGGCAGGATTCGAGCCCGCCGACTGAGCTCAGTCGATCTCGTGGGCCAGGCCCTCGATCACCTCGGCGGCGGGCAGGGAGGCCAGGGTCGGTCCGGAGAGCAGGAGCTTCGACCCGCGGATGCCGGAGCCGATGATGAGCGCGTCCGCCTCGGCGACGCGGGAGTCGATGAGGATCCGATAGTTCGCCGGCAGGCCGATCGGACCGATCCCGCCGTACTCCATCCCCGATTCGCCGACGGCCCGATCCATGGTCAGGAACGAGGCCTTGCGGACGTCGAGGAGCTTCTTCACGCGCTTGTTGACATCGGCCCTGGTGTGGGCGAGGACGAGGCACGCGGCGATACGCTCCTCGCCGCTGCGGGAACCGGCGACGAGCACGCAGTTCGCCGAGGTCTCCGGCCCCAGTCCGGTCGCGGCGAGCAGGGCCGCGGTGTCGGCGATGACCGGGTCGATCGCGAAGACCTCGACGTCACCGGTGACGGTCGGCAGGGCCGCAGCGGTCGGTGCGGCCAAGAGCTCGGGCGCCGAGGCGGCAGGACGAAGGTCGAACTGTGCGCTCAGGCGGGCGACGGTGTTGTGAGCAGTCTCCATGGACAGCAGTCTAGGAGACGCGTGTGTCCGGGAGGCACCTGGCAGACTCCGGTTGCGTGACGTTGAATATGACGCATCGCACACCGGGGGCCCGGTGTCGAATCGCTTTGGCCGGCCGCGTCGGTTAGACTGGACTGTCGGTTCGCGTTCGGTTCCTACGGCGTGAAGCGTTTTCAGCAGACGAATTCGGGCACTGGCGGATGGGTGAGACCCATACCAGGCGCCTGAGCGGATTCAGCAAAGGTAAGAAAATGAAGAAGGACATCCACCCGGAGTACGCGCCGATCGTGTTCAACGACCTCGCGTCCGGCACCAAGTTCCTCACGCGCTCGACCGCGAAGAGCGACAAGACCATCGAATGGGAAGACGGCAACACCTACCCCGTCATCGACGTCGAGATCTCCAGCGCCTCGCACCCGTTCTACACGGGCAAGCAGCGCATCCTCGACTCCGCCGGTCGCGTCGAGAAGTTCAAGGACCGCTACAAGGGCTTCGGCAAGCGCTGATCGCCCGCGGTCCACACCGCACAGCGTCACAGAACCGCCCCGCACACCGCTTGGTGTGTGGGGCGGTTCTTTCTCTGTCTCCAGCAGGGACGGAGTCCTACGCTCGAATCCGGGCGTCCCCGCGGGGACGCCCGGACGCACGCACCCAGCAGGGACGCCAGGCTCAGCTGAGAGTGACGACCACCTCGGCGGAGGGAGTCGTCCGGGCGGCCGGGTGGAAGAGCGAGGACACGCCGGTGGCGTTCTCGAGGCTCGCAGCGATGCCGTGGGCGACGGTCTCCTTGGCCTTGACGACAGCGTCGGTGATCGTCAGTCCCGTGGCGATGCCGGCGGCGATCGAGGAGGCGAAGGAGCATCCGGCGCCGTTGACGAGCTTGTCGTTGACCTTGCGCGAACCCAGCGTCGTCACGGTCTCACCGTCGAAGAGGATGTCGATCGCGTCCTCGCCGGCCAGGCGCGCACCGCCCTTGACGACGACGTTCTTCGCCCCCTGACCGTGGATGATCTTCGCAGCTTCGATCATGCCCTCGACGGACTCGATCGGCTCGACGCCGGCGAGGACCGCTGCCTCTTCGAGGTTCGGGGTGATGACGGTGGCCAGCGGCACGAGGTTCTCGACGAAGAGGTCCTTGAGGTCGACCATCGACCCCGATCCCTTGCACACGAGGACCGGGTCGAAGACGTAGGGCAGCTCATTGGACTTGAGATCCTCGGCGAGGACGAGCGCGGATTCGACGGAGCCGAGCATGCCCGACTTGATCGCATCGAACTCGTGGATGGCAAGCGCCGAACCGAGCTGGCGGTTGACGACTTCGGGCTCGATGAAGTCGATGACGTGACCGAAGTCGTTGTCCGGGTCGAAGGTGACGATGCAGGTGACGACGGCGGTGCCGAACGCCCCGTACTCCTCGAACATCTTCAGGTCGGCTTCGAGTCCGGCACCGCCGGAGACATCGGAACCGGCGATCGTGAGCAGCTTGGCGGTCATGGTGGTCCTTTCTGGGAAAACTCTCGACGAGAAGTCTACGCGCCCGCGTATCCGCGCTGACGCCATGCTTCGTAGATCGCGATCGACGCGGAGTTCGCGAGGTTGAGCGAACGCCGACCCGGCAGCATCGGGATCCTCACCCGCAGGTCGACATGCTCGTCGTCGACGACCTCGGTCGGCAGTCCCGTCGACTCCTGCCCGAAGAGGAGGACGTCGCCATCGCGGTAGTCCACCTCGGCGAAGGAATCGGTCGTGTGCGTCGTGAACGCGATGACCCGACGATCCCCGAGGACCCGCCACAGGTGGTCGAGGTCCGGGTGGACGGTGACGTGGGCGAGATCGTGGTAGTCGAGTCCGGCTCGGCGAAGCTTCGCATCCGTCAGGTCGAAGCCGAGCGGTTCGACGAGGTGGAGGTGGGCGCCGGTGACGGCGGCCAGTCGGATCGCGTTGCCGGTGTTGCCGGGGATCTCAGGCGTGTGGAAGACGATGTCGATGCTCATATCCCGACCATCATCTCATCCGTGGGGGTCGCCTCCGTCGTCGCGCGTCAGTAGTGATCCTCGCCGAGGCGGTCGTCGGCATCGAGGCGCACGAGCAGGTATCCCTGCGGGGTGGACTCCGGGTAGCGGCCGTGCGTGTCGGGTTCGCGCTCCATGCGGGTGACGAGGGAGAAGCCGTGGGCGGTGAGGACGGTGAGGACGTCGTCGATGCTGCGGCGGTGGAAGTCGAGGTCGACCTCGTGGCCGGCGAGGTCGGAGAAGTGATCGACGGTGTCACCGAGCTGGAAGGCCAGCTGGAACAGGCCGCCGGGACGCAGCACGCGGGCCGCCTCGGCGATGACCCGGTCGAGGGTCTCGTCCGGGATGTGGATGAGCGAATACCACGCGAGGGCCCCGGAGAAGCTGTTCTCCGGGTAGGGCAGGCACGTCATCGACCCGGTGGTGAAGCCGAGGTCGGAGTAGAGGCGCGTGGCCTGGGCGATCATCTCGGGGGAGAGGTCGAGGCCTGTCGCATCGAGGCCGAGGCCGGTGAGGAAAGCGGTGATCCGGCCGGGACCGCACCCGAGGTCGATCGTCTCGGGGTGGCCGGTGGCGAGGACGAGCTCGGCGAAGGCGCCGAGGACGGCGCGGTCGTGGGGCTTCGCGGTGAGTTCGGCGGAGACCCAGTCGGCGTAGGTCTGTGCGATCGCATCGTAGGAGTCGCGGGTCGGGGTCTCGAAGTCGGTCGCGTTCATGGGACGAGCCTAGACGGTGCCGGGCGTAAACGAAACGTCCCCGCGGGGACGCTCGCTCGGATTGCGGACGCGTCCCCGCGGGGACGCATCGTGGGATCCGGACCGGGGGACCGCCTCGGCGGGATCGCTAGGATGGTGCCAGGACATCCGCCGAGGTGAAGGGACCGATCCGTCGCATGCGCACCGAACAGCAGGCACTCAAGGTCTCCCTCGCAGCGATCCTCCTCGTCTCCGTCCTCGGCATCGGATTCGGACTCGTCTCGGGATCGTTCGCGATCCTCTTCGACGGAGTCTTCTCCCTCATGGACGCGGTGATGTCGGTCGTCTCGCTCACCGTCGCGGGCCTCATCTCGCGGTCGGTGACCAACCGGCTCTCCCGGCGCACGCAGAACGCGTTCACGATGGGCTTCTGGCACTTCGAACCCATCGTCCTCCTCGTCAATTCGACGCTCATGATGGGGGTGGCCGCGTATGCGCTGGTCCAAGCCGTCTCGGCGCTGCTGAACGGGGGACGGGAGGTCGACTTCGGTCCGGCGGTCGTCTACGCCGCGGTCGTCGTGGTCATCACCGTGGTCATGGGCGTCCTCGAACACCGGGCGAACAAACGGATCCGCTCGGAGTTCGTCGCGATGGACGTCAAGGGCTGGATCATGGCCGGCGGCGTCACCGGCGCCCTGCTCATCGCGTTCGTCATCGGCATGCTCATCGACGGCACCGCGGCGGCCTGGTTCATGCCCTACGTCGACCCGGCCGTCCTCACCGTCGTCGCTCTCGTCCTCATCCCCGTGCCCTTCTCGACCCTGCGCAAAGCGCTGTCCGAGGTCTCGCTCGTCACCCCTCCCGGGCTGCGCACCTCCGCCGAGGCGGTCGCCGAGGAGGTGAGTGCGGCCGAAGGATTCGACGACTACCGGGTCTATGCCTCCGCACAGGGACGGTCGCGGACGGTCGAGATCGTGTTCTATGTGCCCAAGGGACTGCCGCCGCGGGCACTCGAGGACTGGGACCGCATCCGCGACACGGTCGAAGCGCGCCTGGGCGGGGATGACCCGCACGCGTGGATCACGGTGTCCTTCACAACGAAGGATGCGCCGGCCGTGTCGGCGTGAGGCGAAGCGTCCCCGCGGGGACGTCTTGCTCGCCATGCGCGTCCCCGCGGGGACGCTCGTTCGGACTGCGGCCACGTCCCCGCGGGGACGTTTCGCCCGGATTGCGCATGGGTCCCCGTGGGGACGTCCGCCCGGAACCCGGCGCCCCATCGCGGACCTCGCGTCGATCACATCGCGGCGCTCACTCCGCGTCGACCACCAGGACAAACGATTTCGAGAGAAGTCTTGAGTCGAATGTGATTCGAGCATTCATCCGTGCTGAGTGATTTCGTGTCAGTGCCGACCTCTACCGTGGATTCATGGTTCGAACGCCATGGGGGCGGATGAACCGCGACGGCCGATGCGGCCGAGGGGAAGGTGCCGACATGGACGAGACGACCACGACAACGGGGCGGGCCGCTGCAGACGAGGCGGTGGAGAAGCCGCCGGATCCGTATCAACCCGTGTCTTCCGTATCTCCCGTATCCGAGCGCAGTGGTCAGGCGCCCCTGGAGTCCGACCCGGACTGGGTGAAGGAGCTGGCAAGGAACTCGCCCGGAGTGCCTGTCCTTAACCCTTTCGACCCGAGACCGGTGGCCGACAGCGCCGACCGCACCGAGTCGAACGGCGGACTCAACGCGCTGACCGGGAACGAGATCGTCGCCGCCATCCAGCGCAACATCGCCTGCGTCGCTCACTGCCACGCACGGATCATCGCCCTCATCGACGAGGTCGAACGGCGAGAGCTCTGGGCGCAGTGGATCGGGGTGAAGTCGCTCGCCGGCTGGGTCATGCACATCGCCGCGGTGAGCGCCCACACCGCTCGCGAATATGTCAGGGTGATGCACGCTCTGCGCGAGATGCCGCTGGTCAAAGCGAACCTGAGCGCCGGAGACCTCAGCTTCTCCAAGGTCCGCGAGGTCACCCGCCTCGTCGGTCGCATTCCCGACGAGGACGCACTGCGCCTGGCGAAGCTGGGCACCGGCGCTCAGGTCAGCGTCGTCTCACGCAACTATCGGAAGCTCAGTGCGGCCGAGGAGAACGGCGAGCTACCGCAGCTGCTGCCACGGGACGATGTCCTCGTCTGCTCGGCGGGTCCCGGCCGGTCGCGCATCGTCGTCGACCTGCCTGAGGACGATGCGGCCGAGTTCGTCACCATGCTCTCGACAGCCCGCCAGGTCATCGAACGCCGAGAGGACGAGAACGGCGAGGACGGGTGCGCTGCGAGCACTGTGCCGTCCGAGCCTGTCGATGTCGACCCCTGGACCGGCTGCGCATCCGGGACGGATTCGCAGCCCCCCGGCAGTGGTCAGCCTCGGCGCGGCGAACGGATCTCCCAGGTCATGTGCCTCATGGAGGTGATCCGCGCGTTTCCCCGCGCACAGTCCTCCGGTGCCGTCGATCTCGACCGCGCCCGGATGCTCGTCCATACCTCCGCCGAGGTGCTTCTCGGATGCGCCGACGCCTTCCTCCCGGTGGTGCTCGGTGACGCTGAGAACGTCCCCGCGGGGACGCACAGCGAAGGCGACGTCCCCGCGGGGACGTCTGAGGCGACTGCGGAGAACAGCGGCGACGCGGAGCCCGGCACCTCAGCGTCGCCTGCCCGGCGGGACGAGACCTGTCGGATCGACGGATTCGGCGGCATCACCGCCGCCACGGCCCAGCGGCTGGCCTGCGAATCGCTCGTCAGCGGGATCATCAAGGACGAGGCGGGGAACGTGCTCAAGCTCGGCCGGTCGAGGCGGTTGGCGAGCAGGCGACAGAAGATGGCGCTGAGCGCCCGCGATGTCTCGTGTCAGTTCCCCGGCTGCCTCAGCCGCCGACGCTGCGAAGCCCACCACATCCGCCCGTGGTCGCGCGGCGGGGTCACCGACCTCGACAACCTCGTCCTGCTCTGCCGCTCCCACCACATCTCCGTCCACGAACACGATCTGACGATCGTGCGGACTGCGGCGTCCTTCTCCGGGGCTCTGGAAGGAGCGCCCGCGTTCGCCTTCTTCCTGCCTGACGGCTCCGAGCTGTTCGCCTGCGACTCGGAGCATCCGGGAAGGAGGGTCTTCGACACGGCGAAGCTCGTCCGGGTCGTCGAGAAGGCGACGGCGAAGGCCGATCCGAGCACTCTCGGCGGCGGGTACGGCTTCGACCTGGGCAATTGTGTGGCATGGATGTTCGAAGCGGAAGCGCGACACGCCCGGGCGCGCAATGTCGCCGCCTGAATCTTGCCTATTTCGAACACTAGTTCGATAATGGATGTTATGTCCGCAGCACCACTCGTCGAACAGCTCAGCCGGGAGATGGGGATCTCCACGGCGACCTCCCTGTTCGACAGCCATCCGCCTCGGCCCGTGCATCCTGTGCTCGCGCCGATCTTCCGCCGCGGCGGTCTGCCGCGCGGCGAGATCGTCTCCTTCACCGGCGGACAGTCCCTGACCTGCGCTCTCGCGACGATCGCCGCCTCCACCCAGGAGCAGAAGTGGTGCGCCGGCATCGGCCTCGGCGAACCCGCCGTGTCCTCGATCGCCGACCTCGGCATCGACCTCGACCGCTTCGTCAACCTCGCCACCCCACCGCAGGACTGGCTGCGCGTGGCCTCGATCCTCATCGAATCCTTCGATGTCCTCCTCGTCGACCCCGCCTACCTCCCGAGCGCGGGCGAACGCGCCCGACTGCTGGCGAAGGTGCGGGAGAGGAAGGTGAGCTTCATCAGCCTCAGCCCCCTGGCCGGCAGCACGGAGCAGATCGAGATCACCGGTCTCGGCTGGTCGGGCACCGACCACGGCCGCGGACGTCTCCAGTCGTGCCTCGTCGAGGCCCGCTCGCAGACCGGCGTCCACCGTTTCCTCCTGCCCGGTCCCGACGGCACCCCCGCCGAGGCGGTCGCCTCGGCGGGGCTGGGGGAGAGGCCGGTGATCCGCAGTGTCAGCTGAGCCCGAGACCGACCGCGGGCGCATCCTCGTCCTCACCGTCCCCGACTGGCCGACCGTGGCAGCCGCCGCCGAACACGACCTCAGCCCGGGAACCCCTGTCGCCGTCCTCCACGCGGGCCGCGTCATCGCCGCGAACGCGCCGGCTCGGGCCGCGGGCATCGCCATCGGCAGCAACAAGCGGGCGGCGAACTACCGCTGTCCCGAGGCTCAGGTGCTGCCGTGGGACGAAGACGTCGACAACCGTCACTTCTCCGGCGGGGTGGGCGCACTCGAAGAGCTCGTCGCCCGCTTCACGCTGCTCGCACCGGGAACGCTCGCGATCCCCCTCGACGCCCTCCGGCACGGCTACGCCGATGAGGCCGCAGCCGTCGAAGCACTCATCTCCGCACTCGTGGACTCGACGGGGTGGGAGTTCTTCCCCGGCATCGCCGCGACCGTCTTCGCTGCGCGGATCGCCGCCGGGCAGGCGCGCCGGGTCGCCCCGGGGAAGACCGTGGAGTTCCTCGCCGCCCAGCCGATCACCGCCCTGACGCACACCGAGGGGAAGTGGGCCGAGCTCATCGACGTCTTCGTCCAGCTCGGCCTGCGCACCCTGGGGGCACTCGCCGCCCTCGACGCCGGTGATGTGCTCTCCCGGTTCGGTCCGCTCGGCCGTCATGCCCACGACCTGGCCTCGGGACGGGCGCAGGCACCCCTGCGCGACCACATCCGCGAAGAGAGCCTGCGGGTCGAGAGCACCCTCGAGGAGCCGACGACCCGCAGCGACACCCTCGGCTTCCTCGCCAGGCAGCTCGCCGCCGACCTGCTCGGCCGGGTCCGCAGCAGCGGACTCGTGTGCACGCAGATCACGATCGCCCTCCTCGCCGCCGGGGGCCAGTCCTCGAGTCGGACGTGGCGGATCGAGGACATGAGCGAGAACGCCATCGCCGACCGCCTGCGCTGGCAGGCCGAAGGCTGGCTCGCCGGCGCCGGACGCGGCAGTGCGGGACGCGGTGGGGCCGGAGACAGCACCGCTGGACGCGCGAACGCCGGACGCAGTGGCAGCGCGGGCGGCAGTGCCGGGCGGGGGGATGTCGAAGGCGAATACGATCCGGGACCGGATCCTGAGGACTTCTCCGCTGAGGGGATCACTGCGCTCGGCCTCGTCGCCGCCGAGCTCACGACCCCTCTCGGGGCGACCCGGAGCCTCTTCGACGAGAACACCGGGCAGGTCACGCACACGCTCGAACGCCTGCAGGGACTCTTCGGACCCGATGCCGTGCTCGTGCCCCGCCTCCAGGGCGGGTGGGATCCGGCCGAGACGAACCTCTGGACCCCGTGGCAGCAGGCGGCGACCCCCGCCCGCACCCCGGAGGCGCCGTGGCCGGGAGCTCTGCGCGCCCCCCGACCGACCACCGTCGACCATGTGCCCGTCGACGTCTTCGCCGCCGGGGGAGGACCGGTCGAGGCCCGCCCCTCCGGACTCGCCGCAGCCCCCAGCGCGATCCGCTTCCCCACCGGCACCACCGAGGCGATCGTCGACTTCTCCGGCTCGTGGCCGATCGAATCA
This sequence comes from Brevibacterium metallidurans, assembly GCF_037101285.1. NCBI lineage: Bacteria > Bacillati > Actinomycetota > Actinomycetes > Micrococcales > Brevibacteriaceae > Brevibacterium > Brevibacterium metallidurans. The sequence goes on from NZ_BAAAAF010000002.1 coordinate 55,843, forward strand.
GGATGGTGGGACCCGCAGCGGGCGACCTACCGGACCCGCCTCCAGGTCGTCACCGAATCCGGGCGCGCACTGCTGCTGAGCCGGGAATCCGGCCAGTGGTACCTCACGGGACGGTACTGCTGATGACGGGACGGTACTGCTGATGGGGTTCTCGAATCCGCGCACCCCCTGGTCGGAGCTCGCCCGCCGCCTCGAAGGCAAAGAGGGTCGAGAAGGCAAAGAGGACGCGCCCGCCGGCTCGAACGCCCGCCCCGTCGACAAGCACGCCGACGGCTCCGATGCCCCCGCGTTCTCCCGCCCCGACCGCTACCCGGTCTCCGTCGGTCCGCGCGGCCTCGACAGCGTCTCCCGCTACGCGATGCCCGCCCGGACACCGTCCTCACCGGCCGGTCCGCTCCTGCGTATGAGTCCGCCTCGACCGTGGGCGGAGCTGCACGTGCATTCGCAGTTCAGCTTCCTCGACGGAGCCTCCGACCCCGAGGACCTCGTGGCCGCAGGGGCAGCCGCGGGGCTGTCCGCGATGGCCCTGACCGACCACAACGGCCTCTACGGCGCCGTCCGCTTCGCCCATGCCGCCGCCGAGGCGGACCTGCCCACGGTCTTCGGCGCCGAACTCTCCGTCGGGCTGAGTGAGAAGATCCCCGGCCAGACCGATCCCGAGGCCACCCATCTCCTCGTCCTCGCCCGCGGGGTCGAGGGCTACCGCAGCCTCTCGGCGGCGATCACCGAGGCGAACCTCCGCGGGGAGAAGAACCGTCCCGTCTTCGACCTCGAGGACCTCGCGGCCAGGAGCGCGGACTGGATGGTCCTCACCGGCTGCCGCAAGGGTCCGCTGCGGCGGGCCCTGGGCGATCCCGACGGCGGACTCGCGGCCCTGCGCCGGCTGACCGCGCTCTTCGGACCTGAGTCGCTGGCCGTCGAACTCAGCCGCGACGGCACCCCGGATGACGACGAGAGGCTGCGCCACCTCGGCGAACTGGCACAGCGGACGGGACTGCCGGTCACGGCGAGCAGCAACGTCCACTTCGCGAGCCGCGCGCACTGGCGTTCGGCGCAGGTGCGGGCCTCCGTGCGCTCCCGGCGTCCCCTCGACGAGCTCGCCGGGTGGCTGCCGACGACCGCGGTCAACCGGATCCACACGGGTGCGGAGATGGCCGCGCGGTTCCCTGCCGCCGCCCTCGACGGGGCGGTGCGGATCGGTGCGGAGTGCGCGTTCACCCTCGAGACCGCGCGCCCCGAGCTGCCGCGCGCCCCGATGCCCGAGGACCGCGACGCCGAGGAGTACCTGCGGCAGCTCGTCACCGACTGCGGTCTGCGCCGCTACGGCACGCGTGCTCAGCACCCCCGGGCGTGGGAGCAGCTCGACCGGGAGATGGACATGATCGCCGAGCTCGGCTTCTGCGGGTACTTCCTCATCGTCCACGACATCACGAGCTTCTGCCATCGGGAGTCGATCTTCTGCCAGGGCCGCGGCTCGGCGGCGAACTCCGCGGTCTGCTACGTCCTCGACATCACCGCCGTCGACGCGGTCAAGCACAACCTCCTCTTCGACCGCTTCCTCTCCCCGGACCGCAAGGGGTACCCCGACATCGACATCGACATCGAATCGGGGCGCCGGGAGGAGGTCATCCAGTACGTCTACGACCACTTCGGCCGCGACCGTGCCGCCCAGGTCGCCAACGTCATCACCTACCGTGCGAAGTCGGCGATCCGGGACGCCGCGTTCAGCCTCGGCTACGCCCCGGGCCAGCAGGACGCGTTCTCGAAGGCGAGCAACCGCTGGTCCACCCTGCCCGAGGCGCAGGACTCACCCGTGCCCGCGCAGGTCCTCGACGTCGCCGGCGACCTGCTCGGCTCACCCCGCCACCTGGGCATCCACTCCGGGGGGATGATCCTCGCCGACCGCCCCATCGGCGAGGTGGTGCCCATCGAGCATGCGACGATGGACCACCGCACCGTCGTCCAATGGGACAAGGACGACTGTGCGGCGATGGACCTCGTCAAGTTCGACCTCCTCGGCCTCGGCATGCTCACCGCCCTCCACGAGATGGTCGACCTCGTCGAACGCCACACCGGGCAGCGCATCGACCGGGCGCTCATCGACGATGAGGACGAGGAGGTCTACGCGATGCTCTGCCGGGCCGATGCCGTCGGCGTCTTCCAGGTCGAATCCCGGGCCCAGCTCGCAACCCTGCCCAGGCTGAAGCCGACGGAGTTCTACGACCTCGCCGTCGAGGTCGCCCTCATCCGCCCCGGACCCATCCAGGGCGGCTCCGTCCACCCCTACATCCGCAGGCGGCAGGGACTCGACCCGATCGAATACCTCCATCCGCTGCTCGAGAAGTCGCTGGCGAAGACGTGCGGAGTGCCGCTGTTCCAGGAGCAGCTCATGCAGATGGCCATCGACGTCGGCGGCTTCTCCGGAGCCGACGCCGACCGGTTGCGGCAGGCGATGGGCTCACGCCGCTCGGAGCGGCGGATGGCCGAACTCGCCGAGAAGTTCCGCACCGGGGCTCGTGCCCGAGGCGTTGCCGAGGACACCGCGGAGACGATCTTCTCCACGATCGCGGCGTTTGCGAACTACGGGTTCCCCGAATCCCATGCGATCAGCTTCGCCAACCTCGTCTACCAGTCCGCGTGGTTCAAGTTCCACCACCATGCCGCGTTCACTGCGGGCCTGCTCCGGGCCCAGCCGATGGGCTTCTACTCCCCGCAGTCGCTCATCGCCGACGCCCGCCGGCACGGGGTGCCGATCCTGCCCGTCGACGTCGCGCGCTCGAACGCCGGCAGCGACCTCGAACGCACCGAATCCGGGGAGCTGGGGATCCGGCTCGGACTCGATGAGGTCTCCCATGTCGGCTCCTTCGCCGAGGTGATCGTCGCCGAACGCGCGAACGGTCCCTTCGCCTCGGTGGCCGACCTCGCCGAACGCACCGGCATCGGCAAGCAGGCCCTCGAGGGTCTCGCGACCGCCGGCGCCCTGGCCGGTTTCGACCTCGACCGCAGGCAGGCGCTGTGGCTGGCCGGGGGAGTCGCCGGCGCCCACCCGGGAGTGCTGCCGGGCACCGCGACCGTCTCCCATGCTCCCGCGCTGCCGACGATGGACTCCTTCGAGACGACCCTGGCCGAGCTCTTCTCCACGGGCATCACCGTCGACGGCTACCCGACGGAGATCCTGCGGCAGGCGCTGACCGAGCGCGGGTACGCCTCGACGGCCGACGCCGCCGCAGCCCCCGACGGGAAACGGCTGACCGTGGCCGCCCTCGTCACCCACCGGCAGCGGCCGGCGACCGCCTCGGGGATCACGTTCATCAACCTCGAGGACGAGTTCGGGATGCTCAACGTCGTCGCCACGGCGGGACTGATGAAGCGGTTCCGTTCGGTTGCGACCTCCCGCAACGCCCTCGTCGTCTCCGGCCTCATCCAGCGCGGGGGAGAGGTCGTGAGCCTCTACGCGCACAAGCTCGTCCCGCTTGAGGTGCAGCTGCCGACGAAGGCCCGCAACTTCCGCTGAGGCCCGAACGCCGCCGCGTGACGAAAGATGACGGTCGGTGACAGGTTCATGACGAGTTCGACGGGGAGAACCGCGCCCGGCGGTGAGAGTGGGATCACCACCTGTGCGAAGGAGAAGCCATGGCCCAGTCATTCGAAACCCGTCAGATCCACGCCGGCCAGACCCCCGACCCGGCGACGGGCGCCCGCGCCCTGCCCATCCACCAGACCACCTCGTACGTCTTCGCCGACAACGACCAGGCGAAGAACCGGTTCGCCCTGGCCGAACTCGGCCCCATCTACACCCGCATCACGAACCCGACGACCGAGGTCGTCGAGAACCGCATCGCCGACCTCGAAGGCGGCGTCCATGCCGTCCTCACCGCCTCGGGGCAGTCCGCGGAGTTCCTCGCGATCGCCAACATCGCCGAAGCCGGTGACCACATCGTGGCCAGCCGCAGCCTCTACGGCGGCACGTACAACCTCCTCGACGTCACCCTGCGCAAGCTCGGCATCTCCACGACGTTCGTCGACGTCGACGACCTCGATGCGTGGCAGGGCGCCGTGCAGGAGAACACGAAGCTCTTCTTCGCCGAGGTGGTCTCCAACCCCCGCTCCGACGTCCTCGACATCACCGCCGTCGCCGACACCGCCCACGCGGCCGGGGTCCCGCTGCTCGTCGACAACACCCTCGCCAGCCCCTACCTCGTGCGCCCCATCGAACACGGTGCCGACGTCGTCATCCACTCGGCGACGAAGTACCTCGGCGGGCACGGCACCTCGATCGCCGGGGTCGTCGTCGACGGCGGCACCTTCGACTACGGTGCGCACCCGCAGCGCTTCCCCGGCTTCAACACCCCCGACGAGTCGTACAACGGCCTCGTCTACGCCCGCGACCTCGGCGCGGACTCCCCGTTCGGGGCCAACGTCTCCTACGGACTCAAGCTGCGCGTCCAGCTGCTGCGCGACCTCGGACCCGCGATCAGCCCGTTCAACGCCTTCCTCATCGCCCAGGGGCTGGAGACGCTGAGCCTGCGCATCGAACGCCACGTCGCCAATGCGCAGCGGGTCGCCGCCTACCTCGAAGGCCACGACCAGGTTACCCGGGTCGCCTATGCGGGACTCGAGTCGAGCCCATGGCATGAACGGGCCGAGAAGTACCTGCCCAACGGCGTCGGTTCGGTGCTCGCCTTCGACATCGCCGGCGGCTACGACGCGGCCGTCGCCTTCGTCGACGCCCTCGAACTCCACTCGCTCGTGGCCAACATCGGCGACGTCCGATCCCTCGTCATCCACCCTGCCTCGACGACGCATTCGCAGCTCTCGGAGGAGGCCCAGGCCGCTGCGGGGGTCAACCCCGGCCTCGTGCGCCTCTCGGTCGGGCTCGAAGGCATCGACGACATCCTCGCCGACCTCGACGCCGGATTCGCCGCGGCCGCGGCCACGGTCACGACCGCTGCGTGAGATGACCACCCAGAGCACCTCGGTGGAATCGATCCTCGGCTTCACCACGGATTCCGGGCACACGTTCGGCACCGTCGAGATCGCCTACGAGACCTTCGGCACCCTCAACGCCGACCGGTCGAACGCGATCCTCATCGAGCATGCGCTCACCGGCGACACCCGGGCCACCGAGTGGTGGTCCGGGGTCGTCGGGCCCGGACAGGCGATCGACACGAACGAGTACTTCGTCGTGTGCGCGAACGCTCTGGGAGGATGCTCGGGCACGACGGGACCGCAGTCGACCTTCTCCGACGGCCTGCCGTACGGGTCGCGGTTCCCGACCGTGACGATCCGGGACATGGCCCGGCTGGAGCACAACCTCACCCAGATCCTGGGCATCGAGACCTGGCATGCCGTCGTCGGCGGGTCGATGGGCGGGGCCAGAGCGCTCGAATTCGGTCTCCTCGACCGCCGCAAGACCCGCAAATGCGCGATCATCGCCGCCCCGGCCTTCGCCGAAGCAGACCAGATCGCGTGGGCGATGATGCAGGAGCGGGCCATCGAACTCGACCCCGACTACTGTTCGGGCGACTACACCGCGATCGGCCGCTTCCCCACGGCGGGGCTCGGTCTGGCCCGGCAGATCGCCCACCTGACCTATCGCAACGACGCCGACCTCAATCAGCGCTTCTCCCGCCGGCGGCGCGCGGCCGACTACTACGAGGTCACCTCGTACCTCGACCATCAGGCGAAGAAGCTCACCGCGCGCTTCGACCCGCACAGCTACGTCCTCCTCACCCGCGCCCTGCGCGACCACGACGTCCGCACCGGACGCTCGGCGGATCTGCGCACCGCGCTGTCGGAGGCCTGCACCGACAGCCTCGTCGTCTCCGTGTCCTCCGACCGGCTCTTCCCCCCGTCCCAGGTCGAGCATCTCGCCCGTCACCTGCCGGGAAAGGTCGACCATCGGGTCATCGACTCACCGGTCGGACACGACGGCTTCCTCACTGAGGCAGCCGCCGTGTCCGCGGCCCTGCGGGAGTTCCTCACCCGCTGAGCCCGCCGAGGCGCGATGGGCTCAGCGGGCCAGGCCTCAGGCCGTGCGGGAGCCGGTGCGCTTGAGCTGCTTCTCCGGCACCGGGTAGTCCCGCTGCGCCCTGGCCCGCCGGTAGTACGCGGCGGCTTCGGCCTGCCGTTCGGCCTCGATGCCCGTGGCGATCGTCGCCCGCCGGTGGTCATCGCCGTAGCCGAAGGCGTCGACGAGGTCCAAGGCGTTCGCGGCGAGCTTCGCACACAGACGGTTGAGTGTGTCTCCGACCTGCCGGGCCCGGGACATGGGCAGGCGGCCGTACATGAGGTGCCAGCCCATGTGCTTCTCGACGAGACTGAGGCCGTAGGTGTCGCGCAGCCGGCGGAAGACCTTCTCCTGGGCGGGATCCGTCTGCGACTTCATCGCCTCGTCGATGGCCTTCCACTTCTCGAGCTCGACGTAGGCACGGGCCATCTCGACGAGTTCGTGCTGGTGGGAGTTGAACAGCTCGGCGGCCTTCTCCGGAGAGAGCTTCGCGGCGGGGCGCAGGGCGGCCGCGAGACCGGAGACCATGACCTCGAGCCGGGATTCGAGCAGCGTGCGCTGGAGCCGGCCCGAGCGGATGCGGCGCTCGGAGAGGTTGGGGGTGAAGACATCGGAGATCGCCAGGCCCGCATTGGCCAGACCGGTGCGGTAGAGGGTGTGCTCGGCGGCCTGCGTGCCGATGAAGCGGGCGGCGCCGCCGACGTCGATGTGCGCGAACTCCTTCGCATAGTCGCCGAGGATGCGCTTGGCCACGAGCTGGAGGAGGACGGTGTTGTCGCCTTCGAAGGTGACGTAGACGTCCATGTCCGCGCGTAGACCCACGAGACGGTTCTCAGCCATGAATCCGGCCCCGCCGCATGCCTCCCGGCATTCCTGGATGACGTCGAGGGCCATCCACGTCGAATCGGATTTGAACGCCGCGGCCCGGGTCTCGAGCAGGGCCCGGTTCTCCTCGCTGTCGTCGGCGCCGGAGAACACCTCCTCGAAGGAGGTGAGCAGCTTCTCGTGGGCGAGCGCCGAGGCGTAGGTGGCGGCGAGTGCGGGCATGAGCCTGCGCTGGTGCTGCTGGTAGTCCAGCAGCGTCGTCTCCCGGTAGTCGTCGACGGTGGTGAACTGCTTGCGTTCGAGGCCGTAGCGGATCGCGATGTCGAGGGCGAGCTTGCTCGCGACGACCGCGGCCCCGTCGAGGGAGACGCGTCCCTGGACGAGGGTGCCGAGCATCGTGAAGAACCGGCGTCCAGGGGAGTCGATGGGGGAGGAGTACGCGCCCTCGGCGTCGACGGCGCCGTAGCGGTCGAGGAGGTTCGTGCGCGGAATCCGCACCTGGTCGAAGGCGAAACGGCCGTTGTCGACGCCCTTGAGGCCGCCCTTGAAGCCGTCGTCGTCGATCGTGATGCCCGACAGCGGCTGGCCGTCGGCATCGCGCACGGGCACGAAGAACGCGTGCACGCCGTGGTTGACGCCTGCGGTGATGAGCTGTGCGAAGACGACGGCGGCCCGGGCGTCGCGGGCGGCATTGCCGATGTACTCCTTCGTCGCGGCCGTGAATGGGGTGTCGATGACGAATTCGTCGGTCTGCGCATCGAAGGTGGCCGTGGTGCCGATCGCTGCGACGTCGGAGCCGTGGCCGATCTCGGTCATCGCGAACGACCCGAGGAGTTCGCCGCGCTGGGCGGGTACGAGCCACTGGGCGTGCTGGTCCGGATTGCCGAGGTGGAGGATCGCACCGCCGAAGAGGCCGAACTGGACGCCGGCCTTGATCTGCAGGCTCGGTGAGGCGGTGACCGTCTCCTCGAATCCGGCGACTGTGCGGGCGTGCTCATTGGTCCCGCCCAGGGACTTCGGCAGTGCGGCGAGCGGCAGTTCGGTGGCGGCCATGAGTCCGACGGCTGCGAGCGTGTTCGCCCGCGTGGTCTCGAGGTCGTCGGCGGGATCGAGGTGGGTGGTCTCGTCCAAGGCGAGCTGGCGTCCCAGGTGTCGGGCGTCGGCCCAGGCACCGTCGAGGATCGACTGGATGGCTGCGGGGTCGAGGTCGAGGGCGAAGTCGTTCATGTGGGTGCTCCTGATCTGCTGGGTGCGGACGAGTCGATGGTCGGAGAGGAGTAGTCGGTGGCGAGTGGTGGTCGGAGGGAAGGGTCAGGACCTCGGCGGCCCGCCGTGGGCTTCGGGCGGCAGGGAGGCCCAGAGCCAGGTGCTCACCGAGGCGGCGAATGTGTCGGGGGAGCCGGGTGACTTGAGCCAGGTCTCCGTGGCGGCGCGGACGAACCCGATCGCCCCTGCCGCCCACAGCTTCCCGTCGTCGCCGTCGAACCGTCCGTCGGTGACGTCGAGGTCGAGCCGCTCTGCCAGCAGCTCGGCGACCTCGCGGAAGAAGCCGCCCTGTTCGCCGGGATCGAAACGCCCCACGGCCTGGTCGCAGAACCGGTAGACGTTCGGGGCTCCCGCGGCGAGGTCGACGAAGGCGCGGATCATCGCCTCGAGCGTCTCCTGCCTGTCCACGCGCTGCCCCTCTCCCGAACCGGAGGGGACCCGGTCGGCGCTGGCCTCGTCGAGGGAGGTCGCGATCACCTGCATGGCCCAGCCGCCCATCGCCTCCTGGAGGCCGGCGCGGTCGGTGAAGTAGCGGTAGAGAACCGCCTTCGTCGTTCCCGAGTGCTCGGAGATCTGCTCCATCGAGAGATCGTCGCCGTGTTCGTCGACGACGTGGCGGACGGCACGAAGGAGTTCGCGCCTGCGGCTGTCGCGGTGCTCCTGCCACCGAGTCGAGCGGCCGTCTGTGAGCGATTTCATGTTACAGACGGTAACAGGTACTGTCGGTATCAGCTAATTCCACTCAACGGAGGTGCCAATGTCCGCTCCCACCCAACGCGCCGTCATCCTCGGCGGCAACCGCATCCCCTTCGCCCGCTCGAACAAGCAGTACGCGAAGGCCAGCAATCTCGACATGCTCACCTCGACGATCGACGGCCTCGTCGCCCGCTTCGGTCTGGCAGGGGAGACGATCGGCGAGGTCGCCGGCGGCGCGGTGCTCAAGCACTCGAAGGACTTCAACCTCACCCGGGAGGCCGTGCTCGGCTCGGCGCTCTCGCCCACCACCCCCGCCTACGACATCGGCCAAGCGTGCGCGACGGGGCTTGAGACCGTGGTCAGCCTGACGAACAAGATCAACGCCGGCCAGATCGAGTCCGGCATCGCCTCGGGCGTCGACTCGGCCTCGGACGCCCCCATCGTCGTCGGGGACTCGCTGCGCGAGATCCTCCTCGAGCTCTCCCGGGCGAAGACGCTGACCCAGCGCATGCGCATCGCCGCCCAGATCCGTCCCGCCTACCTCGCCCCGCAGGCCCCGTCGACGGGCGAGCCCCGCACGGGTCTGAGCATGGGCGAGCACCAGGCGATCACGACCGCGGCCTGGGGGATCAGCCGGGAAGCCCAGGACGAACTCGCCCTCGCCTCCCATCAGGGATTGGCCCGGGCGTGGGACGAGGGCTTCTTCGACGACCTCGTCACCCCCTACCTCGGGGTCAGCCGGGACACGAACCTCCGTGCCGACTCGAGCCTCGAATCCCTTGCCAAGCTCTCCCCGGTCTTCGGCAAGCGCCTGCCGGAGCCTGCGACGATGACAGCGGGCAACTCGACGCCGCTCACCGACGGCGCGTCCTCCGTCCTGCTCGGCAGCGAGGACTGGGCCGCCGAGCACGGGTTCACCCCGCTGGCTCGGCTCGTCGACGCCGAGGCCGCGGCCGTGGACTTCGTCGACGGCGCCGAGGGCCTGCTCATGGCACCCGCGTACGCGGTTCCGCGCCTGCTCGCCCGCAACGGTCTGACGTTCGAGGACTTCGACGTCTTCGAGATCCACGAGGCGTTCGCCTCGACCGTGCTCGCCCATCTCGCGGCGTGGGAGTCCGAGGAGTTCGGACGCGAGAAGCTCGGCCTCGACGGCGCCTTCGGTTCGCTCGATCGGACGAAGCTCAACCCTCTCGGCTCCTCGCTGGCCGCGGGCCATCCCTTCGCCGCGACCGGCGGGCGCATCATCGCCACGACGGCGAAGTACCTCAAGCTCACCGGCAAGAAGCGCTCCCTCGTCTCGATCTGTGCGGCAGGCGGCCAGGGACTCACCGCGATCGTGGAGGCGGCATGAAAGACACGTACCTCGACCTCATGAGCGGCCCTCTCGGGAAGGTCGCGAAGAGCCTCGGGCTGCCCCAGCCCGTCGAACTCCAGCGTTTCGGGTCCACCCCGGAGTCCTATCTGCGCAAGCCCGTGCTCGTGCTCGGCTCGGGACCCGGTGCCCAGCGCATCGCCGATCTGCTCCTCGACAACGACTTCGAGGTCCGCCGTCACGCGGCGGCGGGGGAGTCGCTGCGGGCGATCATCGCCGTCCTCGACGACGTCACCACCCCCGAGGGTCTCTCGGAGACCGTCCTCGGCGTCGGCCAGGCGCTGCGCTCCCTGGCGAAGTGCGGGCGGGTCGTGACGATCTCGACCGCCCCGAATCCGAGCGAGCAGGATCCCGCGCTCGCAGCGACGACTCAGGGGCTGACCGGGTTCACCCGTTCGCTCGCCCACGAGATGCGCAAGGGCGCGACGGCCAATGGGATCCTCCTGGGTTCGGGTGTTCCCGTCGACGCCCCCTCGGTCATCGCCGCCCTGTGGTTCCTCCTCTCCGGCAAGTCCGCCTACGTCGACGGCCAGTTCATCACCGTCGGTGATGCTGCCGGCACCGCCGTGACCGATGCCGAGTTCCTCTCCACCGGGCAGGCGGGTCCGCTGGCCGGTCGCACCGCCGTGGTCACCGGTGCGGCTCGGGGGATCGGCGCCGAGGTGGCCCGTGTCCTCGCCCGCGACGGCGCGCACCTCATCGGGGTCGACATGCCGCAGGCCGGGCAGGCGCTCGCGCAGGTGATGAACGCCGTGGGCGGGAAGTCCCTGCAGCTCGACATCACCGCCGACGGTGCGGCGGATGCGATCGCCGAGGCGGCCGGCGGTCGCGTCGACATCCTCGTCCACAATGCGGGGATCACGCGGGACAAGCTGCTGGCGAACATGGACGCCTCCCGGTGGGAGTCCGTCATCGCCGTCAACATCGCCTCCCAGGCGCGCATCAACGCCCGCCTGTTCGAACAGGGCCGCTTCGCCGAGGGCGCGCAGGTCGTCTCCCTGGCCTCGACCTCGGGGATCGCCGGCAACCGCGGCCAGACGAACTATGCGACCTCGAAGGCCGGCGTCATCGGACTCACGGCCGCCTCGGCGGGGGACTTCGCGGCTCTCGGGGGCACGGCCAATGCGGTCGCTCCCGGGTTCATCGAAACGGATATGACGGCGGCGATGCCGGCGTTGACCCGGCAGGTCGCCCGGCGGCTCTCGAGCCTCCAGCAGGGCGGACTGCCCGTCGACGTCGCCGAGACGATCGCCTTCCTCGCCTCCGCCTCGGCGCGGGGGATCAACGGACAGACCCTGCGGGTGTGCGGTCAGAACATGGTGGGTGCGTGATGAGCATGCTTCCCGTCTATGCGAAGGCCCTGCTCAAGGCCCTGCCGTTCGGATCGGCGCAGGACTCCGAGCTGCCCACCCGCGGCATCGGCCGCAGCCTGTCCATCGACGCCGACGCGTACGCGGGGTTCGCCCACGTCGTCGATGCCCCGCTGACCAACACCGTCCACCCGGGCTATCTCCACGTCCTCGCGTTCCCGCTGAGCATGCAGCTGCTCGCGGATCCGGGCGTGCCCCTGCCGCTGGTGGGCATGGTCCATGTGCGCAACCAGATGGATGTCCATCGTCCGGTGCGCATCGGCGACGTCGTCGACCTCCACGTCTCGCTCTCCGGACCATTCGAGCACCCTGCGGGGACGACGATCGACGTCGAGATGCGCGCCCTCGTCGACGGGGAGGAGGCGATGACGGAGACGACGACGTACCTGGCGAAGGGAAAGCGACTCGACGGAGCGAAGCCGCAGGTCCAGCCCGAACGGGAGGACTTCGTCGCGCCCCGCCCGACGGCCCTGTGGCGTCTCGACCCGATCATCGGCCAGCGATATGCGAAGGTCTCCGGCGACTACAATCCGATCCACCTCAACGGGCTGGCCGCCCGCGGGTTCGGCTTCCCCCGCGTCATCGCGCACGGGATGTACACGGCCTCGCGGGCACTCGCGGCGGCCGACCCGAGGCTGGCGTCCTATCGGTGGGACGTCGCGTTCGCCAAGCCGATCCTCCTGCCGTCCACGGTTGGGTTCGCGTTCACGGAAGGACATCGGCACGCTCCCGCGCGCTTCGCCGTGTTCGACCCGGCCAAGGGCAAACCGCACGTGCTCTCCGAGGTGGCAGAGCTGTCCTGAGGAGCCGGAACCCGGGAACCTGAACACTCAGCGACGGGGCCTGACCGCGGCATGAACGCCGTGGTCAGGGCCCCGTCGTGTGGGGTCGCTCACATCGGGCTGTTTCGATTTTGCGTCGCCGTCGAACGCGTGTAGAGTAATTCCTGTTGCCAGCGCGGGTGGCGGAATTGGTAGACGCGCTAGCTTGAGGTGCTAGTGTCCAACTTATCGGACGTGGGGGTTCAAGTCCCCCTTCGCGCACAACAGGAAAGGCCCTTCCGGAGAGATCCGGAAGGGCCTTCCGTCATTCACCCCGGCCCGTCGGCTCACGCCCCGCATCCGGTGCCCGGACCCGCTGTCCGTGCCCCGCCCCCGGTGGGATACCGTGGACCCTGTTCGCACCGCCGCAACGAAGGGGAGCAATCGTGTTTGACTTCAGCGCTGCCGAGGCCGAGGTGACATCCCTGTGCCAGCAGCTCATCCGCATCGACACTCAGAACTGGGGCGGGAACAAGGCGAATCCGGAACGCCCCGCCGCTGAGCTCATCGAGAGCCTGTTCGCCGAGGTGGGTCTGCGCTCCGCGATCGTCGAATCCGCGCCCGGCCGGGCCTCGCTGGTCACCCGCATCTCCGGAGTCGACTCCACCGCCCCGGCCCTCGTCGTCCACGGGCACACCGACGTCGTCCCCGCCCAGGCCGAGGACTGGTCCGTCGACCCGTTCGCCGGCGTCATCAAGGACGGTCTCCTCTGGGGCCGCGGGGCCGTGGACATGAAGGACATGGACGCGATGATCATCGCCTCGATCCGGGACATGGTCCGGCAGGGGCTCTCGCCGAGGCGGGACCTCATCGTCGCGTTCTTCGCCGACGAGGAGGCCGGCGGCGAATACGGCGCCCGCTACGTCGTGCGCAACCACCCGGAGTTCTTCTCCGGCGCCACCGAGGCGATCTCCGAGGTCGGCGGGTACTCCGTCGACGTCCGCGGACAGCGGGTCTACCTCATCCAGACCGCCGAGAAGGGCCTCGCGTGGCTCAACCTCATCGCCCACGGTTCGGCAGGACACGGCTCCCAGCGCAACGACGACAACCCGGTCACCCGCCTCGCCGCAGCGATCACGCGCATCGGCGAGCACGAATGGCCGCAGGAGATCCCGACAGCGACGAGGCAGCTGCTCACCGGGGTCGCCGAGATGACAGGCATCCCCTTCACCGCCGAGACCATCGGCGAACTCCTCGCCGAACTCGGCTCCGTCGAGAAGTTCGTCGCCCCGACCCTGCAGAACACCTCGAACCCCACATACCTCAAGGCCGGCTACAAGCACAACGTCATCCCGGGCACCGCGACCGGCTACGTCGACTGCCGCACCCTGCCCGGGCAGCACGAGGACGTCATGCTCAAGATCAAGGAGCTCGCAGGCGTCGGGGTCGACGTCGAGGTCAATGAGGAGGGTCCGGCCCTCGAATCGCCCTTCGCGGTCCCGCTCGTGGCACAGATGCAGGCAAGCCTGCGCTCGGCCGATCCCGAGGCTGCGGTGCTGCCGTACACGCTCTCCGGCGGGACGGACAACAAGTCGCTGTCCGAGCTCGGCATCTCAGGCTACGGCTTCGCACCGCTCAGACTCACCGGTGTTCTCGACTTCCCGGCGATGTTCCACGGCGTCGACGAACGGGTGCCGGTCGACGCCCTCACCTTCGGAACCCGCGTCCTCGGCGACTTCCTGATGAAGGCGTGATCGTCACCGCGATCCCGACGAGGACGAGGGCGGCGCTGATGACCGTCGTCGTGCTCACGAGCGAACCCGGCAGCGGCAGAAGCGCGTCGAGGAGGAGGGCGCCGAGCAGATTGCCGAAGAGGGAGAAGAGGCTGAGCAGGAGCACGCCGAGGCGGGCGACGGTGAGCGAGGTCAGTCCGATGAAGACGACCCCGAAGGCCCCGCCGAGGAGCAGCCACCACTGACCGGGAGCCGCAGGGAACCCCGTCCATGCGGCCCCGAGAGCCATCGCGATCCCGGCGACCACGAGCAGTGCCGCCAGCCCGGTGAGGAAGTTCGTCGTCGTGGCCACCACGGCCGACCGGGAGGCCGCGCGGATGCGTCCGTTGAACGCCTGCTGGACCGCGGTGAGAGTGCCCGAGGCGAAGGGCAGCAGCGGCGCCCATAGGGGCACACCGAGCTCCAGACGCTCACCGGCACCGAAGACGAGGGCCCCGAGGACGATGAGGACACCGATGACGCGCAGGAGCGTGGGACGCTGCCGCCCGCCCGGTGGCAGCCGGGTCGCATCGACGACGAGACCGCCGGTGACCTGACCGGAGACGAAGGCCATCGTGAACATCGCCACGCCCATGATCGGCACCGTCGCGGCCTGCGCGATGACGACGAGGGCGCCGCTGAGGCCGCCGAGCAGCATCCACCACGGCATCCGCCCCGACCGCACCAGACGGGTGAGGATGCGGGCACCGGTGCGGGCGTGCGGTGAGCTGACGAGCACCGTGCCGACGATGAGGAGACCGGTGAGGAAGGAGACGAGGGCGGCGAAGACGGCATGGCCGAGGATCGGTCCGAGCAGTCCGTTCGCCCGGCCCTGGAGCGACATCGCGCCGCCGGCGACGACGGTGACGAACCCGGCCGCGAGCAGGCTGAGCAGACCTGCCGAGGCACCCCTGCCGGTCGGGGTCAACCGGCGGCCGGCAGCGGCATGATCTTGCGCCGCAGCCACACGGTGCGGGTGCCGCCTGCCGAGATCCGCGTTCTCGCAAGCTCCCAGTGGCCGTACTCGGCCTGGTCGTTGAGCTCCTGGAGGGTGACGGAGCGCGGAACGTCCTTGGAGAAGGACACCGACCGGTACTCGTAGGTCATTCTCGGGCGCTGACGTTTCATAGGCCCACTGTAGACGACGTGGGCTAGTCTGGATCGTATGCCCGTCATCGTCCTTCTCCGACACGGACTCTCGAGCGCGAACACGGCAGGAATCCTCGCCGGCCGGGCTCCCGGCGTGTCGCTGACCGACGACGGGGTCACAGCGCTCACGGACACTCTGCGGATGCTTCCGCACACCGCCTTTGCCCGACTCGTCCACTCACCTCTTGACCGCTGTGTGCAGACCGCACAGCTCGCTGCACGGTATGTGAACGCCGAAGCGACCGCGGTCGACGAGGCGTTCACCGAACTCGACTACGGGGACTGGACGGGACGCAGCCTCAAGGACCTCGTCGAGACACCCGAATGGACGACCGTGAGCGAACACGCGTCCGCGATGCGCTTCCCCGCTGGGGAGTCCATCGCCGAGGCGGCCGAGAGGGCCGTGGCCGGCGTGTCCGAGCTCGTCGCCGAGCTCCGAGCGGTCGAAGCCCGGACCGCCGAGGCGGCCGGTGCCGTCGACGGTGCGGCAGGCGAGAAGGCCGCAGGCCCGCGGGCGTGGGGGATGATCGTCTCCCACGGCGACATCATCAAGGCGATCATCGCCGCAGCGCTCGGCATGCCGCTCGATGACTTCCAGCGCCTGGCCGTGGCGCCGGGGTCCTTCACCGTCATCGACTACTCCGGTCGGGTGCCGGTGATGACGGCGATGTCCGTGACCGCCGCCGGGCTCTCCGAAGGCTCGGCACCCGGCGGGGGCGGACTCGCCTGAGCCTCCCGGCGGCGGGTGGCAGCTGCGGCGCCGGGACCCGGGTCAGATGGGCTGGAGGACGTTCGTGGCGAGCAGGATGTAGATGAGGATGCCCAGTGCCACGCGGTACCACACGAAGATCGCGAACGACTTCGTCTTGATGTAGCCGAGGAACCAGTGGATGACGGCGAGGCCGAGGCCGAAGGAGATCACGGTCGCAAGGATCGTCGGACCCCAGCCCAGGACCATGTCCGTGGAGCCGAGGCTCTTGTACACGCCGTAGAAGCCCGAACCGAGGACGGCGGGGATCGCGAGCAGGAACGAGTATCGGGCGGCCGCGGCGCGTTCGAAGCCCATGAACCGGCCGGCCATGATCGTGCCTCCCGATCGGGAGACACCGGGGATGACGGCGAGCGCCTGCGCGAGTCCGTAGACGATGCCCTGCCCCCACTTCATGTCCTCGAGCGTGTACTGCTTCTTGCCCACCCAGTCGGCGAGGCCGATGATGAGGCCGAAGACGATGAGCATCGTCGCGGTGATCCACAGGCTGCGCAGGGCGCCTTCGATGTAGTCCTGGAAGAGGAGGCCGATGACGACGATGGGGATCGAGCCGATGATGATCAGCCAGCCCAGGCGCACCTCGGGGTCCTTGCGGTCGTGCTTGCCGACCAGGGCGAGGCACCATTTGGAGATGATCGAGACGATGTCGTGCCAGAAGTAGACGACGACGGCGAGCTCGGTGCCGATCTGGATGATCGCGGTGAAGAACGCCCCAGGGTCCTGTCCCGGCAGGAGCCATTCCCCGACGATGCGCACGTGCGCCGACGACGAGATCGGAAGGAATTCCGTGAGTGCCTGGACGATTCCGAGCACGGCGGCCACGAGCCAGTCGTACATGGGTCTCCTTGAGAACAGGGGGTGGGGGAACGTGACCACGGTAGTCGGCGAATCGGGTAACCTCAAGAATCATGAAGCACAACCGCCTCGGCACGACCGGTCTCGACGTCAGCGATGTGGGCCTCGGCACATTCGAATGGGGTCACCGGGTCGACGCGGGAACGGCGCAGCGCCTCATCGACGACTTCGCCGCTGCCGGCGGCAATCTCGTCGAACTTCCCAGTTCAGGCCTCCACGCCGCCGCCGTGTTCGGGCAGCTCGACGTGCCGGACGAGATCGTGCTCGCCTCCCGGGTCGGAGTCTCTCTGAGTGAGTCCTCCCACATCGAGCTCGGGCTCGGTCGCGCGCGCATCCTCGACCAGGTCGCACAGCTGCTGCAGGCGAGCGGTCGCGACCACCTCGACATCCTCGTCCTCGACGTCTTCGATGAGGACGTCGAGCGGGCCGAGACCGCCTCGGCGATCGACACCCTGCTCACCCTCGGCACCGTCCGCTACGTCGGCGTGTCCCACCACACGGGGTGGCAGCTGGCGGAGATGCGCGGTGCCGGCATTCCCATCGCGTGCGCGATCAGCGAGTACTCTCTGCTCAACCGCGAGGCCGACGCCGAACTCAGGCCGGCCGCCGACTACGCAGGGGTCGGACTCATCGCCGGGGCCGGGCTCGGACGCGGGGTGCTCAGCGACAAATACCACCGGGGCACACCACAGGACTCGCGCCTGGCCGGGGAACTCGCCGACTACGTCTCGCCCTACCTCGACGACCGATCCGGACAGGTCCTCGCCGGGGTGCGCAGGGCTGCGACGGCGCTCGGGGTGAGCACGACCGACATCGCTCTCGCGTTCAACCGCGACCGGGGGATCGCCTCGA
This sequence comes from Brevibacterium metallidurans, assembly GCF_037101285.1. NCBI lineage: Bacteria > Bacillati > Actinomycetota > Actinomycetes > Micrococcales > Brevibacteriaceae > Brevibacterium > Brevibacterium metallidurans. The sequence continues at coordinate 73,540 of NZ_BAAAAF010000002.1, forward strand.
CGCTCGTCTCGGCCAGGACGCCGGAGCAGCTGGCGCAGATCGTGGACAGTGATGTCGCCTTGGAACCGGAGATCGCCGAGGTGCTCGAGCAGATCTCCTGAGGGCCTCAGATCACCTGAGTGCCTCAGCGGCGGGCGTCGACCTCGTCTTCGTCGTCGTCATCGTCGGCGACGCCGAACTCGTCGTAGTCCTCGTCCTCCTCATCGGCCTTCGCATCCTCGACGTCGTCGAAGAGCTCGAAGGGGGTCACCTCGTCGTAGGCGGTGTAGATGGCGTCTTCGTAGATCTCGAAGGCGTCGGCGAGCGCCATGTAGGCGGCTTCGACGCGCGGGTCTTGGTCTCCGTTGCGGTGTGCAGAGGCGGCGAAGTGCTCCCTCACCGCTTCGAGGAATGCGTCCAGGGCCTCACGAGGATCTGTGCTCATGAGTCAAATGTATCCCAGTCGGAAGAGTGAGCCTAGGGGTCTCGGGGCGGCGCGCCTGTGGATTAGGCTGGAGGGCATGGCCTCACTCTACGATCACCCCACTCCCGACCGGTTCGTCGTCGGCACGGTCGGTCTGCCGGGGGAGCGGACGTTCCTCCTCCAGGCGAAGTCCGGGAACTCCCTGACCACCGTGGTCGTGGAGAAGGAGCAGGTCGAGATCCTCGCCGACCGCATCACCGAGCTCCTCGACATGGTCATGGTCAAGGACCCTGCGGCCCGGGTGCCGCAGACCGCGATCGACGACCGCATCGACAATGCCGGGCTCAACGTGCCCATCGACCCGGAGTTCCGGGTCGGGACGATGAGCCTGGGCTGGGACACCGTCGCGCACGAACTCGTCGTCGAATGCTTCGAACTCACCGAGGAGGACGCTCAGGCCGGCACCTCGGCGGACCCCGATGACGATGCGATCGAGCGCGATGTGCTGCGCACCGTCCTCGACGCCGCAGGGGCCAGGGAGTTCGCCAGGCGCGCCGAACAGGTCGTCTCCGCCGGGCGCGGCGACTGCCCGTTCTGCTCGCTGCCGCTCGAACCCGACGGTCATCTCTGCCCCCGCGCCAACGGCGTGGCCCGCGCCTGACGTGGCCTCAGTCGACAGCGTCGTCTCCACCGCCCTGACGAGCGGGGAATGCACGCTCATGGGCGAGATCCCGCGGGCGAGCAACGCGACCGCCCTCGTCGTCGTCGAAGCAGACGGGCGCACCCTCAAAGCTGTCTACAAGCCGATGTCGGGGGAGCGGCCCCTGCGCGACTTCGCGCGGGGCACCCTCGGGCTGCGCGAGGTCGCGTCCTACCGTCTCAGCCGCGGTCTCGACCTCGGCGTCGTGCCGCCCACCGTGCTGCGCACCGACCTGGGCGCAGGTCCCGGTTCGCTGCAGGCCTACGTCGAGGCCTCAGGTACGGCGGATCCTGTGGCGCTGACCTCGGTCGCCGAGATCCCGGAGGGGTATGTGCCGATGTTCGCCCTGCGCACCGAGGACGGACGGGACCTCGTGCTCTCCCACGGCCTCGGCCCGGGTCTGCGGCGCATCGCCTTCTTCGACCTGCTCGTCGGCAACGCCGACCGCAAGGCCGGTCACATCATCACCGGCAGCACCCTGCCGGGCGAGCCCGCCGCCGACGGCGTCTACGGCATCGACAACGGACTGAGCTTCCACACCGAGGAGAAGCTGCGCACCGTGCTGTGGGGGTTCGCCGGGGAAGAGTTCGACGACGCCGAAGAATCAGCCCTGTCCACGCTGACCGACGTGCCCGCGGCATTGGCCGACGACCTCGGCGAGTGTCTGTCGGAGGCGGAGATCACCGCACTGTCCCAGCGGGCGCAGGCGCTGCGCGCAGGGGGCGTCTTCCCCGAACCGCCGGGGGACCGCACGGTCATCCCGTGGCCCCCGATCTAGGAAATGCTCGAATCCGGAGGTCTCGGTTAGGCTGGTCTGCGTGAAGTCTTGGTCCGCACCCGATGTGCCCGTCCTGTCCACCCCCGGCATCCTGCCCACGGTCTTCGACACAGGAGCACGCAGTCCCCGCACACTCACCGGCCGAGACGGCAAGGCGACGCTCTACGTCTGCGGGATCACCCCCTACGATGCGACGCACCTGGGCCATGCCGCGACCTATGTCGCCTTCGACCTGCTCGGGCGGGTGTGGCGCGACGCCGGCCTCGATGTCGTCTACGTCCAGAACACCACCGACGTCGACGACCCGCTGCTCGAGCGCGCCACGGCCACGGGCGTCGACTGGCGGGAGCTCGCGGACTCCCAGATCCAGCTCTTCCGCGACGACATGACCGCCCTGCGCGTGATCCCGCCCGAAGACTACGTCGGCGTCGTCGAATCGATCCCCCAGATCGCCGAGGCGGTGGCCGAGCTGATCGAGACCGGGGCCGCCTACACGCTCGAGTCCGGCGACGTCTACTACCGTGTGTCCACACCCGTCCAGCCCCCGTTCGGCAGCGTCAGCCACGACGACCGAGCGACGATGCTGCGCCTGTCGGCCGAACGCGGCGGAGACCCGGACACCCCGGGCAAGGAGAACCCGCTCGATCCGCTGCTGTGGCGCGCCGCCCGCGAGGGCGAACCCGCATGGGACGGAGGCAGCCTCGGACCCGGCCGGCCCGGGTGGCACATCGAATGCACCGTCATCGCCGAGGAGAAGGCCGGCCTGCCCGTCGACGTCCAGGGCGGCGGCAGCGACCTCGTCTTCCCCCATCACGAGATGGGCGCCGCCCACGCCGCCGCGTGGCAGCATCGGCCGCTGGCGAAGACGTACATGCACACCGGCATGGTCGGCTTCGACGGGGAGAAGATGAGCAAGTCGAAGGGCAACCTCGTCCTCGTCTCCCAGCTCCTTGCCGAGGGCGTGGACCCGATGGTCATCCGCACCGTGCTCCTGTCCAACCACTACCGCAGCGACTGGATGTTCACCCCCGACCTCCTCGAGACTGCGAAGAAGCGGCTGGCCGCCTGGCGGCATGCCGCCGAACGCGAGGCCGAATGCCGGGAGGGCCTGCGCGGCCACATCATCGGCCTCCTGCGCGAGGCCCTCGCCGACGACCTCGACAGCCCGCGGGCACTGGGCATCCTCGACGAATGGGCCGAGCACTACGCGGACTCACCGGCCGGGGACGCCGGCCCCGTGAGCGGTGAACGGGTCGCCGACGCCGTCGATGCCCTCCTCGGCATCCGTCTGCGCGACTGACTGCGACCCGCGACCGAGCCCTGCGCTCAGCGGTCGCGGCCGCGACCGCGCAGATAGCGTTCGAACTCCGCGGCGATCGCCTCACCGCTGGCCTCGGGCAGCTCGGTCGCGTCGATGCGCTCCTCGAGGGTGCGGACGAGATCGGCGAGCTGGGGGTTCGCGGCGACGACCTCGTCGGCACCGAGCTCCCATGCCCTGCTCTCCTCCTCGAGGATGGGAATGTCGATCTCGACCCCGGTGGTCCGCTCGACGGCGCGGGCGAGTGCGAGCTCGGCCTTCGGCGACGGCGAGTCGCTGAGGTAGTCGGGGACCCCGACCCACAGGTTGATCGCCGTCAGCCCGCGCCACGAGCAGGCGACCCCGAGGAGTCCGAGGATGCCGATGGGCCCCGCATAGCTGTTGATCTCGATTCCGAGGTCCGCGGCGAGATCCGGGTCCTCGGTGTTCGCGACGACGGGGAAGGGCCGGGTGTGGGCCACCTCGGCGTGGAGACCGCCGAGGAGGACGACGGAATCGTCCTCACCGACCTCGGAGAGGATGAGGGAGAGGAACTCCCGCCACTTCAACCCGGGTTCGTGACCGTGGATGACGGTCACCGCCTGCCCGTCGTGCTCGCCGCGGTGGACCTCGACGCCGGGCCACGCGATGCTCGCCCGCCCCGTCTCGTCGCGTTCGATCTCCGGTTCGGAGAAGCGGAACTCGTAGAACCCGTCGGTGTCGAGGAGTTCGCTCTCATCGAGTCCCCACGCATCGATGATGTCCTTGACCAGGGAGCTCGCGGCTTCCGAGGCGTCGGCGTCCTGGCCCTCGAAGGCGATGAAGACGAGGCTGCCGGAACCGGATGAGAGAAATGTCATGCGACCAGATTACGCTGGAACCATGACGAACCCTGCCGCTGTCCTCTGGGACATGGACGGAACCCTGGTCGACACCGAACCCTTCTGGATCGCCGCCGAAACCGAGCTCATGACCGCCCACGGACTGCCGTGGAGTGAGGAGCAGGGGCTCGAATTCGTCGGCAACGACCTGCTCACCTCGGCGGAGATGATGCGGGAGGCCGGACTCGACCTGCCCGCCCCCGTCATCGTCGACACGCTGCTCACCGCGGTCATCGCCGCCGTGGGGCAGCGGGTCCCGTTCCGGCCCGGGGCGCTCGAGCTGCTCGAGGCGCTGCGTGCCGAGGGGATCCCGTGCGTGATGGTGACGATGTCATACCGGCGCCTCGCCGAGGCGGTCATCTCCGCGTGCCCGCCCGGCAGCTTCGCAGGCCTCGTGGGCGGCGACGACGTCACCCGGGGCAAACCCGATCCCGAACCCTACCTCGCCGGTGCCGCGCTGCTCGGCCTCGACCCCGGTGACTGCGTCGCCCTCGAGGACTCGCGTCCTGGGCTGGCCAGTGCCGAGGCGGCCGGGACGATCGCGATCGGCATCCCCCACCTCGTCGACCTCGACCCGGCCCCCGGCACCACGCTGTGGCCGAGTCTGGCCGGGCGCGGGGTGAACGATCTGCGCGAGGTCAGCGCCCGACTATCCGCGTGATCTCCGGCGTCGGCGGCGCCTCATTGCCCCACGCCGGGCAGATCGGCTTGAACGAGCACCAGTTGCACAGGGGGGACTTGCGCGGACGCCAGCGGTCGGCCTCGGCGGAGGCGACGATGTCGTTCCAGATCGCGTCGATCTCGAACTCGCTGGCCTCGATGTCCGACATCGTCGGATGCGACTTGAGGATGCTGCGCGAACCGAGGTACATCAGCTGCAGGGTGTGGACGAGCTCACCGGTGAGCCGGTACTCGACGAGAGCGTAGAAGCCCATCTGGAACTTCGCCTCCCGACCGTACTGCGGCTTCGGCTGCTTTCCCGTCTTGTAGTCGACGAGGCGCTTCTCACCGCCGGGGGCGACGTCGACCCGGTCGATGAACCCGCGCAGCTCGAGGCCCGAGTCCAGCGTCGTCGTCACGTACTTCTCCGTCTCCTCCGGTTCGAGGTGCTCGGGGAACTCGAGCGTGAAGTACGCGCCGATGAGCGAACGCGCCGATGTGAGGAATGTCTCCCTCTCCCCGTCGTGGGCGAAGATCTCGAGCACGCTCGGGTCCTTCTCCACCAGCGCCTCCCAGCTCGGGGCCAGCAGGGCCTGAGCCGAGTCCTCGGTCCGTTCGGCGGCAGGCAGTTCGAAGAGCTGTTCGAGCACGGAATGGACGAGTGTGCCCTTGAATGCCGCCTGCGACGGCGGTTCGGGCAGCTTGTCGATGCTGCGGAAGCGGAACTTCAGCGGGCACTGGACGAAGTCGTTCGCGCGCGAGGGTGAGAGACTGATGAGCTCGGCCATGGGACCACTCTAGCCAGGGGTCCTGACACGGGCGGGAAGTTGAGCCGACCCGACGCGTCTGTGAAGGTGAAGCCACCTCCCGCTGTTAGGCTGAGGAGTCCCGACCCCCAACCGATCTGAGGATTATCTGCGATGGCCGTGAAGAACCACCAGACCGGTGCCTCCTCCGGTCTGCGCCTGGGCACCGTGCTCGGCGCCCCGGTGATCCTGGCCTGGTCGTGGTTCCTCGCGGCGATCGTCATCACGATCCTCTTCGCCCCCTGGGTGCTCACGGTCAGACCCGACCTCGGAGTGTGGTCGTGGGGTGTGGCCTTCGCCTACGCGGTCCTCCTCTTCGCCTCCGTCTTCCTCCACGAACTCGCCCACGGCGTCGCCGGGCAGTTCTACGGGCAGAAGGTCGCAGCGATCGAGCTCAACATCTGGGGCGGCTTCACCCGTTTCGAACCGCAGGTCGACAACCCCCGGGACAAGGCGGCGATGACGAGCTTCGTCATCTCGATCGTCGGTCCCGTCGTCAACATCGTCCTCGCCCTGCTCGGCTGGTGGTGCCTGAGCGCGGTCACCCCCTACTCGGTGCCGTGGCTGCTGCTCATCGCCGTCACCTTCGCCAACGTCGCCCTCGGTGCGATCAACCTGCTCCCGGGCATCCCGCTCGACGGCGGCTGGGCCCTGCAGGCGCTGATGTGGCGCATCACCGGTTCGCAGTACCTGGGAACCATCGTCGCCAGCTGGGTGGGCCGGATCATCGCGATCGGCTTCATCGGCTGGTCGGTCATCACCCCGCTGCTCGCCGGGCAGCGGCCCGACCCGCTCAACGTCGCCTGGATGTCGCTCATCGCGATCATGCTGTGGTTCTCCGCCGGGGACGCCGCCACCCACGCCAAGCGCGCCCGGAAGATGGAGACCTACGACCTCGCGCAGGTCATCCAGCCGGCGATCGCGGCGACCTGGGACGCCGACCTCGCCGACACCCTCGACTACGCGAACACCCTCGGGCACGCGAAGGAGCGCACGCTCATCGTCGTCCTCGACCAGAAGGGCCTGCCCTACGGTCTCGTCGACCGCCACGCCGCGGCAGGGCGCCTGGCCGAATCCTCGGCCCGCATCCCCGTCGGTGAGGTGACACGCCCCCTTGCCGGCTGGATCGGGGTGCCCAAGGACATCACCGCCCCCCACCTGCTCGAGTCGCTCACCCACCGTCCCAAGGCGCAGTTCTGCCTGGTCATGGACGGCAACACCCTCATCGGCGTGATCGATCTGCAGGAGTTCTTCGACGAGCTTCTCGCAGCCTGAACCGGTGTGCATAAGGCACACCTCACCAGCGTAGAGTAGAAGCATCATGACGCAGCCAGAGACGATCCCCGCCGCCGTGCTGAGCGCGGGGGAGAAGATCCAGCTCACCGATCCCAAGGGCCGGATGCACACGATCGTGCTCGCCCCCGGCGAGGTGTTCCACACCCACAAGGGACTCATCGAGCACGACGAGATCATCGGCCGCCCCGAGGGCATCGTGGTGACGAACACCGGCGGGGTCGACTTCCAGATCTTCCGCCCGTTCTACGAGGACTTCGTCCTCTCGATGCCGCGCGGCGCCGCTGTCGTCTACCCGAAGGACTCGGGACTCATCGTCACCCTCGGCGACATCTACCCCGGGGCCACCGTCGTCGAGGCCGGCGTCGGATCCGGAGCCCTGTCGATCGCCCTGCTCCGTGCCGTCGGGCCCACAGGCTCCGTCCATTCGTTCGAACTGCGTGAGGAGTTCGCGCAGATCGCCGCCGGCAACATCGCCGACTTCTTCGACGGCGCCCCCGCGAACTGGGAGGTCACCGTCGGCGACCTCGCCGAGGAGCTGCCCGGCGCGTATCCCCCCGGCACCGTCGACCGGGTCGTCCTCGACATGCTCACCCCGTGGACGGTGCTGCCCGCGGTGAGTGAGGCCCTGGCCCCAGGCGGCGCCGTCGTCGCTTATGTCGCCACGGTGCCCCAGCTCTCCCGCTTCGTCGAGGCGGTGCGGGAATCCGGCTGCTTCAGCGAACCGAACGCGATGGAGTCGATGGTCCGCGGCTGGCACGTCGACGGACTCGCCGTGCGTCCCGACCATCGGATGATCGCCCACACCGGCTTCCTCGTCATCGCCCGCCGGATGGCCCCGGGCAGTGCACCCCTGGAGAAGAAGAAGCGCCCCCAGGGTTCGCCCGCCTCGAGCGCCGATGTCGACGCGTGGACCGGGGGAGAGGTCACGGAGTCCGCGATCGGCACCCGGGTGGCCACCGGCAAGAAGCTGCGGCGGGTGATGCGCGAGGCCGGCAGGCGCCTCGAGCGCACCGGCGAGGACACCGCGGACACCGGCTTCGGAGACACCGAGCAGACCGGCGTCGGCGCCACTGCGCACGGCGCCGTCAGCGACACTGAGCAGGAGGAGGAGAGATGACGGAGACGTCGACCCCCGAGGTCAGGAAGCTGCGTGAGGACACCGCCTCCCTGCGCCAGCAGCTCTACAGCGCCGGCAAGCGGAACGAAGCGCTGTCGAAGACTCTGCGCACCGCCCGGGAGGAGCTCGGACGGATCAAGGAGGAGGCCCGGCGCCTGACCGAGCCCCCGAACAGCTGGGGCACCCTCATCGCCCTGTCCGCGGACGGGCTCACCGGCGACGTCATCGTCGGAGGCAGGCGCATGCGCGTGGCCATCGGCCCAGAGGTCGACCCGGCGGCGCTTGGCACCGGTGCCGACGTGCTCCTCTCCGAGGGACTCGTCATCATCGGAACCGGCGACTTCGCCTCGGTCGGCAGCGTCGTCACCGTCCGCGAGTTCGTCGACGCCACCCGCATCCTCGTCGGCGCCCCCGGCGACGACGAACAGGTCTACGTGCTCAGCCAGGAGCTCATCGACGCAGGCCTGCGCCTCGGCGATGCCGTCGTCGTCGACAGCCGCACCCACTATGCGCTCGAGGTCGTCGAGAAGCCCGAGGTGTCCTCGCTGCTGCTCGAAGAGGTCCCCGACATCACCTACTCCGACATCGGGGGACTGGCCGACCAGATCGGGCAGATCCAGGACGCCGTCGAACTGCCCTTCGAACACCCGCAGCTCTACACCGAGCACGGTCTCAAACCGCCCAAGGGCATCCTCCTCTACGGTCCTCCCGGCTGCGGCAAGACGCTCATCGCCAAGGCCGTGGCGAACTCGCTGGCGGAGAGGACGACGGCCGCTCAGGCGCGCCGCACCTACTTCCTCAACATCAAGGGCCCCGAACTGCTCGACAAGTACGTCGGGGAGACCGAGCGTCAGCTGCGCCTCATCTTCGCCCGCGCCCGCGAGAAGGCTTCCGCGGGCTTCCCCGTCGTCGTCTTCTTCGACGAGATGGAGTCGCTCTTCCGCACCCGCGGCACCGGCAAGTCCTCCGATGTCGAGACGACGATCGTCCCGCAGCTGCTCACCGAGATCGACGGCGTCGAACAGCTCGACAACGTCATCGTCATCGGCGCATCAAACCGGGAGGATCTCATCGACCCGGCGATCCTGCGCCCGGGCCGCCTCGACGTCAAGATCCGCATCGAACGCCCCGACGCCGAGGGCGCCAGGGACATCTTCGGCAAGTACCTCACCGATCAGCTGCCGCTGCACCCGGCGCTGGTGGCCGAACACGGCTCACCCGCGGCCGCGGTGACCGCGCTCATCGGCTTCTGCGTCGAGCGGATGTACGCAGCGACCCCGGAGAACGAGTTCGTCGAAGCGACCTACGCCGACGGCTCCCGCGAGGTCCTCCACTTCTCCGACTTCGCATCGGGGGCGATGATCCACAACATCGTCGACCGGGCGAAGAAGGGCGCGATCAAGTCGCTGCTCGAGACCGGGGAGCGGGGACTGCACCCCGAGCACTTCGCCGAGGCGATCGCCGAGGAGTTCAGCGAGCACGAGGACCTGCCGAACACGACGAACCCCGACGAGTGGGCGCGGATCTCCGGTCGCAAGGGGGAGCGGGTGACCCATCTGCGGATGATGCACCTCGACACGACCCGGGGTGCCCCGGCGCTCGAGTCGGAGATCGCCGAGGCGACTCCGGACTCGGATCTGCTCTAGGTGCTCCGGCCTGCCGGCACTCCGGGCGCTGCTCTAGCGGCGGCGCGAGCGGGTGCCGCCGGCGACGGCGGTGGCGATGATCCTCCACCCGACGAGGGTGATGAGGTTGAGCGTCGTGGCGACGACCATGAAGCTCACCGGCACGACCCCCGGGTCCGAGCCGGCGCCGGTCAGCCCGCGCAGCACGAGCCCGATGAGCACGGTGATCGCCCAGATCCCCGTCCCGGAGTGCAACGGTGAGAGAGGACGGTCCCATACCGCGGTGAGCACCCATGCGAGGCCGAGGCCGGCAAGGAACGGCCACGCGGTGGCGGCGATGCCCGCCGGATCGAGATCGCGCGAATGCGTGTAATGACCGATGATGGTGAACAGGATGACGAGCACGAGGTCGACGACCAGGGCGATGGGGAGATGAGATTTCTTCGCAGCCACGAAGGCGAGTCTAGACGGTGGAGGAGTTGAGATGGTCACGGTGCAACGGGTCATGGGCGCGGAGACGGAGTTCGGGCTGAGCCAGCCTGGCAATCCCCAGGCCAATCCGATGCGCGACTCGGCGCGTGTCGTCGACGCCTACGCGGGTCCCCGCGGGCTGAAGTCCTCGCAGAGCTTCTGGGACTTCGCCACCGAATCCCCGCTGGCCGATGCGCGCGGGTTCCTCATGAACTCAGCCGACGCCGATGCCTCCCAGCTCACGCATCTGCCCGCCGAGGCGGTCGAAGCCGAATACCTCGCCAACGTCGTCACGGAGAACGGCGCCCGCTACTACGTCGACCACGCCCACCCCGAATACTCCTCACCCGAGGTGCTCACCCCCCGCGACCTCGTTCTCTACGACCGGGCCGGTGACCTCGTCGCACTCGACTCGGTGCGGCGTCTCGCGGAGTCCCAGGCCCCCGTCAACCTCTACAAGAACAACACCGACTCGAAGGGCTCGTCGTACGGCACGCATGAGAACTACCTCGTCGACCGCGCCGTCGACTTCGACGACCTCGTCGCCGGTCTCATCCCGTTCTTCGTCACCCGGCAGATCCTCTGCGGCTCCGGCCGCGTGGGTCTGGGTCGGGAAGGGGAGGAGCCGGGCTACCAGATCTCCTCGCGTGCGGACTTCTTCGAAGCCGAGGTCGGGCTCGAGACGACCCTGCGCCGGCCGATCGTCAACACCCGCGACGAACCCCACGCCGACCCGGAGAAGTACCGTCGCCTCCACGTCATCATCGGCGACGCCACCCTGGCCGAGCCCGCCACCCTCGTGCGCTTCGGGTCGACCTCGCTCGTCCTCGGCCTCATCGAGGCAGGACTGGCCCCGCGCCTCGAACTCGCCGACCCTCTGCAGGCCCTGTGGGACGTCAGCCGCGACCTCAGCCTGAGCACCCGTCTGCCCCTGACCGACGGGTCGAGCCTGAGCGCGCTCGAGATCCAGGAGCTCTACTGGTCCGCGTGCGCCGAGCACGCCGACGCCGACGCCGACACGCAGGAAGTTCTCGCCGAATGGCGCCGGTTCCTCACCGGTCTCGCGAGCGACCCGAAGAGCCTGTCCGATTCGATCGACTGGGTGGCCAAGTGGGTGCTCATGGACGGCTACCGGCAGCGTGAGGGACTCGACTGGGACGATCCGAAGCTCGCCCTCATCGACGTCCAGTACCACGACGTGCGCCCGGAGAAGGGGCTCTTCCACAAGCTCGAGCGGGCCGGTCGGATCACCCGGCTGACCACACCCGAAGAAGTCGAGGCGGCCGTGGTCACCCCGCCCGACGGCACCCGGGCCTACCTGCGCTCCGTGGCCGTGACCCGGCTCTCGGACTCCCTCGTCGCCGCGAGCTGGGACTCGCTCGTCTTCGACGCCGGGGAGTACGGTCTCGTGCGCCTGCCGATGAGCGAACCGCGCAAGGGAACCCGCGCTCTGCTGGCGGACAGACTTGCCGGAGTCGACGACGCACTCACCCTGCTGCGCCGTCTCGGAGTGACTAGACTGAGCGCGAGTACGCAAGAGAGAAGGCTGTGATGAGCTCGAACGAACAGATCAACAAGGATCACTCCGCCGGCGGGGACGAGCCCCCGGTCGATCCGCCGCAGGCAGTGTCGGCGCAGATCAACACGGAGAACGTCGATTCGATCCTCGACGAGATCGACAGCGTCCTCGAATCCAACGCCGAGGAGTTCGTCCGCAACTTCGTCCAGAAGGGCGGGCAATGAGATGGCAGGGTTCCCTCCTGCGTATCTGAGCTCGACGAGCAACTCCCTGACCGAACTGCTGCGCGACCTCGCTCCCGAGGCCCTGCCGCGGATGGGCGAGAGGGAGTTCGCCGAGGTCCCCGAGGGCACGACGATCATCTGCTTCCGCACCGCCGACGGCATCCTCATGGCCGGTGACCGGCGGGCGACGATCGGCAACCTCATCGCCTCCCATGCGATGGAGAAGGTCAGGGCCGCCGACGACTTCTCCGTCATCGGCATCGCCGGGACCGCGGGCGTCGCCCTCGACCTCATCCGGCTCTTCCAGCTCGAACTCGAGCACTACGAGAAGATCGAGGACGCCCGGCTGTCTCTGGGCGGCAAGGCCAACCGGCTCGCCGCGATGCTGCGGGGCAACCTCGGCCTGGCGATGCAGGGGCTGACCGTCGTCCCGATGTTCGCCGGGGTCGACGAGTCCCGGCCCGACGGACAGATCTTCAGCTTCGACGTCACCGGAGGCAAGTACGAGGAGCACCGCTTCCATGCGATCGGCTCCGGGTCCGGTTTCGCCCGGGGTGCGCTGAAGAAGCTGTGGCAGCCGGATCTGAGCACCGAGGCGGCGCTCGCGGTGGCCGTCGAAGCGCTCTTCGACGCCGCCGACGACGATTCGGCCACGGGCGGTCCCGACTTCGTCCGGGCGATCGCCCCGACGGTCTTCACCGTCGAACTGGCCACCGGGGTCCGGCAGCTGCCCTCCGAGACGGTGCTCGCCACGGCCGCCGAGGTCGTCGCCGAACGGACCCGGAAGGCGCAGTCATGACCCAGGCCCCGTTCTACGTCTCGCCCGAACAGCTGATGAAGGACCGGGCGGACTTCGCCCGCAAGGGCATCGCCCGGGGACGCTCCGTGGTCGTCCTCCGCTTTGCGGAGGGCATCCTCCTGCTCGCGGAGAATCCCTCACCGACCCTGCACAAGATCGCTGAGATCTACGACCGGATCGGCTTCGCCGCCGTCGGCAAGTACAACGAGTTTGAGACGCTGCGCCAGGCGGGAGTGCGCTACGCCGACCTGCGCGGATACTCCTACGACCGCCGCGACGTCACCGCGCGCGGCCTGACGAACGCCTACGCCCAGACCCTGGCCGGAGTGTTCACCACCGAGTCGAAGCCCTTCGAGGTCGAACTCGTCGTCGCCGAACTCGGGGTCACCCCGACCGAGGACCAGCTCTACCGGATCACCTACGACGGTTCGGTCATCGACGAGACCGAGCACGTCGCGATCGGCGGACAGGCCGATGCGATCACCGACCGGCTCCGCGGGGTCGTCACGAGCACCCAAGCGCTCGACCCGGTGCTGCGCCTCGGCGTCGACGCGCTAGCGGCGACGACCTCGGGCCCGCTGGCCGTCACGGACCTCGAGGCCGCCGTCCTCGACCGGCAGGCGCCGGGTCACCGGAAGTTCCGCCGCCTTCCCGACGCCGTCGTCGCCGACCTCCGAGGGCAGTGATGGCGCGGATCTACGGACTCGAGACGGAGTACGGCCTCGCGCACACCCCGGGGGAGGACCACAAGCGCATCGGTCCCGAGGAGATCGCCCGCTACCTCTTCCGTCCCGTCGTCGAATGGGGACGCTCCTCGAACGTGTTCCTGCCCAACGGCTCCCGCCTCTACCTCGACGTCGGCTCCCACCCGGAGTATGCGACGGCCGAATGCGACAGCCTCGGCGATCTCCTCGCCCAGGATCGGGCCGGGGAGGCCCTGATGATCGACCTGCTCGAGAAGGCGCAGGCGAGCATCGCCGCCGACGGTCTCTCCGGGCGGATCCACATGGTCAAGAACAACACGGACGCGGCCGGCAACTCGTACGGTTCGCATGAGAACTTCCTCATCCGCCGGGGACTCGACTTCAACCGGCTGACCACGGTCCTCCTGCCCTTCCTCGTCACCCGGCAGCTTCTCGTCGGGGCTGGGGCGATCATCCCCCGCACCTCGTCGCTGTCACCGGATGACACCGCCGACCGCGGGGACCTCACGTTCGGCCTCTCCGCCCGCTCCGACGTCATGTGGGAGGGTCTGTCCTCGGCGACGACCCGCTCCCGGCCGATCATCAACGCCCGGGACGAGCCCCACGCGGATGCGGAGAAGTACCGCAGGCTCCACGTCATCGTCGGGGACTCGTCGATGTCGACGGCCACCTCGGCGCTCAAACTCGGCTCCGCCGTGCTCATGCTCGACCTCATCGAACAGGGCGCGCGGATCCCCGACCACGGTCTGCGCCACCCCGTCCGCGACATCCGGGTCGTCGCCCGCGACCTCACCGGGCGCACCCGCCTCGAGCGGACCGACGGGTCGACGACGACGCCGCTGGGACTCCTCGCCGACTACCGCGACCGGGCGGCCCACCTCGTGGAGACCGGCGACCACAGCCTCGGCGAGGACGGACTCGCCGGCTATGTCATCGACCTGTGGACGCGGATGCTCGAGGCCCTCGGATCCCAGGACTTCTCGGCCGTGGACACGGAGATCGACTGGGTGATGAAACGGGCGCTCATCGACCGGGCGATGACGCGCGGAGGCATCGGACTCGCCGACCCGCAGATCCAGCGCCTCGACATCGCCTACCACGACATCACCCCGGCCACGGGCCTCTTCCCGAAGCTCGAGGCGGCCGGACTGGCCAAGCGCCTCGTCACCGTTGACGCCCAGACCGCGGCGAAGGACACGCCGCCGGCGAGCACCCGCGCAGCCGTGCGCGGCGCCTTCATCCGCGCCGCCCACGACGCCCGCCGCGACTACACCGTCGACTGGGTGCATCTGCGGCTCAACGACGAATCCGGCCGCGCCGTCGCGCTCAAAGACCCCTTCTCCCCGACGCATCCGCAGGCCGAGGCTCTCATCGCCGGCCTGTAGGATGCGCTCTGGAGTGATCGAACGAAAGGAACCACGTGCGCACCACAGTGCTCAGTGCCATCGCCGCAGCCGTGCTGCTGCTCTCGGCCTGCGGGCAGAGCGAACCCGAGGACGGCGGGGCCAGCGCCCCCGCCTCGGTGCCGGCCCAGGACGCGAAGTCGACGAGCCTTGACGACATCACCGTCGAGGGGAAGACGGGGGAGAAGCCGAGCGTGAGCTTCGCGGCCCCGCTCGTCGTCGAGAAGACGGAGAGCAAGACGATCGAAAAGGGCACGGGGAAAAAGATCGAAGACGGTGATCGCGTCACCGCGGACATGACGCTCTATTCCGGCAACACCGGAAAGCTTGTTGAATCGAGCTATGACTCCAAGGCGCCAGCGTCAATCATGATGAACATTCCTGGCGATATCTCGCAGGAACTGTACGATGTGCTGATCAAAGCCTCCGTCGGCGAGCGATTCATCATGACGATGAACGGTACTACCCAGTCGGGTCAGCCAGCACAGACACTCGTCTACGTCTTTGACGTAAAAGCCACCGAGAAGCCGCTCACTCGTGCACAGGGCGATAAAGTCGACCAGTCCGGCAACCCTGTCACTGTGACGTGGGCCGACAACGGCGAGCCCAAGATCTCCAAGCCTCAGGGCAAGGCCCCGACGAAGCTCGCGACGTACACGACCATCCAGGGCAATGGTCCCGAGGTCAAGGAAGGTCAGAAAGTCGCTGTGCAGTATTCCGGCTGGCTTTGGGATGACAACTCGAAGTACTTCGACTCGAGCTGGCAGGGAGGACGTACGCCGTTTGCCGTTGAGCCGGTTGGCCAAGCTCCTGTGATCGATGGCTGGAACGAAGGACTCGTCGGCCAGAAGGTCGGCAGCCAGATCGTCCTCGTCATTCCTCCGGACAAAGGCTACGGCGAGGCGGGCAGCCCTCCGAAGATCCCGGCGAACGCGACCCTCGTCTTCGTAATCGACATTCTCTCCGCCGTAGGCTGAGAGTTCTGTACCCTTCACAACGAGAACTTCAAGAGACAGGAGACCCATCATGAGCAAGCAGAAGCCCGACGTCGACTTCCCCGGCGGCGACGCCCCCACCGAACTCGTCATCGTCGATGACATCATCGGCGAGGGCCCCGAGGCGAAGGCCGGGGACACCGTGAGCGTCAACTACGTCGGTGTCGCCCATTCGACCGGCGAGGAGTTCGACGCCTCGTACAACCGCGGCACCCCGCTCGAGTTCCGCCTCGGCTCCGGCATGGTCATCGCCGGCTGGGACCAGGGCATCCAGGGCATGAAGGTCGGCGGTCGCCGCACCCTGCAGATCCCGCCGCACCTCGCCTACGGCGATCAGGGCGCCGGCGGGGTCATCAAGCCCGGTGAGAGCCTCATCTTCGTGTGCGACCTCGAAGGAATCCGCTAGTCGGAGGTCGCCGCCAGGCTCCTCTCAGAGGAGGCCGGCCGCATATCTGCCCGCCGCGGCGGCAGCGAGGAACGCTGCCGCATCGGCGGGCAGTCTGCGTCCCATGGTCGACAGACCCACGGGAGTGCCCTCAAGCGCCTGCCACAGACCGGTGAGGTCGACGTCGACGAGCTCATGGTCGGAGAGTCTCGGCAGCTGCTCGGCCACCGTGTCGGCGATGACTGCGGGATCCGGGTCCATCTGCGCACGCTCGGTCTCCGTGAGCGTGGTGAAGTCCGGCACGGGCACGCGGACCCCGGGGCGGGCGATCTCCGACAGGGAGGTCAGGGTGTGGTGGGAGATGCCGAAATGGCGTCCGCGGGCGTCGGCGTTCGACATCCGCAGCACCCCGATGGGGACCCCGCCGAGGAGGGCGGCGGCATTGAGGTGCTCGCCGGTGACGAGACCGGAGAACCCGTACTTCGTGCCGGTGCCGAGGTTCCCGGGGCCCTGGGCGACGACGGCGATGTCGGCGCCGAGGACGTGCTTGGCGGCGAGCAGTCCCGTGTGGATCGTCACGGCCTCGAAGTCCGCGCCCCACGACTGTCCGGTGCTCACACTCCCGGTGATCCAGCCGGCCTCCTTGAGCCCGGCGACCGCCTGCGAGAACGCCGCCGGCAGGGCGGCCCCGTCGCTGAGGACGTAGGCGATGCGCGCCTGCGGGTTGTCGGCTCGGATGCCCGCGACGATCGCGGGCAGGGCCGAGTGGAGGTCGGCGACGAGGACGGGCATGCCCCCGATCGACTCCGCCTCGGCCAGCACCCCATGATGCTCCGACTCCTGGTCGTCGACGCCGAGCACCATCGTCTGCAGCGGCGAGTAGCGGTCCTTGACTAGATGGCCGGGACCGGGCGGGGAATCGGCGGGCAGGCGCTCGGGCAGGGCCACGATGAGACCGAAACCGCCGGTGCCCAGGCGTTTGGCCAGGGCCGAGACGTTGAGCAGCACGGTGTCGCCGACCTCGGGTTCGCCCACGGCATCGGTGTAGGCGATCGCCCTGATCGAGTCGACCTCGGAACCCGGCAGCGGGGACTCGAGGGCGGCGTCGACCTCGGTGAGGCCGGGACGGGAGCTGCGGATGGCTGTGACGGTGCCTGTGCGCCAATGGATCATGCCCCCAACCCTAACCCGCGCACCCGCCGGGATCGGCTACGGTGGAGTCTGTGAACTCTCAACGTCCCAACCGGCAGCGGCAGCAGACCGAGCGTCTGATGAACCTGCTCATCGCGCTGCGCGCGGCCCGCGGCTGGGTGTCCAGGCGCACGCTGATGAGTGCGATCGACGGCTACCAAGACCTCGACGACACGGCGTTCGACCGCAAGTTCTCCCGGGACAAGGAGCTGCTGCGGCACATGGGGATCACGATCGCCACCCGCGCCGAACACGACGCGTACTCCGATGTCGGAGAGACCGGCTACCGCATCTCGACGGATGACTATGCGATGGGCGACGTCGACCTCACCCCCTCCGAGGCCGCCGCGGTCGCGGTGGCCGCACGGTTCTGGTCGGACACCGAGCTGAGCGAATCGAGTGCGCAGGCGCTGACGAAGCTGCGCGCGCTCGGCCTCGAACTCGACGACGACGCTCCCGGCCTCGGCTTCGGACCCGGGGCGGCGAGCAAGTTGGGGAATGCGAACTTCGCCACCGCCCTGCACCACATCAACGCCCGGGAGGCGGTCGGGTTCAAATACCACAAGCCCGGTCAGAGCCCCCGGAAGGTCCGGCTCGAACCCTACGCCCTGCTCAGCCGCGGCGACCGGGTCTACCTCGTCGGCAACGACCTCGACCGGGACGCCGAACGGACGTTCCGGCTCACCCGGATCGAGGGCAGGCTCGGGCGCCTCGGCGGGCGGGAGGCCGGGGACTACGAGATCCCCGCCGACTTCGTGCCCCAGGTCTCGCTCAATGCGAGCACGGAGATGGCCGTCGTCGACGAAGCGGTCCTCACCATCGCCGCGCACCGCGCCGATCCGCTGCGCCGGCGCGCCGTGAGCGTCGACGGGGCCACCCACATCGTCGAGTACTCCGATGCCGCGACCCTGGCCGCGGAGATCGTCGGCTACGGCGACGCGGTGACAGTCACCGGCCCCGAGGAGCTCGTCCGCGCCGTCGACCGGCGCCGGCAGGTCATCGCCGAGGCCCTGGAGCGACTGGGAGGCCGCAATGTCCTCAGCGCGTGAACGCCTCACCCGATTGCTCAGCCTCGTCCCCTACCTCGACGCCCACCCCGGTGCCGACCTCGAGGAGACCGCCGCGTACTTCGGCATCGATGCGGCCACCCTCATCGACGACCTCGAGCTCCTCTTCGTCACCGGTCGTCCCGGGCACATGCCCGATGACCTCATCGACGCGACCTGGGACGGCGGGAAGATCTTCATCTCCAACGCCGAGGAGGTCTCCGTGCCCGTGCGGCTGAGCGCCGAGGAGGCGGGCCTGCTCGTCCTCGCCCTCGAACTCATCGACGCCCTCCCCGGTCTCGACGCCGAGGCGGTGCGCACGGCCGCGACGAAGCTGCGGGTGGCGGCGGGGGAGAACCTCCACACGCCCGTCGACGTCAGCCCCGTCCCCGCCGACGCCGAACTCATGACCGCGTTGAAGTCCTTCATCGACGAGAGCACGGCCGTCGAGATCGACTACTACGTCGCATCCCGGGACGAACTGACCACTCGGGTCATCGCCCCCACCCGGCTCGTGCCCGGCGCCGACTGGTACCTCGACGCGTGGTGCTATTCGGCGCAGGCCCCAAGGCGGTTCGCGCTCTCCCGCATCCGCCAGTGGTCGGAGACCGGGCATCCGCCCATCGGCACGGGTGCGCCCGCGCCTGCACCGATTGAGGTGACGATGACGCTGAGCGCCGAAGGCGCGTGGCTGGCCGATGAACTCGATGTGAACGAACGGACCTACTCCGGCGACGGCAGCGTGGCGGTGCGGTTCTCCGTCCATTCGACCGACTGGCTCAGCCGCTTCCTCCTCGGTCACGCCGAGGTCATCGCCGACATCGACGCCCCCGACGCCGTCGCAGCGGCCAGGGCGCGCCTCGGCTGAGCGGATGAAAGGCTCAGCCGCACAGCGTAGAATCGATCTGAGCAATCTAAGGAGCTTCCATGAACCTCAGCCCCATGCACATCGCCGTGGTGGTCATCGTCATCATCCTCATCTTCGGCGCTCCCAAGCTGCCGATGCTGGCCAGGAGCCTCGGCCAGTCGCTGAAGATCTTCAAGTCCGAGGTCAAGGACCTCCGCGACGACAAGGATGAGAAGACGACCGAGCCGGGAGAGCTCGGCCGTGAGACGGGTCAGTCGACCCCGACGACGCCGACCGCCGACGCGCCCGAGCCGGCGGCGCACAGGAACCAGGATCCGCAGTCACGCGAGAAGTGAAAGACAGCAGCGAACGGTCGGGTAAGACCTCGAGGAAGAAGAACCCTGAGAAGAGGATGCCCGTCATGGGGCACCTCGTCGAACTGCGCAATCGGTTCTTCATCGCAGCGATCGCGATCGTCCTCGGCGCCGTGGGCGGCTGGTTCCTCTACGATCCGGTCCTCGACATCCTCCAGGAGCCGATCCGCACGATCAACGACTCGACGGGCCGGATGGCGGAGATCAACTTCGCCGGAGTCGCCTCCCCGTTCGACATGAAGATCAAGCTCTCCCTCTTCATCGGGCTCTTCATCTCGTGTCCGATCTGGCTCTACCAGGTGTGGGCGTTCGTCGTCCCCGGCCTGACGAGCAAGGAGAAGCGCTACTCGTTCGGGTTCCTCGGCGCCGCCGTCCCGCTCTTCCTCGCCGGGTCCGCGATGGCGTTCTTCGCCCTGCCCAACGCGGTGAAGGCCCTGACCTCGTTCACCCCGCAGGGGGCGACGAACATCATCCCCGCCCAGGACTACCTGACGTTCGTCATGATCATCATCGTCGTCTTCGGCATCGCCTTCGTCCTGCCCGTGCTCATGGTGGGACTGAACATGCTCGGCATCCTCTCGGCGACGCGGATCCGCAAGTCGTGGCGGATCATCGTCATGATCGTCTTCGTCTTCGCCGCGATCGCCACCCCGACCCCCGATGCGATGTCGATGTTCTTCCTCGTCATCCCCATGATCACCCTGTTCTGCCTCGCGTGGGGCGTGTGCGTGCTGAACGACCGCAGGCGCAGGCGCAAGCTCGTCGCCCAGGGCCTGTGGGTCGACCCCGAGGAGCTCGACGAACCCGAGAAGAGGAATCCATGACCAAGCGTGCCGGCACCGACATCGATCCCGCCGGCTCCGAGGCGGTGGGCTCGGCCGAGGCGCTCAGCCCCGCTGAGGCCTATGCGCAGTTCCGGGCCCGTGCCGAACGGGAGCAGACCCCGCTGGGTCGCTTCCTCGCCCGCACGGACTTCGACCTCGACGACTTCCAGATCCAGGCGTGCACCGAGCTTCAGGAGGGCAAGGATGTCCTCGTCACCGCCCCGACGGGCGCGGGCAAGACCATCATCGCCGAATTCGCCGTCGACCTCGCGATGGACGCGGGCACCCGGGTCTTCTACACCACCCCGATCAAGGCACTGAGCAACCAGAAGTTCGCCGACCTCGTGGCCGTGCACGGGGAGGAGAACGTCGGCCTGCTCACCGGGGACACGACGATCCGCCGGGATGCGCCGATCATCGTCATGACCACCGAGGTCCTGCGGAACATGCTCTACAACGATCCGGGGGGACTGACCGACCTCGGCTTCGTCGTCCTCGACGAGGTGCACTACCTCGCCGACCGCTTCCGCGGACCCGTGTGGGAAGAGGTGATCATCCACCTTCCCGAACGCGTCCAGGTCGTCTCCCTGTCCGCGACCGTGTCCAACGTCGAGGAGTTCGGCGCATGGCTGCGCGAGGTGCGCGGGCCGACCACGGTGATCTCGACCTCGCACCGACCCGTGCCGCTGGTCAACCATGCTCTCGTCGGGCATCGGATGTACGACCTGTTCACCCACCAGGACTCCGAGCGCATCGACCCGGCGCTCACGCATGCGACCCGCACGTACGGCGGCCCGCGGTCGAAGCGGGAGAAGGGCGCCCGGTCGCGGTTCCGGCGTCCCAGCCGCACCCAGATCGTCGCCTCCCTCGCCGAGGCGGGGATGTTGCCGGCGATCATGTTCATCTTCTCCCGCAACGGCTGCGACGAAGCCGTCGAGCAGTACATCGCCACGGGCGCCGACCTCAATTCGCGCGAGGACAAGGTCATCGTCAATGCCGCCCTCGAGCGACTGCGCGAGGAGCTGCCGGCCGAGGACCTCGGCATCCTCGGCTACCATTCGTTCCGCGAAGGCCTCCTCCTCGGCGTCGCCGCCCACCATGCGGGGATGATCCCGCAGTTCAAGGAACTCGTCGAGGAGCTGTTCTCCGCCGGGGTCATCAAGGTCGTCTTCGCCACGGAGACGCTGGCGCTGGGCATCAACATGCCCGCCCGCACCGTCGTGCTCGAGAAGCTCGTGAAGTTCAACGGCGAAGCCCACGTCTCGATCACGCCGGGGGAGTACACGCAGCTGACCGGGCGGGCGGGCCGGCGCGGCATCGACCGGATCGGCCACGCCGTCGTCGTGTGGCATCCGACGATGGACATCAGCGAAGTCGCCGGGCTCGCCTCGAACCGGTCGTACGCGCTCGGTTCGGCCTTCGGCCCCACGTACAACATGACGGCCAATCTGCTCTCGCGGATGAGCCCGGCCGATGCCGCGAAGGTGCTCGAGACATCGTTCGCCCAGTTCCAGGCCGACAAGGCCGTCGTCGGGCTCGCCCGGAAGGTGCGCAAGAACGAGGCGACGATCGCCGCGTATGAGAAGTCGATGCACTGCGACCGCGGCGACTTCGCGGAGTACGCGGCCCTGCGCCGGGAGATCTCGGAGACGGAGAAGCAGGAGACGCAGACGAAGACGAAGGTCAGGCAGCGTGAGATCGTCGAATCGCTGTCGGCGCTCAAGGTCGGCGACGTCATCACCCTGCCCGCCCGTCGGGTCGAGGGAACAGCCGTGATCATCGCCCCGATGTCCTCCCGCGACGGGGTCTCACGTCTGCCCACCGTGCTCACCGAGCAGGGCAAGGTCTGGCATCTGCGCCCCCACGAGGTGACCCAACCGGTGGCGCCCATGGGCCGGATCAAGGTCCCGAAGAAGTTCAACCATCGGCAGGCCGCGGACCGGCGGGCGCTGCTGGGGATCCTCGCCGAGGCGGTCGCCGACGGCCGCGTCGACCGCGACGTCCGCTGGGTGTCCCGACAGACCCCCGGCGGGGTGAGCGCATCCGTGTCCGAACTCACCGCGCGCATGCGCGCCCATCCGTGCCATGACTGCCCGGATCGGGAGATGCACGCCCGGTGGGCGAATCGGGCGGCGAAGCTCGAGAAGGAGAACGCGTCCCTGATCAAGCGCATCGAGGGCCGCACGACGTCGATCGCCCTCGTCTTCGAACGCGTGCAGGAGGTGCTGTCTACCCTCGGCTTCGATCCCGAGCACGCCGACATGCTCCGCCGCATCTACGGTGAGCGGGACCTCCTCGTCGCGCTCACGGTGCGGGCAGGACTCTGGGATCGGCTCACCGAACCCGAACTCGCAGCCTTCGCCTCGTGCTTCGTCTACCAGGCCAGGCGCAGCGAGAGCTTCCACGCCGAGCGCGCCCCGAGCCGTGACCTCAAGGTCGCAGGCGATGAGGCGATCGACCTGTGGCGGGAGCTCTTCCGGCTCGAAGAGCAGCATGCGCTCACCCCCACCCCGGAACCCGACCGGGGCCTCTTCGTCCCGATGTTCCGGTGGACGGAGGGCAAGAACCTCGCCGAGTCGCTGCGGGGCACCGACATAGCCGCCGGCGACTTCGTCCGCTGGGCGAAGCAGACCCTCGACCTGCTCGGTCAGGTCGCCGAGGTGTGCCCGCCGGAGACGGCCGTGCGCATCCGGCGCACGATCGAAGCCGTGCGCCGCGGCGTCGTCGCCGACACCTGAGCCTGCGGGCAGGGCTGCGGCGCAGAGCCTGCCCGTCGCCCGCCCGGCGTCGGTGCCTCAGCGGCGGATGCGTTTGACGATGTTCTCGATGTCGGAGCCGAACGCGTTCTCCGTCGTCAGGTAGGTCCACGTCGACGACGGGCGTTTGAGCCCGTGGGAGACGAGGTCGATGCCGTCGGCGGTGAACTCGGCCTCCTCGACGGTGGTCACGGAGTCGTCGAGGACATCGGACCAGAACGAGGAGAACACGCGGATCGACTCCGTGTTGAACGCCTCGTGCGGCTTCTCCTTGGCGAAGGTGCGCAGGTGGATGCCCTCACGCAGGTCGTTGAGGAACGCGAGGTGGTCGACCCAGCGGGCGTCGAGGTGGAAGAGCAGGACCTCCCGCAGGCTCTCGTCGACGACCTCGGGGGAGTGCGCTTCGGCCAGCTCCTCGGCCTTCTCACCGAGGCGGTCCTTGAGTTCGGTGATCGCCGCGTCGTCCGTCCGCAGCTCTCTGCGCCGGGCGAGGACGAGTTCGCGCTGCTTGGCCATGAGCTCGTTGAAGCGCCACGTGTCGCGGTGCAGGGCCGTGTTCTGGCCCTCGGCGATGCGCTGGGCGTGCTCGACGAGGGTGAGCGCCCGCTTCGAATCGATCCATCCGGTCTCGTCGCCTTCGGAGACGAAGCGCTGGATCTCCGGCACCCGGGTGAGGAGTTCGTCCTCGAGGCTGGTGAAGAACACCGAGGTGCCCGGGTCGCCCTGCCGGCCCGCACGTCCGCGCAGCTGATCGTCGAGGCGGGAGGATGGGTAGCGTCCGGCGCCGATGACGAGCAGACCACCGGCCTCGGCGACGGAGTCGTCGGCGAGCCGGATGTCCGTGCCGCGCCCGGCCATCTGCGTCGAGACGGTCACGGCGCCTGGCCGACCGGCCGCGCCGATGATCTCGGCTTCCGCGGAGTCGTCCTTCGCGTTGAGGACGGCGACCTCGACGCCGCGTTCGGTCAGGCGCTGGGCCAGGGATTCGCTCTCGGCGACCGAGGAGGTGCCGATGAGCACGGGACGATCCTTCGCATGGTTGTCCACGACCTCCTCGACGATCGCCCGCTCCTTCGACTCCTGGTACGTGTAGAGGCGGTCGGCTTCGTCCTCGCGGACGACGGGCAGGTGCGTGTCGACGGGCACGATCTCGAGGTCGTAGAACTCCCGCAGGTCATCGCCGACGGCCAGCGCCGTGCCGGTCATCCCGCACACCGTCGCATAGCCGTGGATGAGCTCTTCGACGGTCATCTGGTCGAGGATCTCGCCGCTCTCGGTGGTCGCGAGCTTCTCCTTCGCTTCGACGGCGGCCTGGAGGCCGTCTGGCCAGCGCTGGAGTTCGGCGACGCGTCCGCGGGAGGCGGAGATGAGCTTGATGCGTCCGTCGACGACGAGGTAGTCGATGTCGCGTTTGACCAGGGCCTTCGCGTAGAGGGCGAGGTTGACGGCGGCGAGGTCGGCGGCGCCGTTGCCGTAGAGTTCGACGTCGAGCTCCTCCTCGACCCGGGTGACGCCCGCATCGGTGAGGGAGACGGCACGGCGGTCGGGGCTGATCTCGTAGTCGGTGTCCGGGGTGAGGGTCTCGACGAGGGCGGCGATGCGCTCGTTGCCGTCCTCGATGCTCGAGGAGCCGGCGAGGACGAGGGGGACGCGGGCCTCGTCGATGAGCACCGAGTCGGCTTCGTCGACGATGACGACGTCGCGGTCGGTGACGCGGATGTCGTCATCGTCGAGGACGAAGCGGTCGCGGAGGACGTCGAAGCCGACCTCGGTGACCGAACCGTAGACGACCTCCGCCCGGTACGACTCACGTCGATGGTCGTCGTCCTGGACCGCCGAGATCGCCGCCGACGACACGCCGAGGAGGTCGAAGACCGGGTGCATCCACGTGCGGTCGCGCACCGCGAGGTAGTCGTTGACGCTGACGACGTGGACGCGGCGGCCCTGGAGGGCGTAGCCGGCTGCCGCGAGCGCCCCGACGAGGGTCTTGCCCTCACCGGTGGCCATCTGCACGATGTGGCCCTGGAGGAGGCCGATGAGTCCTATGAGCTGCGTGTCGTACGCGCGTTCGCCCAGGGTGCGCTCCGCGGCCTCCCGCGCGAGTGCGGCGTAGCGGACGAGAGTCTCACGAGCCGTGCCGGTCGCGAAGACCTCGGCGGCCGCCTCGGTGAGTTCGGCGTCGCTGAGATCAGCGAACTCGCGGGCCGCCTCGTCGAGTTGGGCCGTGGCCTTCTCGAACCATCCTGTGGCCTTCTCGGCCTGGGCGCCGGGGCGGTTGAGCAAACGGGAGAAGAGTCCCAATTCATCGTCCTTTACGTCGTTAGGGTCGCGACTGAAGTCTATCCTCGTCGGCGATCGGCCAGGATCCGTCGACGACGGCGTCGGCGTTTCCCTTCCGGCGCAGGAATGCCTGGAGATCGGCGGCCTGAGCGCGTTTCCATTCGCCCTGGGCGGCCATGATCTCCGGTCCCGTGAGTGCGGCGATTTCCGTCGACTTCATGGCCAATGCTCGGGAGATGTCCAGGGCCGCGCGCGCGTCGGCGGCGGCATCGTGGGCGTCGAGGAGGTCCACGCCCCACGCTTCGGCGGTGGCCGTGAGCGTGCGCTTGCCTCTCCGGTACCGGTCGACCTGCCGGTCGAGGACGAAGGTGTCGACGATCGCCGGCAGCAGTGCCCGCAGCTCGAGGTCGGGCCGGTGCCGGCGCACCTCGGCGTCGAGGACGCTCAGGTCGTAGACGATGTTGTGGCCGACGACGACGGCACCTTCGTCGCGGAACCCGGCCAGCGCGGTGCACAGGGCGGTGACGACCTCGACGGCCGGGGCGCCGTTTGCCTGCGCGTACTCCGTCGTGATGCCGTGGACGGCGCGGGCGGCCTCGGGGATCTCGACGCCGGGATCGGCCAGCCACATCTCCACCCGGTCGGGCTCCTCGACGAGGGCGGCGGTGACGATGCGCGCGGTGTCGGGGTCGACCCCGGTGGTCTCGAGGTCGAAGCCGATGAGCCGGGCCTGGGGCCACGGCACTTCTGCGCCGGGGCGTTCCCCGGTGTCCGGGGAGGCTGTGACGCCGGCGCTGTCGAGGGCGGCGAGCAGGTTGTCGACCGAGCGGGCGATGTTCTGCCCGTGGGCCGCAGTCTCGAGCGCAGCGGCGTCGAGGGACCTGGGGAGTGAGTCGAGGGCGATGCCGTGGTCGACGTCGGTCAGGCACGTCATGACCTCGACGGTGCGGGCGAGCATCTCCTCGGAGTCGACGATCGTCGTCGCGCGCTTCGGGCTCAGACCGCCGGTCTTCACTCCGGCCTTGGCCGCGGAGACGATTCCCGCGAGCGTCCCGAAGTTCGTCAGCAGGGTGGCAGCGGTCTTCTCCCCGATCCCCGCCGCACCGGGAAGGCCGTCGGAGGGGTCCCCGCGCAGGGCGGCGAGCTCACGGTAGCGGATGCCCGATTCGACGCCGTAGAGCTCCGGCAGGTCGGCCGCGGTGATCGCCTCCCATTCGCCGCCTTTGCGGGGGCGCAGGACGCTGACGTCACGGTCGGCGTCGAGGAGGGCGAGAAGGTCGCGGTCGGGGGAGACGATGACGACGGGGGTGGTCGACTCGGCCGCCATCGTCGCGATGACGTCGTCGGCCTCGGTGCCGTCCGCCTCGGCGATGGGAATGCCTGCGGCAGTGAGCACGGCCCGCAGGATCGGCAGCTGGGCGTCGAGCTCCGGTGGGATCTCGGTGCCCGCCTCCTCGTCCTTGATGCGGGCGGCCTTGTACTCGGGCATGATCGCGGTGCGGAACGCCGGGCGCCAATCGGCGTCCATCGTCGCGACGACCCGGGCGGAGGAGAAGCGGCGGATCATCTGGGCGATCGCGTCGAGGACTCCGCGGACCGCGTTGACCGGCTGACCCTCATCGTTGACGATCGAGTCCGGCACCGAATAGAAGGCGCGGTAGTAGAGCGCGGGCGTGTCGACGAGTACCAAAGGCTTCACAGTCCCCGACCCTACCCGAGACTCCTGACGCGGATGCGCGCGCAGGTCGTGAGCAGGTGTAGCCTGTCGGCTGTGAATATGTACTACGGCGGAGACGTCTACAGCAGCGCCGACCCCTTCGCGACTGCCCTGGGCACCGCGGATGGGACCGTGAGCTTCATCGGTTCGGACGAGGCGGCCCTCGCCCTCGACCCGGCCGCGGCCGACCTCGGCGGGGACTTCCTCGCCCCCGGCTTCGTCCATGCCGGGCTCGTGCTCGGTCCGGATGCGCCCACCGCGGCAGACCTCCACGCCCGCGGGATCATGCACGTCCACGTGCTCGGCGACCCGGCCGCGATCGAGCGCTTCTCGGCACAGGCCCCCGACGAGCTGCGGATCATCGGCTATCCGGATCTCGCTGCGGGCGGGGAGCGGGCCTGGCTGCCGGCAGCTGCGCTGGTCGGTCTCGACACCCTGCCCGAGACCTCGCTCTACCTCGTCGTCTCGACACCGTCTGAGCTCGCCGCCGTGCTCGACCGGCTGAGCGAGTCCCCGGCGCACGCGCAGCGGTGGGGCTACCGTCTGCTGCTCGACTTCCCCGTCCCCGCCGAGAGCGTCGAGGCGCTCGGTCGGTCGGGGATCGCCGTCACCCTCGATCCCGGCCGCGACCAGCCCTTGGCGGCGCTGCTCTCGGCCGGTGCACAGGTCTCCCTGGCACTCGGCGACGACTCGCCGTGGGGCAGCGTCCGCTCGGCGGTCCTCGGCTCCGACGGGATCGGAGCGCGCGCGGCCTTCAATGCCGCGACCCGCTTCGCCCATCGTGCCGCCGGCAATCCCGAGGGCGGGGTGCTGCGCCCCGGAGCCGACGCCGACTTCGTGCGCTGGAGCGTCGAGCGGCTCGTCGTCCAGGTCGCCGACGCCCGAGTCGCTGCCTGGAGCACCGACCCCCGGTCGGGGACTCCGGGACTGCCGGAGCTCGCTGCCGACGTGGCGCTTCCCACACGCGTGGGCTGATGTCGATCCGACACGCCGATGAGTGAAAGTTTTTTCGCTCCGGTAACTTGCCCCTCACCTGCGATTTCGACCATTCTCCCAGGTGAGAGTGATTTTGCCTGAAGCTCAAGTGCGATTAGATTCGTCGTTGACATTCCACCGCGCGTGGGATGGAGCCGACGCTCCTGTCATTAGATAACTCGCTGTGCTCTGCGGCTGTGATGCCCGGCACATCGTGGTCCGAAGGCGGGGGTGTCGGCTCATTGTTTCCCCCTGTGCGGGCGTAGGGTGGGGGCCGTGATTCCAAAGATCCTCGTCGTCATCCCCACATACAACGAACGGCTTGCCCTGCCCGTGACCCTCGCCGGTCTCTTCGAGCATCAGCCCGCAGTCGACGTCCTCGTCGTCGATGACGGCTCCCCGGACGGCACGGGGCAGTGGGCCGACGAACTCGCCGCGAGCGACCCGCGGGTCAATGTCCTCCATCGCAGTGAGAAGTCCGGGCTCGGCATGGCCTACATCGCCGGTTTCGCGTGGGCGCTCGAGCGCGACTACGAGATCATCTGCGAGTTCGACGCCGACGGCTCCCATCGTCCCCTCGACCTCGGTCAGCTGCTTGCGCCGGCCCTCGCGGACGAGGCCGACCTCGTCATCGGCTCCCGGTGGGTGCGCGGCGGGGCGATCGTCGACTGGCCGCGCTCGCGCTTCCTCCTCTCCCGCGGCGCGAACCTCTACGTCGATGCGGCGATGGGCCTGGGTGTGCGCGATGCCACGGCCGGGTTCCGCGCCTACCGGAGGGTCGTCCTCGAATCCCTCGACCTCTCAGGGGTGCAGTCCCAGGGCTACTGCTTCCAGATCGACATGACCGGCCGCACGGTCGATGCCGGGTTCCGCGTCCTCGAGGTCCCCATCGTCTTCGTCGAACGCGAACTGGGGGAGTCGAAGATGAGCTCCTCGATCATCTCCGAGGCCTTCACGAAGGTCGCGGGGTGGGGTCTGGCCCGACGCGGACGCCAGCTCAAGAGCCTGCTCGGCCGCAGGAGAGCCTGACCGGAGCAGCGGCAGCCGACACAGAGTCGGCAGACAGCACGAGGGGTGCCGGTCGATCGACCGGCACCCCTCGTGTGTGTGGAATATCAGCTGTTCGCGGGAACCTCACCGCGGCGAATCGCCAGGCGCTCGTCGAGGAGGACCTGGAGTTCGTCGAAGGACCGGCGCTCGAGGAGCATGTCCCAGTGCGAGCGCACGTGCTTCTCGGGTTCCCCGTCGGGTTCGTTGACGCCGACGCGCACACCGATGCCGTGGATGCCCGAATCCCATGTCGAGGGGACTTCCGCTTCGATCGAGAACGGAACCTTGAACCGGGTGCCGTCCTCGCATTCGAATTCGACCATCTGTCGGGGCGCGGGCTCGACGCCCTCCTCCGACTCGAGGCTGCGCGAGCCCAACTGCGTTCCGCGGAGACTGCGTTCGCTCATATCTCTTCCCTTCCGACGCGACTGCCGAGACCGTACAAAGGCAACAGTCTACCGTCTTCGGCTATTCCCCTTCCGCCCCGGGATCCCGGCTGACAACCCGGTGAGGGATGACAGTGTCGTCTGGGCCAGCCGCACCTCGTCGGTGACGATCCCGTCGACGCCGAGGCGGGCGAGTTCGACCATGTCCGCGGGGTCGTCGATCGTCCACACGTGCACCGCGAGTCCGATCCGGTGGGCGCGGTCGACGAAATCCGCGGTGACCACAGGCACTCGCTTCCAGCGCATCGGGACCTGGAGGGCGTCGAGTCCCGGCGGGAGGCGGAGGAGTCCGCGGGCAGGCAGAAACGGCAGGGCACCCGCTGCGAACCGTGCCGTCTCCCCGGTTCCCGCCGAGGTGCGCACCCCGGGCAGAGCTCGCCGTAGCCGGGTAAGCGTCGTATCCGAGAACGACGCGAGGCGCAGGCGGTCCTCGACCCGGCGGGCCCGGACGAAGCGGATCATCGCGGCGATCGAGACCGGGGATTTGACGTCGATGTTCCACTCGACGTGCGGCAGGGCGTCGAAGAGCGCGCCGAGGCGGGGCAGGCGCCCGCCGTCGACGAGGTCGAGCCGATCGAGTTCGGCCGCCGACAGTTCGCGGATGAGGTGGGGGCGGCCGGCGATGCGGGACAGATCGGCGTCGTGCGCGGCGAAGAGCACCCCATCGGAAGAGGCATGGACGTCGGTCTCCATCCACCCCACCCCCGCCTCGGCGGCGAGGGTGAAGGCGGCCAGAGTGTTCTCGCTCGTCTCCGGCCAGCGACCGCCGCGGTGGGCGATGACCTCGGGCTGGGAATTCATGGTCCAATCCTAGGCTCCTGTTGAAATCGCGAACCGCG
This sequence comes from Brevibacterium metallidurans, assembly GCF_037101285.1. Classification (NCBI taxonomy): domain Bacteria; kingdom Bacillati; phylum Actinomycetota; class Actinomycetes; order Micrococcales; family Brevibacteriaceae; genus Brevibacterium; species Brevibacterium metallidurans. Next base: position 103,948 of record NZ_BAAAAF010000002.1, read on the forward strand.
TCGACAACGATGGAGGCATGAGCCGAGAAGAAGAGCCCCTCGAACCCGACTTCGTCATCGATTCCACCAAACGGACCCCGACCCAGCGGGCACGGTCCGCAGCTGGTCGCGCCTACGGCGCTGCGAGCAGCGGGGTGAGGAATGTGCGCGAGGCGGCGAAGGGGTCGCGGCTCATCGAAGCCACCGAAGCAGGCGTGAACAAGGCGCTCGGCAATGTGTCCCACGCGATCGACGAGGCCGTGCGCAGCGGCAAGGTCGAGCGCGCCTTCGACAAGGCTCAGGAGACGGTGACGACCGGTGCCGACGGTGTGCGCCGCCTCATCGACAAGGTCTCGAAGAAGGACCCGAAGGATCCCGATCCGCGCTGAGAGCGTCGGCGAGATGCTCAACATGTGAGCGACCTCTCGTCCTCTTCGCGTGCCGCGGTGGAAATGTAACAGTTTGTTAACTAGACTGTCCTCTGGTAACGATCCGATAACTTGAGGCACGGTCAGCACTGTGCCGCTCATCGACACGAAGGACGGACAGTGGGCAAACACTCCTCGACCTCGACGAAGGGTTCGATCCTCTCCGCGCTCAAGCCGGGGAAGAAGCGCTCCGGTCGGCACACTCCGGAACCCGCATCCGCCGGCGGCGTCCTCGCCGCGGTCCGGTCCCGCCCCGTCCTCTCGGCGTTCGTCGTCCCCGCCGCGGCCACCGCGGCCGTCGTCGGTTCGAGCTTCGCGATGGTCCCCGGCGCCACGGACAACAACAGCCGTGTCGTCGCCGAGAGCCCCGTCGTCGTCGAGGTTCCCGCTGCCAGCCCGGCCGCCGATGAGAACCTGAAGAAGGCCGAGGACCAGGCGAAGGAGAAGCCCGGCAAGGTCTCGCTCGAGACGAAGACCCAGGCCCCGGAGCCGAAGCCCTCGACGTCGAAGTCCTCGTCGTCGGGCAGCGGAAAGTCGTCCTCGAAGAGCTCGGGCTCGGAGGACTCCGGTCCCTCGAAGTCGGGCAAGTCCGCCGGCACCTCCGGGGAGTGCCCGATGTCGTTCTACGGCGGCGGTGACGGCACCGACGGCGGACCGACCGCGAGCGGTGAGCGCTTCGATGCGAGCAAGCTCACGGCCGCCCACAAGTCGCTGCCGTTCGGCTCGAAGGTCAAGGTCACGAACAAGGCCAACGGCAAGACCGTGACCGTGCGCATCAACGACCGCGGACCCTACTCCGGTTCGCGCTGCATCGACCTCTCCGCGGCGGCGATGAAGGCCGTCGGCGGCACCGGGGCCGGAGTCATCCAGGGCAAGTACGAGGTCCTCTGAGACTTAGTCCGCCCACCGGGTCGGCGCCTCCCCGCATCGGGCCCGCTCAGCCATTGCGATCGAGAAGCTCGCGCGCTCTGCGTGCGAGCTTCTCGCGTACCTCGGCGGGGGAGACCACCTCGACACCGGGAACGGTGAGCAGCTGAGCCACCGCGACCTCGACCGATTCGAGGAGGATGACGAGTTCGCCGATCGGCCCGCCGTCAGGACCATCCGCATCGACCGCCCATGACCCGGCGATCGCCTCGGCGGTCAGAGGTCCCGGGATCGCACGGGAAAGGTCGGGAAGGTGCGCCTCAGCCAGTCGCAGCGTCACCGGAATCGTTCGGATGGCGCTGTCGAATCCGCGTTTCGCCTCCTCCCAATAGGACCCGAGATCGAAGTCCGGTGGACGTACTGCCCGCAGCCACCGCAGTCCGACGTCTGCGATCCGCGACACCCGATATGTGCGTGGCAGGCCGCCGGGCGGTTGGGCGATGACATACCAGCGACCGGCCTTGACGGCGAGGCCGAGCGGGATGACGCTGCGCCGCTTGGTCGCCTCGCCACGCACATAGGCGAAGGACAGTCCGCGCCGAGTCCGCAGTGCGGTGACGATCGTGCCGAGCGCCTCGGGAGCCTCCGGAGCGGAGAACCAGTCCGGGCCGTCGATCACGATGAGGCGGGCGAAGTCGGTGTCCGCCTCCGGTGCGGACGCGATCTTCGCGTGCGCGGTGGCTTGAGCGTCGCCGAGCCCGAGATCTCCGGCGGCGATCGATCCGAGGAGGACGGCGTCGAGTTCCTCCCGCGTCAGTCCCTGCAGCGGCGAGGTCCAGCCGCCGAGGAGACTCACTCCGCCGCCCGGACCCGACTCGGTGACGATGGGGACGCCGATGCGCGAGAGCTCGGCGAGGTCCCGGTAGATCGTGCGCTCGGTGACCTGAAGTCTCTGTGCAAGAGCTGCGGCGGTGATCGGCTGCGTGCGCGCGGAGAGGACGACGATCTCGGAGACGAGCCGGGCAGCCTTCATACATTCGGACTCTAGACGCCGCCACTGACAGGAGTTCTTCCCGCGCTGACAGAGGATGTCAGGGATGGTCGGTCAGACTCATTCCATGAGTACAGAGAACCCGACCCCAGAGACTACGACACCCCAGACGACGAACCCAGAGCCCACCGAATCCCTGCAGCCTGACGCACCTCGCACCGACCGTCCTCTGACGGGGAAGACCGCCGTCGTGGCCGGGGCCACGCGCGGCGCCGGACGGGCCATCGCCCTCGACCTCGCCGCGGCCGGCGCCTTCGTCTGGTGCACCGGCCGCTCGAGCGCCGACCGACCCTCTGACTACGGACGTCCCGAGACGATCGAGGGCACGCTCGACCTCATCCGCGAGGCCGGGGGAGACGGCGAGGCCGTCGTCTGCGACCACCTCGTCGACGCGGACCTCGCAGCCTTGGCGGGACGGATCCAGGCGGTGAGCGGGGCGATCGACATCCTCGTCAACGACATCGGGGGAGAGGCGTACGTGTCCTGGGGCGAGAAGCTCTGGACGGCCGACCCGGCAGCCGGCCGACGGCTCTTCGACGCCGGACTCCTCACCCACCTCAGCACCGCGAGGACGCTCCTGCCGCTGCTCATCTCCCGACCCGGCGGTCTGCACATCGAGATCACCGACGGCACGAGCGAGTACAACACGACCCACTTCCGGGAGGCCGTGTGGCTCGACCTGACGAAGACCGCCGTCAGCCGGCTCGCCTTCGGCCTCTCCCACGAACTCGCCGACTCCGGGGCGACCGCGGTCGCGCTCACCCCAGGGTGGCTGCGGTCGGAGATGATGCTCGAGGGCTTCGACACGCGCGAGGACACCTGGATGGCAGATTCCCTCGATCCCGCCCGCGAGGTGCCGCCTGTCGACTTCGCGATCTCCGAGACCCCGCACCTGCTCGGCCGCGGCATCGTGGCCCTGGCTGCCGATCCCGACCGGAACCGCTTCACGGGACAGACCCTTTCGAGCTTCGCCCTCGCCGAGACCTACGATCTGCGCGATGTCGACGGCACACGCCCCGACGCGTGGGGCTTCCTCGCAGCCAAGGAGACCGACCCTCACGCCGACCCACGGGCCTTCCGCTGACGGTCGCCGATGCCCGCGGACGTCTTCCCAAGGTCTGCGCGCATGGCTACTGTGTGTCCTACGCGCGCACGCGCACCAGCGACAGGGGAGTGCCATGGAGACAGTCGAGACCATCATCGTCGGAGCAGGACCGACCGGGCTGACCGCAGCGCGGACCCTGCAGGCGGCCGGGCAGTCCGTCCTCGTCCTTGAAGCCCGCGACCGGGTTGGCGGGCGCACGTGGACCGACCGCATCGACGGTCAGATGTTCGAGATCGGCGGACAGTGGATCTCACCCGATCAGACGGCGATCCTCGACCTCGTCAGCGAACTCGGACTCGAGACCTTCCCCCGCCACCGGGAGGGCGACAGCGTCTTCATCGCCCCCGACGGCACCCGCACCGTCTACGACGGGGGCATGTTCCCGGTCCCCGCGGCCACTCAGGCGGAGATGGAACGCCTCATCGGCCTCCTCGACGACCTCGCCGCACGCATCGGGGCCGAGGCCCCGTGGGACGCCGAGGATGCCGCGGAGCTCGACGCGATCTCGTTCCACCACTGGCTGCGGCAGCAGTCGGAGGACGAACTCGCGTGCGCGAACATCGGCATGTTCGTCGCCGGCGGCATGCTCACGAAGCCCGCCACTGCGTTCTCGGCGCTCCAAGCCGTCCTCATGGCCGCCTCGGCGGGATCGTTCTCCCACCTCGTCGACGATCATTTCATCCTCGACCGCCGGGTCGTCGGCGGGATGCAGCAGGTCTCCCAGCTCCTCGCCGCCGAACTCGGTCCCGAGGTCGTGCGCCTGAACAGTCCCGTCCGGCGCATCGACTGGTCCGGCGCCGAGGTGGTCGTGAGCACCGACGACGCCGACTTCGCGGCCACCGACGTCATCGTCGCCGTGCCCCCGAACCTCTACTCGCGGATCACCTACGTCCCGCACCTGCCGAGGCTCCAGCAGGTCTTCCACCAGCACCAGTCGATGGGACTCGTCATCAAAGTCCACGCCACCTACGACCGGCCGTTCTGGCGCGAGCAGGGACTCTCGGGGACAGGGTTCGGCTCCGGCCGTCTCGTCCAGGAGGTCTACGACAACACCAACCACGGGGAGGAGCAGGGGACCCTCGTCGGCTTCATCTCCGACGTCAACGCCGATGCGATGTGGGCGCTCGACGAGGAGGACCGCAAGCAGGCGATCCTCACAGCGATCGCGGACTTCCTCGGCCCCGAAGCGCTCACCCCACGGGTCTTCCACCTCTCCGACTTCGGGGCGGAGGAATGGACGCGGGGGGCGTACGCGACGAGCTACGACCTCGGCGGGCTCCACCGGTGGGGTCGGTACCAGAACGACCCGGTGGGACCGCTGCACTTCGCGAGCTCCGACATCGCCGGGCGCGGCTACCAGCACGTCGACGGCGCTGTCCGCATCGGACGGGCCACGGCTGAGACGATTCTCTCAGACGCGCACTGATCTGATTAGATGAGCCAATGACCTCGGCAACACCCGCACCAGACCGCCCCATCGACACCGACTCCGGACTGAGCGCAAAGGGGCTCTCAGCAGGAAAAGTCGGTGCGATCGGCGGCGCGATCATCGGCATCGCTTGCATCGCCCCCGCCTACACCCTCACCTCGGGGCTCGGACCCACGATCTCGGAGGTCGGCGTCCACACGCCGGCGATCCTCCTCATCGGCTTCGTCCCGATGCTCCTCGTCGTCTTCGGCTACCGCGAACTCAACTCGGCGATGCCGGACTCGGGGACGACCTTCACGTGGGCCACCCGCGCCTTCGGTCCCTGGCTGGGCTGGATGGGCGGCTGGGGGCTGATCGCCGCGACCGTCCTCGTCCTGTCCAACCTCGCCGCCGTCGGCGTCGACTTCCTCTTCATCCTGCTCAGCCAGATCTTCTCCGACCCCGCCATCGCCGACCTCACGCGGGTGCTGTGGATCAACATCCCGATCACCATCGCCCTCACCGCGATCGCCGCGTGGATCTCCTACCGCGGGGTCGAAGCCACCGAGAAGATCCAGGTGTGGCTCGTGGCCTTCCAGGTCATCGCGCTCGGCTGGTTCGTCATCGCCGCCCTCATCCACGTCGCCAACGGCACCGCCTTCGACGCGACCCCCGTGCGCCTCGACTGGTTCAACCCGGTCGCCGCCGGAGACTTCTCGACGGTCGCAGCCGCCGTGTCCCTGTCGATCTTCCTCTTCTGGGGCTGGGACACCGTCATCACGATGAACGAGGAGGCCAAGGACCCGGAGAAGACCCCGGGACGGGCAGCGATGCTGACGATCTTTGCGATCGTCGTCATCTACATCGCGTGCACGATCGCCGTGATCTCCTACGCCGGTGTCGGCACCGAAGGACTGGGCGCCGGCAACCCGGAGAACCAGGAATCGATCTTCGCGGCCCTCGCGGGACCGATCATGGGCCCCTTCGCGCTCATCGTCTCGATCGCCGTCCTCTCCTCCTCGCTCGCCTCCCTGCAGTCGACGATGGTCTCGCCCTCGCGCACGATCCTCGCGATGGGCCACTACGGGGCGCTGCCGCAGCGCTACGGCAACGTCTCCCCGCGGTTCAAGTCCCCGTCGGTGGCGACGATCACCTCGGCGGCCGCGGCGATCATCTTCTACGTCGTCATGCGCGTGCTCTCGGAGAACGCTCTGTGGGACACGATCACCGCGCTCGGGCTCATGGTCTGCTTCTACTACGGGATCACGGGTCTGGCCTGCACGTGGTACTTCCGGAAGTCGTTGTTCAACTCCGCCCGCACGGTCTTCTTCCGGTTCCTCTTCCCGCTCATCGGCGGGGCCACCCTGCTCGTCATCTTCGTCCGCACCGCGATCGACTCCCTCGATCCTGCCTACGGTTCGGGGTCCTCGGTCTTCGGCATCGGCCTTGTCTTCGTCCTCGGCATCGGGGTCCTCCTCCTCGGCGTCGTCATCATGATCATCCAGGCGATCCGGTACCCCGCGTTCTTCCGCGGTGAGACGCTGCGACAGGGCGTGGCGGCCAAGGACGCGTGAGGTGCGCGCGGACCGTCTTGCCGAGCTGCGTGCTCTGCGTCGGGTCCGCGACCGGATCGACCGGGAGTTCGCCCGGCCGCTCGACGTTCCCGGGCTCGCCGCCGGAGTGCACATGTCCGCCGGACACCTCAGCCGCCGGTTCAAGGCGGCCTACGGCGAGTCCCCGTACTCCTACCTCATGACGCGGCGCATCGAGCGGGCGATGGCGCTCATCCGCGGTGGGGACGCGTCGATCACCGACATCTGCTTCGCCGTCGGCTTCTCCTCGCTGGGGACCTTCAGCACCCGGTTCTCCGAGCTCGTCGGTCTCCCGCCGAGCGAGTACCGGGCGCGTGCCGTCCACGGCGACCTCGACCTGCCGACGATCGTGGTGAAGAATGCGCTGCGACCGGTCAGGAATCGAGAAGCCGGTCGCAGCGCAGCCGACTAGCATGGCTGTCATGGACATCACCATCAACGCCAGTTTCCTGCCCCATGTCGACGCCGAGGAGTCCGTGGCCTTCTACCGGGACGTGCTCGGCTTCGAGGTCCGCCTCGACGTCGGTCAGGGTCAGATGCGGTGGATCACCGTCGGCCCCACATCCCAGCCGGACACCTCGATCGTGCTCACCCCCGCCGTCGTCGACCCGACGATCAGCGAAGCCGAACGCGAGACGATCGAAGCGCTCATGGCCAAGGGCAGCTATGCGGCCATCGTGCTCGCGAGTCCCGACGTCGACGAGGCGTTCGCCGCGATCGAGGGGAAGGGTCCCGACATCGTCCAGGAGCCGATGGACCAGCCCTACGGTCTGCGTGACTTCGCCCTCCGGGACCCGGCCGGCAACGTCATCCGCGTCCAGCAGCGTGGCTGAGGCGGGCATGGTCGCCGCGGACAGCCATGACCTCATCCGTGTGCGGGGAGCACGGGAGAACAACCTCAAGGACGTCTCCCTCGAGGTGCCCAAACGCCGCCTCACCGTGTTCACCGGGGTCTCCGGCTCGGGCAAGAGCTCGCTCGTATTCGGCACGATCGCCGCGGAGTCGCAGCGGATGATCAACGAGACCTACAGTGCCTTCGTCCAGGGCTTCATGCCGACGATGGCCCGGCCCGAGGTCGACGTCCTCGAAGGGCTGACCACGGCGATCCTCGTCGACCAGGAGCGCATCGGCTCGAACCCGCGATCGACCGTGGGCACCGTCTCCGACATCAACGCGAAGCTGCGGATCCTCTACTCGCGCCTGGCCGAACCGAACCTCGGATCCCCGAACGCCTACTCCTTCAACGTCGCGACGATCAGCGGCAAAGGCGCCGTGACGATCGAGAAGGGGGATTCCAAGGAGGTCGAGCGGCGCAGCTTCTCCGTCAACGGCGGCATGTGCCCGCACTGCGAGGGCATGGGCACGGCCACCGACATCGACATCACCCAGGTCGTCGACGAGACGAAGTCCGTCAACGGTGGGGCCATCACGATCCCAGGGTTCAAGGTCGGCGGCTGGTCGGTGCGCATGTACTCCGAGTCCGGGCTCTTCGACCCGGACAAGCCGGTGGGCGACTTCACTCGGGAGGAGCGGCGCGCCCTGCTCCACCTCGAAGGGGAGAAGGTCGTCATCAATGGGACGAACATCACCTACGACGGGCTCATCCCGCGGATCCAGCGCTCGTTCCTGTCCAAGGACCGCGACGGCATGCAGAAGCACATCCGTGAGTTCGTCGACCGGGCCGTCGTCTTCACCGTGTGCCCCGAATGCCGGGGGACCAGGCTCAACGCCGCCGCGCGGTCCTCGTACCTGGCAGGGAAGTCCATCGCCGAGGTGTGCGCGATGCAGATCTCGGACCTGGACTCGTGGCTGGCCGAGATCACCGATCCGGGGGTCCAGCCGCTCGTGGCATCGCTGCGTGAGACCGTGCGGGCCTTCGTCGACATCGGCCTCGGCTACCTCTCACTCGAACGGTCCTCAGGGTCGCTGTCCGGGGGAGAGGCGCAGCGGATCAAACTCGTCCGGCATCTCGGTTCGGCGCTGACCGATGTCACCTACGTCTTCGACGAGCCGACGATCGGGTTGCACCCGCACGACATCGAGTCGATGAACCGGCTGCTGCTCCAGCTGCGGGACAAGGGCAACACCGTCCTCGTCGTCGAGCACAAACCGGAGACCATCGGCATCGCCGACCACGTCGTCGACCTCGGACCCGGGGCGGGTGCGGCCGGGGGAGAGGTCTGCTTCACCGGCACGGTCGAGGGACTGCGCGCCTCGGGAACGCTCACGGGCGAACACCTCGGGTTCACGGCCTCACTCAAGGACTCGACGCGTACCCAGACTGGGACGATCGAGATCAGGGGGGCGAACGGGCACAACCTCCAGGACATCGATGTCGACATCCCACGGGGAGTCCTCACGGTCGTCACCGGTGTCGCCGGGTCCGGCAAGAGCACGCTCATCCATGATTCGCTCATCGGCCGTGACGGCATCGTCTTCATCGACCAGGCGCCGATCAAGGGCTCGAGGCGGAGCAACCCGGCGACGTACACGGGCATGCTCGAACCCGTGCGCAAAGCGTTCGCCAAGGCCAACGGCGTCAAACCGGCGCTGTTCAGTGCGAATTCCGAGGGTGCGTGCCCGGTGTGCAACGGTGCTGGGATCATCTACTCCGACCTCGGGGTGATGGCGGGGATGTCCGCGCCGTGCGATGTCTGCGAGGGCAAGGGCTTCCAGGCCTCGGTGCTCGAGTACACCCTGGGTGGGAAGAACATCCGCGAGGTCCTCGACATGCCGGCGCTCGCAGCGGTCGAGTTCTTCTCATCGGGGGAGTCGAAGGTGCCGGCTGCGGCGCGCATCGCCCGCACCCTCGTCGATGTCGGTCTCGGCTATCTCAGTCTGGGCCAGCCGCTGACAACGCTCTCGGGTGGTGAACGGCAGCGACTCAAGCTCGCCACCCACCTGTCGGCGAAGGCTGCGGACGCCGCCTCGGTCATCGTCCTCGACGAACCGTCGACGGGTCTTCACCTCGCCGACGTCGCGAATCTGCTCAGGCTGCTCGACGACCTCGTCGATTCGGGCCGCACGGTCATCGTCATCGAACACCATCAGGCGGTCATGGCCCACGCCGATCACCTCATCGATCTCGGGCCCGGCGCCGGGCACGACGGCGGACGCATCGTCTTCGAGGGCACACCCGCCGAGCTCGTCGCCGCGGGCACCACACTCACAGCCACCCACCTCGGCGAGTACATCGGGCGGTGAGGCGCGACTTCGTTGCGATAAGAGTGCACTCCGATGTCACGCCAGGCCGAGGTCGGACTTGACCTGGTCCCAGGGGATGGGCGCGACTCCGTCGCGCACCATCTCAGTACGAGCTTCGGCTGCCGATCTCAGGTCGGCCAGATCCTGTGCGTCTTCGATGAGCTGGTCGAGGACGCCGGCCCCCACGACTGCGGCAACTCGGTTGCCGCGTCTCGTCAGATACACGGGATCGCGCGCAATTCGGGCCTCGTCGATGACATCGGCGAGTCGGGCTCGGGCATCGCTGATGCTCATTTCGCTTATAGCACCATCGTGTGCCGAGTTGGCTGAAATGTACATGACTGCCGAAACGTACAGGCCACCGAGAGTCGGCTGCCGGTCGGTTACATCGATTGAATCAGTCGGTGGCTACGGTGCGTGTGCCACCTCTCCCGCACCATCGTGGGCTACGCCGATAATATACATTATGTTAACTAAGCTGATCGGGCATCTCCCCGCTTCGATGCGCCTCGTCGGCTGAGTAGCTGCACGGGCATCGCCTCCCGAGCATCTGCACGAGCTCGGCCCGCAAGCTGTCTAGGATCATTCCTGTGAAGATGCGGCCGATGTCGGACTGGGCACATGTTCGCCTGCCGGTCGCTCGGTTCACCCTGATGCGCGCTCACACCTGCCCGTGCACGCCTCGCCACCTGCGACGACACCCGTGGTAATCGGCAATAACCATTGACTTGTCGAACGTGCGATCAATAAGGTGACTGTGACGGCGACCACATTCGGTGGTCGGATGCATCACGACGCAAGGAAGCCTCATGATCCTCCCGCCCTCTCCCCCTGTCACCACGACGTCACAGCCCGGCACCGAATCCCGCCGCAAGGCCTGGTCGCTCACCGCGCTCCTCGTCGTCCTCTACGTCGTCAACTACGGCGACAAGGCCGCGTTCGGCATCGTCGCCCAAGCACTCAAGGACGAACTCGGCGTCAGCGCCGCCCAGATCGGCCTCGTCGGCAGCCTCTTCTTCTTCGCCTTCACGATCGGCGGCTTCTTCGCCGGCGCACTCAACCGGTGGCTGTCCCTGCGCACGGTCCTCCTCGTCCTCGCCCTCGCGTGGGCCGCCGCGATGCTTCCGCTCGTCGTCTCCGCGACCTTCGCCGTCCTCGTCGCCTCCCGGATGCTCCTCGGGTTCGCCGAAGGGCCGAGCTCAGCCCTCATCCACACCGCCGCCTACTCGTGGCATCCCACCGAACGCCGCGGATTCCCCGGCGCCCTGCTCGCCTCCGCCGCCTCGGTGGCGAAGATCGTACTCGCCCCCGCCCTCGCCTACCTCGCCGTGACATTCGGCTGGCGCAGCGCGCTCATCGCGATGGCTGCGATCGGCATCCTCTGGTGCTTCCTCTGGCTGCGCTTCTGGGAGGTCGGGCCCTACATCCCCGCGAAGGCGACGAAGGAGACCGTCGAGAGCCCCGACGAGGAGCCGCGCGTTCCGTGGATGCGGATCATCCTCACCCCCACCTTCCTCACCGGCGTCCTCCTCGTCGCGAGCATCTACGCCCTCGTCACCGTCGTCCTCACCTGGCTGCCCTCGTACTTCGAGGTCGGCCTCGGCTACAGCCGCCTCGAAGCCGGCTCGATGCTCGCGATCCCCTCCTTCGTCGGACTCGTCAGCCTCGTCGGCGGCACCCTGCTCTCCGACCGGCTGCTCGCCCGCGGTTGGTCCTCCCGGTTCGTCCGCATCATCGGCCCCTCGCTGTGCGTCATCCTCGGCGGCGGCATCCTCTTCTTCCTCCCGCAGATCCAGAGCGCGCCCGGCGCGGTCGCCGTCGTCGCGATCGGCTACGGCGTCGGCGTCGTCGTCCTGCCCCTGTTCAACGCCGCGGTCTCGGAGATCTGCCCGCCGAGGCAGACCGCCGGCACCCTCGGCGTCTTCCTCGCCCTCATGGCCGTCGGCGGCCTCATCGGCCCGTACGTCACCGGACTCATCGTCGACGCCGCCCCGGATCCGGGCCTCGGCTATGCCACGGCCTTCCAGGTGCTCGGGATCGCCGCGGCCGTGAGTGCGGCGCTCACCTTGGTCTTCGCCGATCCCGAACGGGACCGCGACCGCGTCCGCGGAACCGCGTGAATGAGCCTCAGCGTCCCGAGATCCGCAGCACGCGTTCGGCCGCCGACTCCCCCGCCCGGGTTCCGGAGCGCGGAGGCCGGTAGCCGCCGGTGTCGCCGAGGTCGACGATGAGATCGCCGAGCTCATCGGCCATGAACTGCGCAAGCGTGTCGTCGATCGGCCACGCATACCCCGTGCCGCGGGAGAGGTCGGCGGCGTGGAGGGCGAGTTCGAGGATCCGCATCCGCACGAGCTGGTCTCCCGGCAGCGCACCGATCCGGTGGCGGACCGGGACCGACAGGTCGACCGCCGCGGCGGCGGTGCGGAACTCGCGTTCGCGCTCCCAGAACGCTGCGAGCGGATCCGCGCCGAGGTGGTCCCGACCGCGGGTGGCCTCGACCTCGGCAGGCGGCTCCTGACGCAGGAGCATCGCATAGCGCACTCCCCCGCCGACGAGGTGGTTGACGAGCTCCCGGTTCGACCAGTCCGGGCAGCCGCTCGCACAGTCGAGGTCGTCCTCGGTCATGTGGGTGAGCGCCGCAGCCCAGCACCTCTCGGCGCGGTCGAGATGGACGGCGATGACGGGATCGAGCATGCCCCGATTCTCACACGCGACGCGCGGCCCGGCGACTCGTTCTCGTCTGCTGGGAACTTGAGCGAAAGCTGTGGGTTTCCTGGCGGTTTCGCGCTATGTTGCACTCACGAGCACACCGAAGTGAGGAGCCTTCCATGGTCACGGCAAGCGCCGCCGCCGACTATCTTCCCCTGGCCAATGCGCCGGTCCTCTGGATCCTCGCGATGGCTGTCATGGGCGTCGTCGTCCTCCAGTCGCTCATCTACATGAACGCGGTGCGGAAGAACGCCGAGTCCGCCGGAATGACCCAGGCCGAGGTGACGACGGCCTTCCGCGCCGGCGGGGTCGCAGCGATCGGCCCCTCACTCGCCGTCGTCCTCGTCGCCGTCGCCCTCCTCCCTCTCTTCGGCACTCCCCCGGTCATCGTCCGCGTCGGCCTCATCGGTTCGGCTGCCACCGAGGTCGCCTCCGCTTCGATCGCGGCCGGGACCATGGGCGCGAACCTCGGCGATGAGACGTTCACCCGCGGCGTCTTCATCGTCGCCCTCATGGCGATGAGCCTCTCCGGTGCCGGATGGATGCTCTCGACCCTCATCCTCACGCCGATCTTCAAGCGCAGCTCCCACAAGCTCGAGAAGGTCAATCCGGCGCTCATGTCGATCATCCCCGGAGCCGCCCTGCTCGCGGCCTTCGCCGCCCTGACGTTCCGGGAGATCCCCAAATCGCCGACGCACATCATCGCGATCGTCGCCTCCGCTGTGGTCATGTCGATCTGCCTGTTCCTCGCCCACACCCTGCGCCAGTCGTGGCTGAAGGAATGGGCGCTGGGGATCTCCGTGCTCGCCGGACTCATCGCCGCCTACTTCGCCCACTACGCCGGTCTCGGCGTCGCCCCGAGCTGAGGAGCGCACCCATGTCGAACATCATCGCCTCTCCCTCCCACGAGGCCTTCGAGGCCACGACGACGAAGTGGGGGTCGATCACGCTCTTCACCGGCTTCCTCATCGCCACCTCGGTGCCCTTCTATCTCCTCTTCGTCGCAAAAGCCGACATCAGCGTCGGCGACATCCTCGGCGCCTTCCTCGCGGTCTTCGCCGTCTACGGCGTCTTCTACGTCGTCGAACCCCTCACCTACTTCCCCATCCTCGGCCCGGCGGGCATGTACCAGGCATTCATGATCGGCAACGTCGCCAACAAGCTCCTGCCCTCGGCGATCGTCGCCCAGGACACGATCGGGGCGAAGCCGGGCACCCGCAAGGGCGAGTACGCGGCGACGATGGCGATCTGCGGGGCCGCCCTCATCCACGTCTTCTCCATGGTCGTCTTCGTCGGGGTGCTCGGCACCTGGCTGGTGACGATCATCCCCGAGGACATCACGCTCATCGCCCAGCTCTACATCCTCCCGGCGATCCTCGGCGGCGTCACCGTCCAGCTCATCGTCTCGATGAAGCAGGTGAAGTCGACGATCATCGCCCTGGCCGTCGCCGCCCTGGTCATCCTCGTCCTCATTCCGGTCGTCCCCGTCCTCGCTCCCGGTGACGTCGCTATCGTGGTCATCGTGACGATCATCATCACGTGGTTCACCAGGAACAAGGCGGTCACCGACGCCCGATCCGGCGACGACGCCGTCGGCATCAACTGACCCGACCCGAAGAGACAAGGACACCATGTCGCTCAACCCCCGACTGCGCACCGCGATCACCGACACCCTCGCCGAGGCGGTCGACGACTACGAGGACTTCCACCGCTCCCCCGAACTCTCGATGCAGGAGATCGAGACGTCCCGGGCGATCGCGGACTTCCTCTCCGACCTCGGACTCGTGCCGCAGGCCTTCGGCGGCACCGGTGTCGTCGCCGTGATCGAGAACGGCGAAGGTCCCGTCGTCGCCTACCGCGCCGACACCGACGGGCTGCCGATCGCCGAGGACACCGGACTCGACTACGCCTCGACCGCCGAGGGTGTGCTGCCCGACGGGACGGAGACCGCGGTCATGCACGGCTGCGGTCACGACACCCACATCACCGTCGGCCTCCACCTCGCCCGGGCGCTCACCGAACACCGTGATGCGTGGTCGGGCACCGTCGTCCTCCTCTTCCAGCCGGGCGAGGAGACCGCGGCCGGGGCGAAGGCGATGCTCGACGACGGACTGTGGGAACAGGTCGTCCACCCCGAGGTCGTCTACGGCCAGCATGTCTGGCCCGGCCAGGCCGGTGACGTCTACGTCTCCTCGGGCACCGCGATGGCGATGTCCGACTCCCTCAAGGTCACCGTGCTCGGCAAACAGGCTCACGGCTCGCAGCCGGAGAACGCGATCGACCCGATCGTCCTCGGCGCCTATATGATCACCCGTCTGCAGTCGATCGTCTCCCGGGAGATCTCCGGCCGCGACACCGCCGTCGTCACCGTCGGGACCTTCCACGGCGGGCTCAAGGAGAACATCATCCCGGATTCCGCGGTTCTCACCCTCAACATCCGCACCTTCGACGAGGACGTGCGAGCCACCGTGCTCGAGCGGGTGCGGCGGATCGTGGAGGCCGAAGCGCAGGCCTCGGGAGCCCCGGAACCCCTCATCGAGGAGATGCACTCGTTCCCCCGCTGCTACAACGATCCCGATGCGACCGCCGCGTTCGTCACCGCTGCCGAGGCGGAACTCGGGGCCGCGCACGTCCACGTCGTGCCCGCCGTGACCGGCAGCGAGGACTTCGGGGCCTTCGCCGACGCCCTCGGCGTGCCCTCGGTGTACTGGTTCTTCGGCGGCTACTCCCCCGAGCGACTCGCGAAGGCCGAACCTCCGGCCGGCAACCACTCCCCGCACTTCGCCCCCGACGACGTGCCGACGACCCTGGAGACCGGTCTGCGGGCCGCGCTCACCGCCGTGCTCAGCCGGGTCGGGAAGTGACCGGCATGGACGAGCTGCGCTGGATGAGCACCCGGGAGCTCGCGGCCCGGATCGCTGCGAAGGAGATCTCCGCCCGGGAGGCGCTTGCCGATCAGCTGCGCCGCATCGACGAGGTCAACCCCGCGATCAATGCCGTCGTCACCCGCGATGACGACCGGGCGATGGCCGCGGCGGCCGCCGCGGACGAAGCACTGGCCGCGGGAGCGGAGCCCGGTCCCCTCCACGGGGTGCCGATGACGCACAAGGACACCCACGACACCGCGGGCATGCGCACGACCTGGGGTTCGCCGATCTTCGCCGACCGGGTGCCGGAGACCGATGCGCTCATCATCGCGCGGCTGCGGGCGGCGGGGGTGATCACCTCGGGCAAGACGAACGTCCCCGAGTTCGCCGCCGGCTCCCACACCTTCAACCCGGTCTTCGGCACCACCCGCAATCCCTACGACCTCACGAAGTCCGCCTCCGGCTCCTCCGGCGGGGTCGGGGCGGCACTCGCCGCCGGCATTCAGGCCTCCGGGGACGGTTCCGATATGGGCGGGTCGCTGCGCTCCCCCGGTTCGTTCAACAACGTCGTCGGCTTCCGGCCCTCGAACGGCCGGATCCCGCACACGCGCCCCGGCAATCCGTTCGCCTGGCTGGCCCAGAGCGGGTTCATGGCCCGCACGGTCTCCGACGTCGCCCTGCTCATGAGCGTCGGCGCCGGCCCGGAACCTGGAGCACCCGCCTCGCTGCTCGAACCCGGTTCCGTCTTCGACCGGCCGGTCTTCCGCCTCGGCGCCGAGGTCGAACCGTCCCTGTCCGGGATGCGGATCGGCTTCAGCCCCGACCTCGCGGGTCTTCTCCCTCTCGAACCCGAGGTGCGCGCGATCGTCTCCGACACCGCCGCCGTCTTCGCCGGTCTCGGCGCCGACGTCGATGACACGATCCCCGACCTGCGAGATGCCGACGAGGTCTTTACCGTCCGCCGCGCCCTCGACTTCGTCGGTTCGTGGGGGCCGTTGCTGAAGACGGACCGCGGCCGGATGAAGGACTCCGTCGTGTGGAACATCGAGGAGGGTCTGCGGCTCACCGGCGCCGAGGTGGTCTCAGCCGAGACCGCCCGAGCCAGGCTGAGCGGGGAGGTCGACGCATTCTTCGCAGGCCACGACGTCCTCGTCCTCACGACCTGCCAGGTCCTGCCGTTCGACATCGGCATCGAATACCCCACGGAGATCGACGGGGTGGCTATGGGCAGCTACCTCGACTGGATGCGGGCGCTGTGTCTGATCTCGGCGACCGGCTGTCCCGCGGTCTCCGTGCCCGCCGGCTTCTCGGCCTCGGGACTGCCGGTCGGCGTCCAGCTCGTCGCCCGGCCCGGCGACGACGTCCGCCTCCTCGAGGTCGCCCACGCCTTCGAACAGGCGACTCTGGTGGCAGAGCGCCATCCCGACATCCCGGTCGTGGACGTCGGGGAGGAATGAGGACGGTCGACGCCGGGTGCGCAGCGAGGTTCGGCTTGCCTCAGCACTGTTTGCCGAGCCTTCCCACACTGGAATGATTCCAGAAATGGTGTCAGGCTAGTCTTGAAGCAGGCGGCATCCCGTCGCCGGCCGCAGTCATTAGGAGTCACACATGCACATGAGCCCCGCAATGCAGAAGGTCCTCGGCGAGCAGGTCACGCTCGAACTCGAGGCCTCGATGGTCTACCTCCAGATGTCGATCCAGCTCGACGATCAGGATCTGCCCGGCATGACCCGGTGGATGCGCGCGCAGTCGGAGGAGGAGCAGGTCCACGCGGCCAAGTTCATCCAGCACTGCGTCGACCGTGGCTTCGCCCCGCAGATCGGCGACATCGCCGCCCCGAAGGTCTCGGGATCGCGTCCTCTCGACTTCTTCAAGGCCGCACTGGCCCATGAGGAGAAGGTCTCCGAGTCGATCCGCAACATCTACCGCACGGCTCAGACCGAGGGCGACATCGACGTCCTGCCGCTGCTCAACTGGTTCATCGACGAGCAGGTCGAGGAGGAGGCGAGCATCTCGGAGATCATCGGCCGCCTCGAGATCGTCGGCGACAGCGGTTCGGGTCTGCTCTCGATCGACAATGCGCTCGGTTCGCGCCACCCGGACATCACCGCCAAGAGCGAGTGATCTCCTGAGTCCACGGCCGGTCCCCGCTTCGGGGGCCGGCCGTTTCGCATTCGGTGGGAGTTCCCTGTGTGCGGAATGATTTCAAAGTTGAGTGTGTTTGACTCAATGTACAGACTCTCTGAGAAAGGATGCTCATGGCCACTCGCTTCGACCCGATCCGCGATCTCGACCGTTTCTTCACCGAGGTCACCCGGAACCCGAACTCGACGACCCTGCCGATGGACCTCTACCGCGACGGCGAGGTCTTCGTCGCACAGATCGACATGCCCGGGGTCGACCCCGCGAGCATCGACGTCGATGTCGAGGATCGGACCCTGACCGTGCGTGCTCAGCGCACCTCGCCGGTGGGTGAGAAGGACGTCAAGTGGCTGACCCGTGAGCGCACGACCGGCACGTACGCCCGGCAGCTCACGCTGGGCAACCGCGTGGCCCTCGACCGGATCAGCGCCGACTACCAGGACGGCGTGCTCACGCTGACGATCCCCGTTGCCGAGGAGGCCCGTCCCCGCAAGATCAACGTCAACCACCAGGCCCCGAAGGAGACCGAGGTCGTCGAATCGACCGAGGTCATCGAGACCGAGGAGCGGACCGACTGAGTCCCCCGTCTCCGGATGCCCAGCGGGGTCGCACGATGTGCGGCCCCGCTTCGCGTGTCCGCAGGCCTGCGGCTCAGAGCCGATCGAGCACGTAGGCCAGGCACATATAGGGCAGGTCGACAGTGCCCGAGATCGGATGCTCCTCGCCGAGGTAGCCGCGCAGATTGGACTCGACACGCGCCCGCGTCGCCTCGTCCGACCGCAGCCAGTACGAACGCGTACGCGCGAGGTCGACGATGCCGTCGACGTCGAGCGGGGTCGCGAAGTTCACGACCGCCCGCTCCCGCAACGCGAATCCGGCGGGTGCGGGAACGTAGGCGGGACGGTAGACGTCGCCGGCGTGCATGATCCGGCTCAGCCGCAGCACCCAGTCGACGCGGACGTCGAGCTGATTGATGAGGATGACCAGGCGACCTGCGGGCCGCAGAATACGGGCGATCTCCGCGGCGGCGGCCGCCTCGTCGAACCAGTGCCAGGCCTGAGCGACCGTGACGACGTCGACGCTGCCTGTGGCCAGGCCCGTGTCCTCGGCGGTGCCGAGCGTCGTCGGTGCGGGGTTGCGGGTCAGGGCGGGTCCGTCGGGATCGACGGCGACCACCTCGGCGCCGAGGCCGAGCAGCTGCGTCGAGAGGATCCCCGTGCCCGCGCCGAGGTCGCAGACGCGCAGCCCCTGCCAGCCTCGGCCGAGGAGGTCGAGGGCGGCCTGCGGATAGCCCGGGCGCACCGCATCGTAGCGGTGGGCCTCACGGGAGAAGTTCGTCCCGTGGGCGGCCCGGGCGCGCGGTCTGACCATGCGGTTCCACTCCCCTGCTCATCCACCCGCATTCTGCGGGCCCGTCTCGGCATCCCACTCTAGCGGTCGCACTCCCTCGTTGTGACTAGGATGGGGAGGACCGGCAGAGACCACCGCCGAGAACTCGGCGAAAAGGAGCATCGATGACCTCAACCCCCGATCTCGAGTCCGAGCTCGAGCAGGCCTCACGTGCGTACGAGGAGTTCGCCTCCCGCGGACTGGCCCTCGACATCACGCGCGGCAAGCCGGGCAGTGAGCAGCTCGATCTCTCCGATGCGCTGCTCGGCCTGGTCACCGGGGAGGATGCGCGCACGCCGAGCGGGGTCGACGCCCGCAACTACGGCGGCATCGACGGCCTTATCGAACTCCGGGAGATCTTCTCCCCCCTGCTCAAGGTGCCCGCCGACCAGCTGCTGGCCGGCGGCAATGCGTCCCTGACCCTCATGGGGCAGGCCCTGACCTTCGCGCTCCTCCACGGCACTGCGGTCGACGGCACCCCGTGGGGTGCGGGACCGCATAAGCTCCTGTGCCCGGTTCCCGGCTACGACCGCCACTTCACGCTCGCGGAATCCCTGGGGTTCGAACTCCTCTCCATTCCCATGGACGACGAGGGGCCGGTCGTCGCCGAGGCGCAGCGTCTCGCCGAGGATCCCAGCGTCAAAGGCATGTGGCTCGTGCCCATGTACTCCAATCCCACGGGCATCACGATCACCGAGGAGCGCGCCGCCGAACTCGCCGCGATGCCTGCGGCCGCCCCTGACTTCACGCTGCTCTGGGACAACGCGTACGGCCTCCACCATCTGCGTGAGACGCACCCGGAGCCCGTGGACATCCTCAGCCTGTGCGCCGAGGCGGGACATCCCGAGCGACCGTGGATCTTCGCCTCGACGTCGAAGATCACCCATGCGGGCGCGGGCGTATCCTTCTTCGGCGCCGGCCCGGAGACGATGCGCTGGTTCATCGCGAACCTCGGCAAGATCGCGATCGGTCCGGACAAGGTCAACCAGCTGCGCCACCTGCGGTTCTTCGGTGATGCCGACGGCGTCGTCGCCCACATGCGCAAGCACGCTGAGATCATCGCCCCGAAGTTCGACGCCGTCCTCGACGCCCTCGAACAGGGTCTCGGCGGCACGGAGCTGGCGACGTGGACGAAGCCCGACGGGGGGTACTTCATCACCCTGACGACGCTCGAGGGCACCGCGGAGAGGATCGTCAAGCTCGCCGCCGAGGCCGGCGTCAAGCTCACCCCGGCCGGGGCGACCCATCCCTACGGGATCGACCCGGCCGGCAACGTCATCCGCATCGCCCCGACGATGCCGAGCCTCGCCGACGTCGAACTCGCCGCCGAAGGCCTCGTCGCATGCGTCAAACTCGCCAGCTACGAGAAGCTGCTCGCCGGATAGGACCTGACAGCGATGCGAAGGGCACCCGGCTGAACCGGGTGCCCTTCGTCGTGTGCGGATCTGGCGCCGGAACTGCTCCGACCGAGGCCCTCAGTACTCGTAGAAGCCGCGTCCGGACTTCACACCGAGCAGGCCCGCATCGACCATGCGGGAGAGGAGGACCGGCGGCTTCGCGGCGGGGTCACCGGTCTCGGTGTAGATGCTCTCGGCGGCGAACAGGCAGGTGTCGAGGCCGACGAGGTCGGCCAGAGCGATCGGACCCATCGGGTGCGCGCACCCCTTGACCATCCCCGTGTCGATGTCCTCCTTCGTCGCCAGCCCCGCCTCGAGCATCCTGATGGCCGAGCACAGGTACGGGATGAGGAGGGCGTTGACGATGAATCCGGGACGGTCGGAGGCCTGGACGGGTGCCTTGCCGAGAACCTCGGTCACGAACGTCGTCGCGGTCTCGGCGACCTCGGGGTCGGTGAGCACCGAGGAGACGATCTCGACGAGCGGCTGCACCGGCGCCGGGTTGAAGAAGTGGATCCCGAGGACGCGTTCGGGCCGCGAGGTCGCCTGCGCGAAGCGGATGATCGGCATCGACGAGGTGTTCGAGGCGAGGATCGCGTTCGGATCGGTGACGACCTCGTCGAGCTGGGCGAAGATCGCCTTCTTGATGTCCTCGTTCTCGCTCGCGGCTTCGATGACGAGCTGCCGGTCGGCGAGGTCGGCGATGTCGGTGGTGAACCGCAGACGCGCGAGAGCCGCCTCCGACTCGGCGGCCGAGAGCTTGCCCTTCTCCACGGCCTTGGCCAGCGACTTCTCGATCCGCGCGCGACCGGCGGCAACCGCGTCGTCGCTGACCTCGGAGACGATGACGTCGCAGCCGGATTTCGCGAGCACCTCGGCGATGCCCGCCCCCATGAGCCCGCTGCCGATGACGGCGGTGCGTGCGATGACCATATGCTTGTTCCCCTCGTTGTTCTCAGATTCTGCTGTGTGCGCAGACGCTGCTGTGTGCGGTGCGGTCATGAGGCCAGGAACCATGAGGACGAGCGGATCGCCTTCATGGCCTCGCGGCGGCGCTCCCCCGGCAGCGTCTGGATGTAGACCTGACCGTCGAGATGGGCGATCTCGTGCTGGATCATCTGCGCGAAGACCTCGTGTCCTTCGATCTCGACCGGATTGTTCTCCGCATCGACCCCGCGGGCACGGGCGAACTCCCACCTCGGGGTGGGGAAGAACAGCCCGGGCACGGACAGGCAGCCCTCTTCGATGTCGCGCAGCTCGCCGCCGACCTCGACGATCTCCGGGTTGATGAGATACCCGGTGCGCCCGTCGAGGTCATAGCCGAACGCCCGCAGCCCGACCCCGATCTGCGGGGCCGCGACCGCGGCGCGACCGTCGGGCAGCGAGGTGTCGACGAGGTCCTGGGCGAGAGCGGCCACGGAGTCGTCGAAGACCGTGACAGGGGCGCTGGTGCTGCGGAGCACGGGGTCACCCCACAGGCGGATCTCGCGCTCAGCCACCGATGACCGCCACAAGGTCGCCGCCCTCGAGCTGGGACACGGAGTCGATCGCGACCCGGGAGACGGGACCGGCCACCGGGGCGGTGATCGAGGCCTCCATCTTCATCGCCTCGATCGTGGCGATGACGTCACCGGCGTCGACGGTGTCCCCGACTCCGACCTGGAGCGTGACGACGCCCGCGAACGGACTTGCGACGTGACCGGAGTTCGTCGCATCCGCCTTCTCCGCGGTCTTGACCTCGGATTCGATCGCCCGGTCACGGACCTGGAGGGGACGCAGCTGACCGTTGAGGGTGAACATCACCGAGCGCATACCCCGTTCGTCGGTGTCGCCGATCGCCTGCAGTCCGATGAGGAGGTTCTTGCCCTTCGAGAGCTCGACCGTGTGCTCATCTCCCGAGGTCAGGCCGTAGAGGTACTCGGAGGTCTCGACGACGGAGAGGTCGCCGTAGCTGGCGCGCATGCGGTCGAACTCCTTCGTCGGTCCCGGGAAGAGGAGTTCGTTGAGCTTGGCCTGACGCTGCGGGCCCGGCTCGGCCAGGGCGGCGGCATCCTCGGCGGCGAGGTCCTCGACGACGGGCTTGTGCGTGCGCCCGGCCAGGGCCTTCGTCCGGAACGGCTCGGGCCATCCGCCGGGAGGATCGCCGAGGTCGCCGGAGAGGAAGCCGATGACCGAGTCGGGGATGTCGAACCTGTCCGGGTTCTCGGCGAACTCCGCGGGGTCGACTCCTGCGCCGACGAGGTGGAGGGCGAGATCCCCGACGACCTTCGACGACGGGGTGACCTTGACGAGGTGGCCGAGGATGTCGTCGGCGGCTTCGTACATCCGCTCGATCTCCTCGAACCGCTCCCCCAGGCCCAGGGCCACGGCCTGCTGGCGCAGGTTCGAGAGCTGCCCGCCGGGGATCTCATGCCGGTAGACGCGACCCGTCGGTCCCGGCAGACCGGATTCGAAGGGCGCGTAGACCTTGCGCACCGACTCCCAGTACGGTTCGAGGTCCTGGACGGCGGTCAGGCTCAGCCCCGTATCGCGGTCGGTGTGTTCGAAGGCGGCGACGAGGGCCGAGAGGCTCGGCTGGCTCGTCGTGCCCGCCATCGCCGCCGAGGCGGCATCGACGGCATCGGCACCGGCATCGGCGGCCGCGAACAGGGTCGCGAGCTGTCCGCCTGCGGTGTCGTGGGTGTGGACGTGGACCGGGAGGTCGAAGTTCTCCCGCAGGGCGGTCACGAGCTTCGCAGCGGCAGCCGGGCGGAGCAGCCCGGCCATGTCCTTGACCGCGAGCACATGCGCACCGGCGCCGACGATCTCCTCGGCCAGCCGAAGGTAGTAGTCGAGGGTGTAGAGCTCCTCCCGCGGATCGAGGATGTCCGAGGTGTAGCACAGGGCCACCTCGGCGATCGTCGTGTTCGTCGCGCGCACGGCCTCGATGGCCGGACGCATCTGCTCGATGTCGTTGAGCGCATCGAAGATGCGGAAGACGTCGATGCCGGTGCGGGCGGCCTCGTCGACGAAGGCGTCGGTGACCTGGGTGGGGTACGGGGTGTAGCCGACGGTGTTGCGGCCGCGAAGGAGCATCTGGAGGGCGATGTTGGGGATCGCCTCCCGCAGCTGGGACAGCCGCTCCCACGGATCCTCGCCGAGGAAGCGCAGGGCAACATCGTAGGTGGCCCCGCCCCAGGCTTCGATGCTCAGCAGCTGCGGGGTCATCCGGGCGACGTGTCCGGCGACGGCGAGGAGGTCCCGGGTGCGCACCCGGGTGGCCAGGAGCGACTGGTGGGCGTCGCGGAAGGTGGTGTCGGTGACACCGAGCGCCGTCTGCTCCCGCAACGCGCGGGCGAAGCCCTCGGGACCGAGCTCGAGGAGGCGGTCACGGCTGCCGGCGGGCGGGGCCTGCGAGAGGTCGATCTCCGGCAGCTTCTCGGCGGGACGGAGATGGACCTTCGCCTCCCCGTGCGGCCGGTTGACGGTGACGTCGGCGAGGTAGTCGAGGACCTTCGACCCGCGGTCGGCGCTCACCCGGGCGTCGAGGAGCTGCGGGCGCTCCTCGATGAACGAGGTCGCGATGTCGCCGGCGATGAACGCATCGTCCTCGAGCACGGCCTGGAGGAACCCGATGTTCGAGGACACGCCGCGGATGCGGAACTCCGCGAGCGCCCGGCGGGCACGCGAGACCGCCTGGGCGAAGGTGCGGCCGCGGCATGTGAGCTTGACGAGCATCGAATCGAAGTGCGCGCTCACCGAGGCACCGGCGTGGACGGTGCCGCCGTCGAGGCGGACACCGGCGCCGCCGGCCGACCGGTAGGCGGTGATCGTGCCGGTGTCGGGACGGAACGAGTTCGCCGGATCCTCGGTGGTGATGCGGCACTGGAGGGCGGCGCCCTTGATCCGCATGTCCTCCTGGCGCAGGCCGAGATCGTCCAGGCTCGCCCCGGCCGCGATGCGCATCTGGGAGGCGACGAGGTCGACGTCGGTGATCTCCTCGGTGACGGTGTGCTCGACCTGGATGCGCGGGTTCATCTCGATGAACACGTGCTTGCCCGCCCGCGGGCCCTCGGTCTCGAGGAGGAACTCGACGGTGCCGGCGTTCTGGTAGCCCAGCGCCTGCGCGAACTTCAGCGCATCCGAGTGCAGGGCCGCGGCGATCTCGGGATCGAGATTGGGCGCCGGGGCGATCTCGATGACCTTCTGGTGACGGCGCTGCAGGGAGCAGTCGCGTTCGAAGAGGTGGATGGCGTTGGAGTCGTTGTCGGCGAGCACCTGGACTTCGATGTGCCGGGGACGCTGCACGGCCTGTTCGATGAAGACCGTCGGATCGCCGAAGGCGCCTTCGGCTTCGCGCATCGCGGCCTTGAGCGCATCCTCGAGCTGGGAGGCCTCGGCGACCCGGCGCATGCCGCGTCCCCCGCCGCCGGCGACGGCCTTGACGAAGAGCGGGTACTCCATCGACTCGGCGTCGGCGAGGAGCTGGGCGACGTCAGCCGAGGGCTTCGTCGAGTCGAGGACCGGGATGCCGGCGGCCCGGGCGGCACCGAGGGCCTGGACCTTGTTGCCGGCAAGTTCGAGCACGTCGGCGGCGGGCCCGATGAAGGTGATGCCGTTCTCGGCGCACGCGCGGGCGAGATCGGGGTTCTCGGACAGGAAGCCGTAGCCGGGGTAGACCGCGTCGGCACCGGACTCCTTGGCCACCCGGATGATCTCCTCGACGCTGAGGTACGCCCGGACGGGGTGGCCCTCCTCGCCGATCATGTAGGCCTCATCGGCCTTCATCCGGTGTTCGGAGTTGCGGTCTTCGTAGGGGAACACAGCGACGGTGGAGGCACCGAGCTCGTATGCCGCGCGGAACGCGCGCACCGCGATCTCTCCGCGATTGGCCACAAGGACTTTAGAGAACATCTGTGTTACTCGCTTCTGTATCGATCGCGCAGGCGCGATGCGTCGACGGGCTGTCGAGAGACAACTCTACTCAGTGACCTGTGCCACGGAATGCAGGGGGTCCCCGATCGGGTGGGCACCCCCTCCTCGGCGTGGTCGGACCTGCCCGATGAGGGCGGATACGTTACCGTAGGAGGGTGCTTGTCCTCAGTATCAGCAGTCTCAAGGGCGGCGTCGGCAAGACGTCGGTGACTCTCGGTCTCGCCTCGGCGGCCTACAACCGCGGCATCCCGACGCTCGTCGTCGACATGGACCCGCAGGCCGACTCGTCGACGGGACTCGATGTGCCGACCTCGACGAAGGTCGACATCGCCGACGTCCTCGCGGCGCCGAAGTCGCAGAAGATCCTCTCGGAGGCGATCATCCCCTCGGGGTGGGTCGGCGACAAGATGGGTCACCTCGATGTCATCTCCGGCTCCCCGCGGGCCGCCGAGTTCGACCGCCCCTCGCTCTCCGAGCGCTACCTGCGTCGGCTCGAGGATGCGCTCAGCCGCATCGCGAAGGGCTACCGGCTCGTCCTCATCGACTGCCCGCCGAGCCTCAACGGACTCACACGCACCGCCTGGACGGCGAGCAGCCGGGTCGCCGTCGTCACCGAGCCCAGCCTCTTCTCCGTCGCCGCAGCCGACCGTGCCCTGCGTGCGGCCGATGAGCTGCGCCAGCGCGGCACCTCGCAGATCCAGCCGCTCGGTCTCGTCGTCAACCGCGTCCGCGCCGGCTCGACCGAGCATGACTACCGCATCGCGGAGATGCGCGAGATGTTCGGTCCCCTCGTCCTCAATCCCCCGCTGGCCGAACGTGCGGTCATGCAGCAGGCCCAGGGTTCGGCTCGCCCCATCCATTCGTGGCCGGGCAAACCCGCCGAGGAGGTCGCCTCCTCCTTCGACGCCCTCCTCGAGAGGGCGCTGCGCTCCGAGAACATCCGCGGACGCAAGGCCGCGAAGCAGCAGTGACCTCGAACTGAGTCCCCTGGATGGGCCGCAGCGGATGGGCTGACTCCCACAACGCATGACGGCCGCCGCGATCCCGTTGCGACACCGAAGGCCCCCTCCTCACGGAGGGGGCCTTCGTCGTGGTCTGTCTGGTGCGGCTCAGCCGAGCTTCTGCGCCCGACGCTGAGCGAGTTCGTCCATTGCGAAGACCGTCGAGTCGTCCTCGGGGAGGCGTTCGCTGGGAAGTTCGGAGAGGCTGCCCTCGACTTCGTTCCACACCCGGCCGACGGCGATGCCGAACACGCCCTGGCCGCCCTGGAGGAGGTCGACGACCTCGTCGGGGGACGTGCATTCGAAGACGCTGGCGCCGTCGGACATAAGGGTGATCTGGGAGAGGTCCTCGACGCCGCGGGAGCGGAGGTGGTCGACAGCGGTGCGGATCGACTGCAGCCCGACGCCGGTGTCGAGGAGGCGCTTGACGATCTTGAGCACGAGGATGTCGCGGAAGCTGTAGAGGCGCTGGCTGCCCGAGCCGGTGGCGTTGCGGATCGAGGGGGTGACGAGGTCGGTGCGCGCCCAGTAGTCGAGTCGACGGTAGGTGATGCCGACGACCTTGCACACGGTGGGACCGCGGTAGCCGGCCTCCTCATCGAGGACGGGCAGATCGTCGTCGAACAGGAGACCCTGTGCCGCGGACGGCAAGGGCGTCGACTCGACGCTTTCGTGACTTGAGCGGTTCACACCGACTCCTCCTTATAGTCCCTGGGGGAAGTGAGGTCGCGTTGTCGGGCAGAGAATGAAGCCATTCTACCGCTCTTCGCAGCGAACCTACAGTGGGATTCAGCAACTCCAAACTATTCTGCCCGGGTCGCGGCGACAAACACCCCAAGGTAACGATTCGCGCGTGTCGCCGTTACCGCAGTATTCGAACACCGCCGCTGAGCGTCACGGCAGCGTCATTTCGCCGGGTCGGAGGCGGTTCCGTCCTCGGTCTCCTCGGCCGGCTTCTTCGGCTTCGCGGAGGTGAGCAGCTTCGTCTTCACGGTCGAGGCATACGTGTCGACGTATTCCTGGCCCGAGAGCCGCATGATCTCGTACATGATCTCGTCGGTGATCGACCGCAGCAGGAACCGGTCGACAGGCAGGCCCTCGTACCGGGAGAAGTCCATGGGCGAACCGAAGACGACGCCGACCCGGCGGAACTTCTGGATGAGACGACCGGCCGGCTGGATCTTGTCGGTGCCGATGATCGCGACCGGGATGACCGGGGCACCGGATTCGAGGACGAGACGGGCGATGCCGGTCCGGCCCCGGTAGAGCTTGCCGTCGGGCGAGCGGGTGCCTTCGGGGTAGATCCCTAAGGAGTTGCCTTCGCGCAGCACCTTGAGGCCGGCTTCCAGCGAGGCCTGGGATCCCGAACCGCCGCCGCGGTCCATGGGCAGCTGGTTGTTGAGCTTGAAGAACCAGCGCGTCACCGTGCCCTTGATCCCGCGGCCGGTGAAGTAGTCCTTCTTCGCCAGGTAGACGACGGGGCGGGGGGCGAGGAGGGGGACGAAGATCGAGTCCATGAAGTGCATGTGGTTGCCGGCGATGATCGCCGGGCCCTCCGGCGGCAGGTTGTCCAGGCCCCGCACCCACGGACGGAAGAGGATCCGCAGGATGGGTCCGGCCACGACCCGTTTGAGAAACCAGTAGAACACGCGCACCCTTCCATGTCACGACGCTTGGACGTCCCCGGTCATCATATATCCATCTCGCCCCGTCTCGGACCGTCGACGGCGATGCCGGGAAGCCTCGATCGTGGGATGCTGGGAGCATGGAGATCGACTTCGCACCGCTGCCCGCACCGCGCTCCGCGTACTCCCGGATCGCCCCCGACGCCGAGGTCGCGGTCCTCTTCCTCCACGGCATCACCGGTTCGCCGGCCGCGTGGCATCCCATCGCCCGCGCCCTGGCCGCCTCAGACCTCAGTGTCAGCGTTCCCCTCCTCCCCGGCCACGGCGGCTCCTGGCAGGAGCTCGCGGCGACGACATGGTCGGACTGGTTCTCCGCCGCCGAGGCGCAGCTGCGTGTGCTGCAGGCCGACCATGACCGTGTCGTCGTCGCCGGGCTGTCGATGGGCGGGGCGCTCAGCCTCGCTCTCGGCACTCTGCCGCAGCCGCCTGACGAGATCGTCGTCGTCAATCCCGCGCTCTTCGTCGACTCCCCGCTCACTCCGCTCCTTCCCGTCCTCAAGCGGTTCGTGCCCTCGGTCGCGGCGATCGGCAACGACATCGCCCACCCCGGACGGGACGAGTTCGCAGGCGATCGGACTCCGGTGGCCGCGGTCGCCTCCCTCGCCTCGGCGCTGAAGGATCTGCGCACCGACCTGTGGGAGATCTCCTCCCCCGTCACCGTCCTCGTCTCCGGCCTGGACAACGTCGTCGGGCCCCGCAGCCTCCGGGCCCTGCGTGCGGGCCTCGTCCGCCCCCCGCGCATCATCGCCCTGCGCCGCAGCCGTCACGTCGCGACCCTCGACTTCGATGCCCCGCTCATCGCCGAGGCGGTCGCCCGGGCCGCACGCACCCCGGATGCCGTGCCCGGCGGGCGCCCGGGCGGGGAATAGACCGACGCCGGAGATTGCTGATGAATGACATGAACGACGACGCGGACCGTGAGGACTGGCGCGATCACGTGCCCGAATCCGAGCGCCTCGGCGAATCCTCGAAGGTCAGCGACAGTCATTGGGACGACCTCGTGGCGCAGATCTCCGAACCCGACGCGGCGATGAGCGAGATGCCCGTCGAGGAGATCCGGGAACGGCTCGAGGCGACGGAGCGGTGGCAGCCGGAACCGGCCGCGCCCATCGGCTGGCGGACGGCGCCGCCGACGTTCGTGCTCTCCGTGCTTGCGACCTTCGGTGCCGTCGTCCTCCTCATCATCGGGGCGATCTTCTTCCGCCCCCTCCCGACGTGGTTCCTCCTCGTGGGACTGAGCGTGGGCATCGGCGGAGCCGTCGGGCTCTTCTTCCATCTGCCGGGGCAGTCGAAGACCGAGGGCGGCGACAGCGGGGCCTCGGTGTGAACTCGCGTCAGGGGCGGATGGCAGACTGCTGACCATGTCCTCACCGGCCACCCCCTTCGATCGCGCCCCGCACGGCCTCGAGCACACGCAGCTGTCCTTGGCCGACATCGGCACACCCCTCTACGAGGTCACGTTCGTCGTCGTCGACCTCGAGACGACCGGCACCCGGGCCGGATCCTCGGAGATCACGGAGATCGGCGCGGTCAAGCTGCGCGGCGGCGAGGTCATCGGCGAGTTCCAGTCGCTGGTCAAACCCGAGCATTCGGTCATCTCCCCGTTCGTCGCCCAGCTCACGGGGATCACGCATGCAATGGTCGACGACGCCCCGTCGATCCGTTCGGTGCTGCCGAGCTTCCTCGAGTTCGCCGTCGGTGCGGTGCTCGTCGCCCACAACGCGCCCTTCGACATCGGCTTCCTCCGCTCGGCCTGCGAACGCCTCGACTACCACTGGCCGCAGCCGCAGGTCCTCGACACCGTCACCCTTTCCCGTCGGGTCCTCGGTCGCGACGAGGTGCGCAACCACAAGCTCGGCACCCTGGCCGCGCACTTCGGCACCGAGGTCGAACCCGACCATCGCGCCCTCTCCGACGCCCGCGCGACCGGCGAGGTTCTCCACCGGCTCCTCGAACGCTTCGGCGGGTTCGGCATCACGACCCTCGAGGAGCTCGCCACCGTGCGCCAGTCCGGGTGGGCCAAACGGCAGGCGAAGGCCCACCTGGCCAAGGGGGTGCCCGCCGAACCGGGCGTCTACATGTTCCTCGACGGGACGAGGCGGGTCCTCTACATCGGCAAGTCGGGCAATATGGCCAGGCGTGTGCGCGGGTACTTCAACGCCTCGGAGAACCGGGGGCGGATGGCGGAGATGGTCACCGCCGCGCAGGAGGTCTCGTGTCTGCCGTGTGCGCACGTCCTCGAGGCCGAGGTCCGCGAGATCCGACTCATCGGCGAACTCGCTCCCCCGTACAACCGGCGGTCGAAGAATCCCGAACGCAATTCGTGGGTCGTCCTCAGCGACGAGGAGTTCCCGCGGCTCTCCGTCGCCCGGTCGGCCTCGGCCCTCGAACGTTCGCCCGCACCCCCGCTGGGACCGTTCCGCTCGCGCAAGTCCGCGCAGGCGGTCAAGGATCTCCTCGAGACCCTCTTCCCCGTCAAACGGTGCACGGCGAAGGTCACCGTGGCCACCCTCGATCGCCATCGGGCGTGCGTGAGCGCTCAGGTCGGTCAGTGCGGGGGCCCGTGCGCGGGAGTGCACGACCCTGAGGTCTACCGGGAGCGCATCGCCGGTCTCGTCGGCGCGCTGAGCGGTGACTTCTCATCGCTGCGCACACACAGCGGCGATCGCATGGCCCGCCTCGCCGGCGAAGCCCGGTACGAGACGGCCGCGGAGGTCCGGGACGGCATGCGCACGGCCCTGGCCACGGCTTCCCGCGCGGAGACCGTCGCCCGCCTGGCCGCGGTCGAGGAGATCCAGGCGTGGGCGCCGGGCAGTGAGAGCGGTGTCGCTCTCGTCGTCATCCGGCACGGGAAGCTCGCCGCCGCCGCGCACCGATCGACGACCGCGGGCTTGGACTCCGGGTTCGCGGCACTGACCCCGACCGCCGAATGGGTGCCGGCACCGGGTCCCGTCCCGGGACCGAACGATCCGCTGCCGGAGGAGACGAGGATGCTCGCCCAGTGGCTGGAGTCAGCGCAGCTGTGGTCGACGACCGGGGCGTGGTCGATGCCGCACCGGGGCGCGGCCTTCCACGCGCAGGCCTCAGGCTCCGTTCGCCTCGGCGATGCGACGTGAGACCGTGACGAGCTGATCGAGCTTGGCCGCACCGAGGCCGGCATCGACGGTGTCCTCGGCGATGCGCAGCTTCGCGGCCACCCGCTCCGTGAACGATCCGACACCGGATTCGTCGGCGGCGACGAGTGCCGCGGCGGCGTTGATGAGGACGATGTCGCGCACCGGGGACTTCTCCCCGGCCAGCACCGAGCGCATGATCGCGGCGTTGTCGGCCGGACCTCCGCCGCGCAGGTCCTCCTTCGTCACCCGGTCGAAGCCGAGGTCGAGGGCGTCGAAGGTCGTGTGCTCGACCTCGCCGTGCCGCACCTCCCACACGTCGTTGACGTCGGTGTTGCTCAGCTCGTCGAGTCCGTCCCGGGAGCGGAAGACGACCGCCTGATGACCGCGCTTGGCCAGGGTGCCGACGACGAGCGGAGCCATCTGGGCGTCGGCGACCCCGATCGCCGTATGTCGGGCACGTGCCGGATTGGTCAGCGGGCCGAGGATGTTGAACGCCGTCGGCACGCTGATCTGGCGGCGGACGGCGGCGACGAACTGCATCGAGGGGTGGAAGACGTTGGCGAAGCAGAACGCCAGCCCCACCTCGGCGGCGACGATGCCCGTCTGCTCAGGGGTGATGTCGAACCGGACCCCGAGGGCCTCGAGGACATCGGCGGACCCCGACGCCGAGGAGGTCGCCCGGTTGCCGTGCTTGACCACCCGCTGACCGGTGGCGGAGATGATCATCGCCGCCGTCGAGGAGATGTTGGCCGTCTTCGCCCGGTCGCCGCCGGTGCCGACGATGTCCACGGAGTCCTCGAGGCCCGGCAGCGGCACGGCGTGCTCCATCATCGCGGCGACGAGACCGGCGATCTCGGCGACGGTCTCTCCCTTGGTGTGGTGGGCGGCGAGGAACGCGGCCATCGTCACATCGGGGACCTGGCCGGACATGATCTGGTCCATCGCCCACGAGGCCTGCTCCTCGGTGAGGTCCTGGCCGTGCATGAGGGTCATGAGGAGGTCGGGCCAGTTCGCGGCGGAGTCCGTCCCGGTCGAGGCGGTCCCGGGGAGGGCGGTCTCCGGGGCTGTCGTACGCGGTGCTTCCGTCATGGCCACGAGCTTTCGATCTGGGGGACATCCACCGCCTCCCAGCAGGGAAGCGGACCTTACCTGCGGCATCCTATCGTGAGTTCGACACGCGGGGTGGACATCACAGTCCGGTGAGATTGCGGCACCAATCCGCGGTTTTCGCTACATCGTGTAGAAATTTCTCCTCCGAAACCTGGGTAAAAGGTGAAAACTCACCCCGAGACGGGTAATAATGGTGGGGTGTCAACTGCCACTGCATCCCAGACAGCGCCAGCACATCCGGTAGTCAATCGCCCGAATGTGACCACGGTGGGCTTCATCGTGTTCCTCGCGAGCGACCTGATGTTCTTTGCCGCGCTCTTCGCCATGTACTTCACCATTCGATCCGTCGTGCCGGGTCTGTGGGACACGCAGACCGAGCTGCTGAACGTTCCGTTCGCGCTCGGCAACACCATCATCCTGGTGTCGTCGTCCTTCACCTGCCAGATGGGCGTGTTCGCAGCCGAGAGGTTCCGCCCGCGGCGGACCGGCGGGCTGTTCAACATCGCCAAGTGGGGCATGATCGAGTGGTTCTACCTGACGTTCCTCCTCGGGGCGGTCTTCGTCTCGGGACAGGTCATGGAGTATGCAGAGCTCGTCCGCGAGGGCCTGTCGATCAGCACCGACGGGTACGGCTCGGTCTTCTACCTGACCACCGGATTCCACGGTCTCCACGTGACCATCGGACTCATCTGCTTCCTGCTCGTCATCGGACGCGCCTACGGAGCGAAGAAGTTCGGTCACCACGAGGCGACCTTCGCGATCTGCGTGTCCTACTACTGGCACTTCGTCGACGTCGTCTGGATCGGCCTCTTCGGCGTCATCTACCTCCTGCAGTAGTTCGCGCCGGGCCACCGGCCGCACGGACACTCGAAACTCCAAGCAAAGGACCAACACGTGAAGCTATTAGCAGATCGCCGCAGGCACCCGATGGCACTCGTCGTGCTGCTCCTCGTGGGCCTGCTGCTGACCGGCGGAGCGTACGCACTCTTCACCCAGACCTCGAGCGCGAATGCCTCCACGGCGGCCAGCGCCTCCGACATCGAAGAGGGCAAGAAGCTCTTCGCCGCGAACTGCGCGACATGCCACGGCCTCAACGCCGAGGGCTCCAAAGCCGGACCGGGCCTCATCGGCGTCGGCGCGGCAGCAGTCGACTTCCAGGTCGGCACCGGCCGCATGCCCCTGCAGGCCAACGGCCCGCAGGCCCGCGTCAAGGAACCCCAGTTCAACGATGAGCAGACCGCTCAGCTCGCGGCCTATGTCGGTTCGCTGGGACCGGGACCGGCGATCCCGGAGGCACAGTACCTCGATCCCAAGAAGGGCGACCCCGCTGCCGGCGGCGGCCTCTTCCGCACCAACTGCGCGATGTGTCACAACGTCGTCGGCGCCGGCGGCGCCCTGACACGCGGCAAGTACGCACCGAACCTGTCCGAGGTCTCGCCCAAGCACCTCTACGAGGCGATGCAGACCGGACCGCAGAACATGCCCATCTTCAACGACGCGAACCTCACTCCCGATGACAAGCGAGACATCATCTCCTACATCCGGGAAGTGTCGGAGAACCCCTCCCCCGGCGGCTTCAAGCTCGGATCCCTGGGACCAGTGGCCGAGGGTCTCTTCATCTGGTTCTTCGGACTCACCGCCGTCATCGGTCTCACCGTGTGGCTGTCCTCGAGAGCGAAGTGAGTCCGCACGTGTCGTACACCCACCATCACGAGATTAGACGGGGAATTCAATGACCTCGAAAGAGCACTCCGGCGGCGGCAGCCAGCTCGAGGAGCTGAACGGGTTCACCAACCCTGGCCTGCCTGAGCACAAGCCGCGACTGTCCGACGCCGATCCGCGCGCGCAGAAGGTCGCCGAACGCCAAGTGGCACTGTGGTTCATCGCTTCGATGATCGGCACCATCTGGTTCATCGTCGCCTACTTCCTCTTCCCGCTCGAAGAGTCCATGCAGAGCATCCGCATCCACACGATGGCCGTCGGCCTCGGTGCCGCGGTTGCGATGTTCTCCCTCGGCGCCGGTGCGGTGCTGTGGGCGAAGAACCTCATGAGCGATCACGAGGGCATCGACGAGCGCCACGACATCCACGGCAGCGAAGAGGATCAGGCCATTGCGCTCGAGATCCTCCACCAGGCCAAGGAGGAATCGGGCATCGCCCGTCGTCCGCTGCTGCGCAACACGCTCATCGCCGCCCTGGCGATCGCCCCGCTGCCGGCCATCCTCGTCTTCCGCGACCTCGGTCCGCTGCCCGGCGACGCGCTGTTCAAGACCCTCTGGGGCGAAGGCGTGCGTCTCATCCGTGATCCGGGCGGCATTCCCAGCCCGGACTCGGAGCGTCCGATCAAGGCCGAAGAGGTCACGATCGGCTCGGCCTACCACGTGCTTCCCTCGGGCATCGGCGATGACTCCAATGAGGGGAAGGCGCTCGACGAGAAGGCGAAGGCCGCTGTGCTCCTCATGCGCATCGACCCCAAGGAGCTCAAAGAGGATCCGGCACGCGCGAACTGGTCGCACGACGGCATCGTCGCGTACTCGAAGATCTGCACGCACGTCGGCTGCCCGGTGGCCCTCTACGAGCACCAGACGCATCACCTGCTCTGCCCGTGCCACCAGTCGACGTTCGACGTGACCGAACACTGCAAGGTCATCTTCGGCCCGGCGAAGCGCCCGCTGCCCCAGCTGCCCATCACCGTGGACAGCGAAGGCTACCTGGTCGCGCAGTCGGACTTCCCTGAGCCTGTCGGACCTACGTTCTGGGAGATCAATCACCCATGAGTACTTCACAGCCCACCACCACAGTCGGGAAGCTGGCGAACTTCACCGAATCCCGTGTCGGGGCCTCTGTCCTCGTCCGCGAGTTCGGTCGCAAGATCTTCCCCTCGCACTGGTCCTTCATGCTCGGCGAGGTCGCTCTCTACAGCTTCGTCATCGTCGTGCTCTCGGGTACGTTCCTCACGTTCTTCTTCCACCCTGCGATGGGCGAGCTTCACTACGAGGGCCCGTGGGTTCCGCTGCGCGGAGTCCAGATCTCCGAGGCGTACAACTCGACCCTGGCGATCTCGTTCGAGATCCGCGGCGGTCTGTTCATCCGTCAGATGCATCACTGGGGCGCTCTGCTCTTCGTGGCCGCACTCAGCCTCCACATGCTGCGCGTGTTCTTCACCGGTGCCTTCCGGAAGCCGCGTGAGCTCAACTGGGTCGTCGGCGTCTTCCTCGTCATCCTTGCCATGGCCGCCGGCTTCACCGGCTACTCGCTGCCTGACGATCTGCTCTCCGGCAACGGTCTGCGCATCATCGACGGCATCCTCAAGTCCCTGCCGCTGGTGGGAACGTACATCTCGTTCTTCCTCTTCGGCGGCGAGTTCCCGGGCATCGACATCGTGTCGCGTCTCTACACGCTGCACATCATGATCGTTCCCGCGCTGCTCATCGCGCTCATCGGCATCCACCTGATGTTCGTCGTCGTCCACAAGCACACGCAGTGGCCGGGCGCCGGACACACCGAGAAGAACGTCGTCGGCGAGCCCGTGCTGCCGACCTTCGCGGCCAAGGGCGGCGGGTTCTTCTTCCTCATCTTCGGTCTCATCTCGGTGATCTCCGCTCTGTTCACGATCAACCCGATCTGGAACTACGGACCGTACGACCCCTCCCCCGTCTCCGCCGGCACGCAGCCGGACTGGTACATCGGCTGGGCGGACGGTTTCCTCCGCATCGTTCCGGGCTGGTTCGAGTTCTACATCGCCGGCTGGCCGATCTCGTTCAACATCAACAGCTCGGTCCTCGTGCTCGGCGGCGTGTTCGGCGCGATGTTCGTCTACCCGTTCTTCGAGGCGTGGCTGATGAAGGACAAGCGCGAGCACCACATCCTTGACCGTCCCCGCAACAACCCCACTCGCACCGCCATCGGTGTGGCAGGCATCATCTTCTACTGCAACATGTGGGCTGCGGCCTCGGGCGATATCATCGCGGTGTTCTTCCAGATGTCGCTCAACGACATGATCTACATCTTCCGGACGCTCTTCTTCCTCGGACCGATCATCGGCTACATCATCACGAAGCGCATGTGTCTGGCTCTGCAGCGCAAGGACCGCGAGGTCGCTCTGCACGGTCGGGAGACGGCGAACATCATCCGCCTCCCCCACGGCGAGTTCCTCGAGCGTCACGAGGCCCTCCCGCCGAACAAGCTGTGGAAGCTCACGGCATTCGAGTCGCCGCAGTACGTGCCGGCCGAGCCGAACGCCGACGGCAAGATCACGAAGCTCGAGAAGTTCCGTGCGCGTCTGTCGAAGTTCTTCTTCGAAGATCGCGTCGCACCGGTGACGAAGACCGAGCTCGAGGCCTCGCATCACGACCACGACGCTGTCGAAGGTTCGGATGCGAAGTCGATCAGCCACTGATCGTCGCGCGCTGATGGTCACCTGACCATCGCCGGCTCGCTGAGGGCCCCAGCACACTGTGCTGGGCCCCTCGACGCATCTGTGGGTGGTCTCGGCCGTCAACGTGCACGACCGCGGCCGTCAACGTGCACGACCGCGGCCGTCAACGTGAGCGACCTCGCCCTCGACGGACAGGACCTCGCCCTCGACCTGGACGCACTCTGTCGCTCTCAGCACACACCACCTTCAGCGCTACGTCCTACCCGTGCGCGGGTGGTTTTTCGCGCTGCAGCGTCGTCATGCTGAGCTCCACCGAGGTTGTCGCGCTACAGTGCGTCTTAGCCTTCGTTGCCCTGGAGCCGCAGGTGCGTCCGCGTGCAGCGTGCCTCGACTCCACCGGCCCGCGCCAGAAGGCACTCTCGCGGTAGATGGCACTCCCCCGTCGGAGAGCACTCTCCTGTCAGACTGCACTCTCCGACCAGCGCGCATCTCCCCGCAGAAAAGGTCCCCGCAGGCTAGCATCGTCAGCACACACCACCCTGAGCGCTACGTCCTACCCGTGCAAGGGTGGTTCATCGAGGTAGGACGGCGTCATGTGGCGCCCGCCGAGGTTGTCGCCCTACGGGTGCGTGCCTGCGGCGTCAGTTTTCAACCGCCGCGTAGAGATCATTCTTTACGCATCGTTGACCCTGTCGTTCAGGAGCGAGAGCGCTCATGCTTGGCCAAAGCTCGCACACGCTCGCGCTGCTCTCAGTGCAGCATCTCCGAGCCGCCGGCGGCCTCCGACAGGCGCTCTCTATCCGCGCCCTTCGGGCAGAGTGGATGAGTCTTCGACGGTCGTGCGGCGAATGCGTGGCGTAACTGCGGAGGCCGTCGTAGGTCAGAGTGATGCGCCTGTGGTCGTCGAGTCCGTTGCTGCTCTCCATAAGAGGGTCACAGTGCTGACCTGCGGGCGTGCTCAGCTCACCACGACAGAACACTCATGGTTAGCGCTACGTCCTACCTGTGCACGGGTGGTTTATGCGGCTTCACCGCCGTTTTATGAAGCTTCACCGAGGTTGTCGTGCTGCAAGTGGGTTAACGCGTTGCAGGTGGTTTGACACGCTCCGAGTGGGTTCCGCGCAGTGTCGACGTCGCATCGCGACATGGGCGTACTGGGCCGAATCGGCGGCTCGCAGTTGTGGTTGGTCGCGTGCCGCGGGTGGAACGCCTGGGTGCCCACTGTGGAGGGCAGTGCCGGCGCGGCAGGGTCGCGGTCCGCGGCATCGTGGTCGAGCGTCCGCGGTGCATGGTGGTGATCGTCAACTGTCGGGGGAATGCAGTCGGATGACAGCTGCGCGATGAATGCCGTGGGTTGGGCGCGTGCGGTGAATGCAGTGAGGCCCGGACTCTGAGAAGAGTCCGGGCCTCGAAACCAGTGACGTCAGTGACGCCTCAGGAGCCTGAGTCGATCAGTGGGCGAAGCCGCCGCGATCGTGCTCGTACGAGATGCCGATGAGGGCGACGATACCGAGCACCGCGCCGAACGGGAAGATCCACCATCCCATGGCGATGCCGTAGAACGAGACCGCACCGGCACCGGCGCAGACGATCGGCCACCAGCTCCACGGGCTGAAGAACCCGTAGTCGGCGTCGGCATCGGAGATCTCGGCCACGTCGTTGTCCTGCGGCTGGCGGCCGACACGGCGGTCGGTCAGCCACAGGTAGGTGCCGATCATGATCGACATGACTCCGACGAGCAGCAGCGCCGGGAATCCGACGAGCTCGTTGAAGTTCGTGACGAACCCGTAGACCACTGCCACGACCATGAAGAACAGGCCGCAGTAGATGAAGACGTTGATCGAAGCTTTCACTTGGCGGTACCTCCGGCGAGCTGAGGTTCGGCGTGGCCGTGGCCGGCGTACTCCAGAAGCTCAGGGTGGTTGACGTCGAATGCCGGGCGCTCCGAGCGGATGCGCGGCAGCGAGGTGAAGTTGTGGCGCGGGGGCGGGCATGAGGTCGCCCATTCGAGCGAACCGCCGTAGCCCCACGGGTCGTCCACGGTGACCTTCGGCGCCTTGCGGGCCGTGATCCACACGTTCCAGAAGAACGGCACCATCGACAGGCCGAGGATGAGCGAACCGACGGTCGAGACCTGGTTCATCCACGTGAAGCCGTCCTGCGGCAGGTAGTCCGCGTAGCGACGGGGCATGCCGTCGACGCCGAGCCAGTGCTGGACGAGGAACGTGCCATGGAAGCCGATGAAGAGGATCCAGAAGTGGATGTGGCCGAGCTTCTCATTGAGCATCCGGCCCGTCCACTTCGGCCACCAGAAGTAGAATCCGGCGAACATCGCGAACACGACCGTGCCGAAGATGACGTAGTGGAAGTGCGCGACGACGAAGTACGAGTCCGAGACCGACTGGTCGAGCGCCGGGCTGGCGAGGATGACACCCGTGAGACCGCCGAAGAGGAAGGTCACGAGGAAGCCGATCGCCCACACCATGGGAGTCTCGAATGTGATCGAGCCTCTCCACATCGTGCCGATCCAGTTGAAGAACTTCACACCTGTGGGAATCGCGATGAGCATCGTCATGAACGCGAAGAACGGCAGCGCCACCACGCCGGTGACGTACATGTGGTGTGCCCACACGGTCACGGACAGGGCCGCGATCGAGATCGTCGCGAACACGAGCTCCTTGTAGCCGAAGACGGGCTTGCGGCTGAAGACAGGGATGATCTCCGTGATGATGCCGAAGAACGGCAGAGCGATGACGTAGACCTCTGGATGTCCGAAGAACCAGAACAGGTGCTGCCAGAGTATGGGTCCGCCGTTACCCGGACTGAACACATGGGAGCCGAGTATGCGGTCGGAGGCGAGCACGAGCAGGGCCGCGGCCAGAGGCTGGAAGGCCATGAGCACGAGGATGCCGGTGATGAGGACGTTCCAGCTGAAGATCGGCATGCGGAACATCGTCATGCCCGGAGCGCGCATCGTGATGATCGTCGTGATGAAGTTGACCGAACCGAGGATCGTGCCGAAGCCCTGCAGCGCGAGGCCGAGGACCCAGAGATTGCCTCCGGCGCCTGGTGTGAATGTCGTGTTGCTCAAAGGCGCATACGCCGTCCAGCCGAATGCCGCCGCACCCTGCGGGGTGAGGAAGCCGGAGAGGGCGATGAGGCTGCCGAAGAGGTAGAGCCAGAACGCGAAGGCGTTGAGCCTGGGGAACGCCACGTCGGGCGCGCCGATCTGCAGCGGCATGATGACGTTGGCGAAGCCGGCGAACAGCGGTGTCGCGAACATCAGCAGCATGAGCGTGCCGTGCATCGTGAACAGCTGGTTGTACTGCTCCTTCGTCTCGACGATCTGCATGCCGGGCTCGAAGAGCTCGAGGCGGATGATCAGAGCCATCACGCCGCCGACGCAGAAGAAGAAGAACGAGCCGATCAGGTACATGTACCCGATGGTCTTGTGATCGGTCGACGTGATCCAGTCGACGATGATCTTGCCCTTGCTCCGGGGAACCACCGGAGCGTCAAGAGCCGCCTGATCTGTCATGGCGGTCATTCCTCTGCACCTTCTTTCGGGTACCAGTTGCGATCGTATTCGGGCCCGAGCTGACCGGTGTTGCCCTCGTCTGCCAACGACTTCGTGTACGCGTCGAATTCGGCCTTCGAGACGACCTTGACGTTGAAGAGCATCTCCGAGTGGTACTCACCGCAGAGTTCGGCGCACTTGCCGACGTACTCGCCTTCCTTCTCGGCACGCAGGAACAGGCTCTGATCGTGGCCGGGGATCATGTCGCGCTTCTCGAGGAAGGCGGGGACCCAGAAGGAGTGGATGACGTCACGCGAGTGGAGCTTGATCTCGAGGTCCGTGTTGACGGGCAGGTAGAGGGTCGGAGCCTTCTCACCCGGCTTCTCGGTGCCGTCGAGGTTGACCTGCGTGCCCGCGTAGTAGACGTCCTGATTGACGTAGTTGAAGTCCCACGCCCACTGCTTGGCGGCGACCTCGATGACCTGTGCGCCGGGCGTCCGGTCGTCGGTGGTCTTGGCCATCACCTGGACGTTCTGGAAGAAGAATCCGAGCACGAGGATGACGGGCGTCACCGTGAACAGGATCTCGATCGGCATGCTGTAGCGCATCTGCACCGGCAGACCGCGATCGTTCTTGCGGCGGCGGTAGGCCACGATCGCCCACAGGATGAGGCCCCAGACGATGAGGCCGACGATCATCGAAGCGATCCACGCTCCGTTCCACAGGGCGGTGTAGGCCTCCGTGTGGTTGGTCGCACCCTTCGATTCGAGTGGGAAGAATCCGTTGGCAATCTGCTCTTTCGTGCATCCGCTAAGGAGCGCCGGCAGAGCCAGGGCGCCCAGAATGCCGAGCCGCTTCGCCCAGGACCGTCGCGGTCCTGACTGATTCGGAGAATCCACGTGCAGCCTTTCACAACCATCTTCGCCGTTCGGCAGGCCGAAAGACGAACTCGTACTTTGTCATATAACAGACTACCGCTACACACGGTAGAAATTCACATGCAGATGTTCATTTGTTGAGAATTAGCTGAGCGCGATTGCCCCGGAGCGCGGATTCAAGCCGCGCGGCGTACGTGAGACCGCTGATCTCCGACACGCCGAGGGTGGCCAGATGTGGTGTCTGCCACTGTGTGTCGATGAGCCACTCCCCCTCATCCGCCGAGGTGACACCGTCGGAATGGTCGTCGAGCAGACCGACGAGGTGAGCGAGAGCGGCCTTCGAGGCGTCGGTCTCACGGTGGAACATCGACTCGCCGGCGAAGAGGGAGCCGATCGCCACGCCGTAGAGGCCGCCTGCGAGGCGTCCGTCCTTCCACACTTCGACCGAGTGCGCCCAACCGTGGGCGTGCAGGGAGGTGTAGAGGTCGAGGATCTCCCGGGTGATCCAGGCACCGGCGCGGGAGGGGTCGGCGCACGCGCGGATGACATCGTCGAAGGCGGTGTCGACGGTGAAGTCGAAGGCGCGCATCGACTTCCGCAGGCTCTTGCTCACCCGCAGGTCACCGGGCAGGAGCACCCCGCGGCGGCGCGGGGCCCACCAACCCATGCGTCCGGTGCCGCCGCGTCCGATGCCCATCGGGAAGAGACCGGCCCGATACGCGGAAAGGACCTGGGGTTCCGTCGCCGTTGCAGTGACGGCGCGCAGATCCTCCAGGTCCATTTCGCTGTGTGTCAGCGGGCGCTAGACGGAATGACTCAGTGGAACGAGTCGCCGCACGCGCACGATCCGCCCGCATTGGGGTTGTCGATCGTGAAGCCCTGCTTCTCGATGGTGTCGGAGAAGTCGATGGTCGACCCGTTGAGGTAGGGAACGCTCATCCGGTCGACGATGACCTCGACGCCGTCGAAGTCGCGCACGGCGTCGCCGTCGAGGAAGCGCTCGTCGAAGTAGAGCTGGTAGATGAGTCCCGAGCAGCCGCCGGGCTGCACTGCCACACGCAGGCGCAGATCGTCGCGGCCCTCCTGCTGGAGAAGGCTGCGGACCTTGTCCGCGGCCTCGCCCGAGAGCTCGACCTCGTGCGTGGCGGTGGCTTCGTTCGTCGCTGTCATTGCTGCTCCTTATGTGGTCTTGGGCCCAAGGCTACACCGCGTTCAACATGCGCGGTGCGCAGGCTATTCCCAACTGCCTCTCCCGACTGCGGGAGTTCTCCGGTGACGCCCGTCACCAGGCCGTTGCGCCCGTCACCG
This sequence comes from Brevibacterium metallidurans, assembly GCF_037101285.1. Lineage (NCBI taxonomy): Bacteria > Bacillati > Actinomycetota > Actinomycetes > Micrococcales > Brevibacteriaceae > Brevibacterium > Brevibacterium metallidurans. The sequence continues at coordinate 145,992 of NZ_BAAAAF010000002.1, forward strand.
GGCGGCGTCTGTGCGCCCGAGGGCGTCGAGGAGGAGCGCCTCGGCGACGATGGCGGCTCTGAAGTCGGGCAGGTACAGCGACTCGTTCGCGCTGTGCGCCCTCGCATCGGGATCCTCGACCCCGGTGACGAGGATCGAGGCCTGCGGGAAGACCTCGAGGAGGTCGGCGATGAACGGGATCGACCCGCCCAGGCCCATCGTCGTCGATTCCGTGCCCCACGCCTGGGTCAGCGCCTCACGGGCAACGGAGACGACGGGATCGTTCAGGTCGGCCTGCCACGGGCTGCCGCCCTCGGTCTCCCCGATCGTCAGCGTCGCCCCGAAGGGCAGGTTCGCCTCGAGGTGCTTCGTCACCGCTGCCACGGCGTTCTCCGGGGTGTCGCCGGGGGCGAGGCGGATCGAGAGCTTGGCCCGCAGGCTCGGCTGCAGGGTGTTCGAGGAGACGTCGACGTCCGGGATGTCGAGGCCGATGACCGTGATCGACGGCTGCGACCACAGCCGCGAGGCCAGGGTCCCGGTGCCGATGAGCTCGGTGCCCTCGAGCACGCCCGAGTCCGCCCGGACCGTCGCCTCCTCGTAGTCGATGTCGGTCTCGGGCGTCGACACGAGGCCCTCGACGGCGACCGAGCCGAATTCGTCGTGGAGGCTCGCGAGCACCTTCGTCATCGCGAGCATCGCATCCGGCACGACTCCCCCGTACATGCCCGAATGCACCGCATGGTCGAGCGTGGCGACCTCGAACTCGACCGCGCACATGCCCCGCAGGCTCGTCGTCAGGGCCGGCACCCCCGCCGCCCAGTTGCCGGAGTCGGCGACGACGATGACATCGGCTGCGAGCCTGTCGCGATAGCGGTCGAGGAAGTTCCGGAAGCTCGGGCTGCCGGCCTCCTCCTCGCCTTCGATGAAGAGACGCACCCCCACGCCGAGGCGGTCGGCAAGCAGCCGCAGAGCCGTGAGGTGGACCATGATGCCGGCCTTGTCATCGGCGGCTCCGCGCCCGTAGAGCCGGTCGCCCTTCCGCGTCGCGGTGAACGGCTCGGTCTCCCAGGTCTCGGCGCGGCCGGGAGGCTGGACGTCGTGGTGGGCGTAGAGGAGGACCGTGGGGGCACCCGCGGGGGCCGGCACCGAGGCGACCACGGCCGGGTAGCCCGGCGTCCCGTCCTCGGTGGGGGCGGTGAGGATCTCCGCCTCGATCCCGAGCTCGCGGATCAGCCCGGCGACCGCCTCGGCGCTGGCGGTGACGTTCGCGGGATCGAAGCTCGGCCAGGCGACCGAGGGGATCGCGACGAGGTCGCTCAGCTGGTCGAGGACCTCGTCGAAGATCTCGTCGACGCGGGAGTGGAGGTGGGCAGCATCAGGTGCGGAAGTCGATTCGCTCATGGTCCAACGGTAGTATTCATTCCGTGTTCGGAAGCAAGAAGACTCACGAGGACAACGACTCCTCCCCCAAGACAGACAACGATTCCACGGAGGCGGAGGCGTCGACTCGTGATGCCGAGGCGAAGAAGGGCCGCCCGACTCCCAAGCGGAGTCAGCAGGAGGCCGTGCGCCGTCAGCCGCTGGTCTCGAAGGATCGCAAGGTCGCGAACCAGCGGGCCAAGGATCAGCAGCGCAAGGAGCGCGACCGTGCCCGCATCGGCATGATGAACGGGGAGGAGAAGTACCTCACCCGCCGCGACCGCGGACCCCAGCGCCGCTACGTCCGCGACTACATCGATGCGCGATTCTCGATCGGCGAGCTCTTCATCCCTGCCGCGATCCTCATCCTCGTCGTCGCCTTCACCCAGCCCGTGGCGATCCAGCAGTACTTCACCTACGCGGTGTGGGGTCTCCTCGCGCTCGTCATCCTCGACGGCTTCATCCTCAACTACATCCTCAAGGGGCGCCTGCGCGCGAAGTTCGGCACCGTCGAACGCGGCATCCCCTTCTACGCGGTCATGCGCAGCGTCCAGCTGCGGCCGCTGCGCATGCCCAAGCCGCAGGTCAAGCGCCGCCAGTACCCCGAGTGAGCAGGCGGGTCCCCTGGTCGCGGATGATGCGTCCGGGCCAGAAGGGACCCGAGTAGATCATCTCCGAGTAGACCTGGACGAGGTCGGCGCCGGCGGCGAGACGAGCGGAGACGTCGCGTCCGTCGCCGATGCCGCCGACCGAGACGACCGTGAGCTGATCGCCGACCGTGGCCGTGACCAGCCGGAGCACCTCGAGCGACCGTTCGGCCAGAGGGCGTCCGGAGATCCCGCCCGCCTCCCGCTTCGCGAACGCCGCTTCGGCTCCGGTGAGCACGCTGCGGTCGATCGTCGTATTGGTCACGATGAGCCCGTCGGCGCCCGCGCGCGCCGCCAGGTCGCAGATGTCGACGACATCGTCGTCGCTGAGGTCGGGGGCGATCTTGACGAGCAGCGGCACATGTCCCAGCGTCGACCGCGGTGCCGCCACCACCTCGGCGGCGGTGTCGCGGACCGCGGTGATGATCGGCTCGAGGGCGGCCACCGACTGCAGGTCGCGCAGACCCGGGGTGTTCGGTGAACTGACGTTGATGACGAGGTAGTCGGCGAGGGCGGCGAGCTCACGGGTCGAGGCGACGTAGTCGGCGACCGCATCGGAGGCGGCCACGACCTTCGTCTTGCCGATGTTCACCCCGACGATCGGACGCTTCCCGGCAGGCAGGGAGTCGATCGCCTTCCGCGCCCGGGTGATGTTGAACGACGCCTGACGCGCACCGTCGTTGTTGAAGCCCATCCGATTGAGCAGGGCGCGGTTGCGCAGCAGGCGGAAGAGCCTGGGCCGGTCGTTGCCCGGCTGGGCGTGCGCGGTGATCGTGCCGACCTCGATGTGTCCGAAGCCGAGCGTCGAGAGCGCCCGAATGCCGACGCCGTTCTTGTCGAAGCCTGCGGCCAGACCCACCCGGTTGGGAAACGGCAGGCCGAGGACGTCGACGCGGTCACGGGTGCCGCGGGCGAAGATGAGGCGCATGAGCCGGGAGAGTCCGGGGAACCGATCGAGGGTGCGCAGAGCGGTGAAGGAGACGTGGTGGGCGCGTTCGGCGTCCATGGGGGCGAAGACGAGAGAGAAGATGAGTCGATACACGCCCTCAACAATAGGACAGTCCCAGGTGTGAGAGACGGGCGCATCCACCTCGGCGAGCGAATTGGGACTAGGATCGAAGGCAACGCTCAATGACGAAGAAAGGGAACACATGCCCGGTGCCTCCACCCCCTCCAGCTACGCTGCGACGAATCCGACCAAGTCAGGCGATTCCGTCCTCGTCCTCGGCGTCGCCGACGGGTCCGTGCTCGGACTCGATGCGACCAAGGCCGTGCGCGCAGCCCTCGACGACGCCGCCAAGGCGATCGAGTTCACGGGGAAGGCTGGTGCGACCGTGCGCATTCCCTCCCCGAAGGGCGTGAGCGCCGACAGCGTGCTCCTCGTCGGCCTCGGATCCTTCGACCCCTCGACCGACAGCGATCCCGTCGCCGACCGCGAGGCGCTGCGCCGCGCCGCCGGCACCGCGCTGCGGGCCCTGACCGGTGCCTCGTCGATCGCGGTGGCCCTGCCGGTCTCCTCCGCCGAGGATGTCGAAGCCGTCACCGTGGGAGCCGGCCTGGGCGCGTACCGCTTCCTCGCCTACCGCACCGGCGACGACGACACGGTGCCCGGCCCCGTCACCGTGGTCGGACCCAAGGGCAAGGCGTACACCAAGGCCCACGCCGAGGGCGTCGTCATCGCCGAGGCGACCAACCGCGCCCGCGACCTCGTCAACACTCCCCCGCTCGACCTCTACCCCGAATCGTTCGCCCAGACCGTCAAGGACCAGGCGAAGTCGCGCAAGGTCAAGGTCACCGTGCTCGGCGAGAAGGAACTGACCGCCGGCGGCTACGGCGGCCTCATCGGCGTCGGTCAGGGCTCGACCCGCGGACCCCGCCTGGTCAAGGTCGAATACAGCCCCAAGGGGGCCGCCCGCCACCTCAGCTTCGTCGGCAAGGGCATCACCTTCGACTCCGGCGGACTCTCCCTCAAGCCGGCCGCGAGCATGGAGGACATGAAGTCCGATATGGCCGGCGCCGCAGCCGTCGTCGAGGCCGTGTTCGCGATCGCCGACCTCGGTCTGCCCGTCAAGGCCACCGCGTGGCTGCCGCTGGCGGAGAACATGCCCGGCTCCTCAGCGCAGCGTCCCTCCGACGTGCTCACGATGCGCAGCGGCAAGACCGTCGAGGTGACGAACACCGACGCCGAGGGCCGCCTCGTCCTCGCCGATGCCCTCACCGACGCCGACGCGGAGAACCCCGACCTGCTCATCGACGTCGCCACCCTCACCGGAGCGCAGATCGTGGCGCTGGGCAACCGGACCTCCGGTGTCATGGGCACCGAGGCGGTGCGCACTCAGGTCGCCGAGCAGGCGAAGCTCGCCGGTGAGGACATCTGGCCGATGCCGATTCCCGAGGAGATGCTCGCAGGCTTCGACTCGACCGCGGCGGATCTGAAGAACTCGGGACCGCGTCCCGGCGGCATGCTCGCCGCAGCCGCGTTCCTGCGCGAGTTCGTCGGCAAGGACACCGCCTGGGCGCACATCGACATCGCCGGACCCAGCTTCAACACCGGCTCGGCGTTCGGCTACACCCCGGTCGCCGCCACCGGCGCTGCCGTGCGCACGCTCGTGCAGCTCGCCCGGGACGCCGACTGAGGCACATTCGATGCGGGAGTGACGCTCCCCACCTGTGGCGCAACAGACACTGTGTGCTTTCGCGCCTGGCGAGAAAAGTGGAAAGATAAGAGGGATAGCTGCCTGAGGCAGGCTTGACCCCAGCTACGAGGAGTAATCCGTGAGTGACTCATTGACCTACGACCTTGTCGTCCTCGGCGGCGGAACCGGCGGCTATGCCGCGGCTCTGCGCGCGGCAGAGCTCGATATGAAGGTCGCTCTGATCGAACGCGACAAGGTGGGCGGAACATGCCTGCACCGCGGCTGCGTGCCGACGAAGGCCCTCCTCCACACCGCTGAGGTCGCCGACTCGGCCAAGGAGTCCGAGACCTTCGGTGTCGACGCCGAGTTCAAGGGCATCGACATCGACAAGGTGCTCGAGTACAAGACGAACGTCATCAACCGCAACTACAAGGGCCTGCAGGGACTCATCAAGGCCCGCGGAATCGACACCTACCTCGGTGACGGCAAGCTCGTCGGCCAGGACAAGGTCGAGGTCAAGGGAGCGGACGAGACCTACACGCTCACGGGCAAGAACATCCTGCTCTCGACCGGGTCGACCTCGAAGACGCTCGGCCTCGACGTCACCGACCGCGTGCTCACAAGCACCGAGGCTCTCGAGCTCAAGACGGTCCCGAAGTCGGTCATCGTCCTCGGCGGCGGCGTCATCGGCGTCGAGTTCGCCAGCGTCTGGAAGTCCTACGGTGCCGACGTCACGATCGTCGAAGGCCTGCCCCACCTCGTGGCCAATGAGGACGAGTCGATCTCGAAGGCGCTCGAGCGCGCGTTCAAGAAGCGCAAGATCAACTACAAGCTCGGCGTCATGTTCAAGGGCGTCGAGGAGACCGCCGACGGTGTCAAGGTCACCCTCGAGGACGGCACCGTGCTCGAAGCCGAGTACCTCCTCGTCGCCGTCGGCCGCGGACCCGTCACCGAGGGCTTCGGCTACGAAGAGCAGGGTATCCCGATGGACCGCGGATTCGTCCTCGCCAATGAGCGCCTGCACACCGGCGTCGGCAACATCTACGCCGTCGGCGACATCGTCCCCGGCCTCCAGCTCGCCCACCGCGCGTTCGGTCAGGGCATCTTCGTCGCCGAGGAGATCGCCGGGCTGGGACCTGTGCCGATCATCGAAAGCGGCATCCCCCGCGTGACCTACTGCGAACCGGAGATCTTCTCCGTCGGACTCTCGGCCAAGCAGGCCGAGGAGAAGTACGGTGCGGACAACGTCGAGACGCTCGAGTACAACCTCGGCGGCAACGGCAAGTCGGTCATCCTCAACACGACCGGCTTCATCAAGGTCATCCGTGAGAAGGACGGCCCCGTCGTCGGCATCTTCGGCATCGGCGCCCGGCTGAGCGAGCAGGTTGGTGAGGCGCAGCTCATCGTCAACTGGGAAGCGTTCCCGGAGGAAGTCGCGCAGCTCATCCACGCGCATCCGACGCAGAATGAGGCCCTCGGCGAGGCTCACCTGGCTCTCGCCGGCAAACCCCTGCACTTCCACTCATAAGATCCGAGGAGACGAAAGATATGTCGAATTCCGTGCAGATGCCGGCTCTCGGAGAGTCGGTGACCGAAGGTACCGTCACCCGGTGGCTGAAGTCCGTCGGCGATGAGGTCGAGGTCGACGAGCCGTTGCTCGAGGTCTCGACCGACAAGGTCGACACCGAGATCCCGAGCCCCTTCGCCGGTGTGCTCGAGAAGATCCTCGCCGACGAGGACGATGTCGTCGAGGTCGGCGGCGACCTCGCCTACATCGGCGACGGCAGCGGCTCGGCCGAGGCCGAAGTCGCCCCCGAAGAGGAGCCCGCGAGCGTCGAAGCCGGCGCGACCGAGGAACCGAGCGGCGCCGACGAGCCCGCACCGGCCGAGGAATCTCAGGCCGAGGAGCCCGCGCAGTCCGCCGCGTCGGAGCAGCCTGCCGAGTCGTCGGCATCCGATTCCGGCGAGGGCACCGAAGTGACGATGCCCGCACTCGGCGAGTCCGTCACCGAAGGAACCGTGACCCGCTGGCTCAAGGAGGTCGGTGACGAGGTCGAGGTCGACGAACCTCTCCTCGAGGTCTCGACCGACAAGGTCGACACCGAGGTCCCCTCCCCCGTGGCCGGCATCGTCCAGGCCCACCTCGCCGAGGAGGACGAGACCGTCGACGTCGGAGCCCCGCTCGCGCGCATCGGCTCGGGCGCCCCGACCGAGAGCGCTCCTGCCAAGGAGGAAGCTCCCGCCGAGGCGGCCCCCGCCAAGGAGGAGCCGAAGCAGGAAGCTCCCGCCGAGGAGCCTGCCAAGGAGGACCCCAAGCAGGAATCGGCACCCGCCGAGAAGCCAGCCGAGGCACCCAAGCAGGAGACCCAGGCGCCGGCAGCCCAGACTGCACCGGCCGCCCAGACTGCACCGGCCGCCCAGGCGGCACCCGCTGCCCAGGCGGCACCCGCCGCTCCGGCGAAGTCCGAGTCGGCTGCCGCTGACACGGTGGGCGAGAACTCCGCATACGTGACGCCGCTCGTGCGTCGCCTCGCCCGCGACGAGGGCGTCGATCTCTCGACGGTCACCGGCACCGGTGTGGGCGGTCGCATCCGCAAGCAGGACGTCATCGCTGCGGCCGCGAACCGCCCGGCCGCCGCCTCGGCGCCTGCGGCATCCGGCGAGGCGAAGAAGCCGTTCACGCTCGAGATCCCCGAAGAGGCTGCGAAGCTGCGCGGCACCACGGAGAAGGCCTCGCGCATCCGGCAGACCATCGCCAAGCGCATGAGCGAGTCCCTCGAGGCCTCCGCACAGCTGACACAGGTCATCGAGGTCGACATGACCCGGGTGGCGAAGCTGCGCAAGGCGAGCAAGGACGCGTTCCTGTCCAAGCACGGCGTCAAGCTCACCTACCTGCCGTTCTTCGCGAAGGCGATCGTCGAGGCGCTCAAGCAGCACCCGAAGGTCAACGCACAGTACGACCTCGAGACGCAGGAGATCACCTACTTCGACCACGAGAACCTCGCGGTCGCCGTGGACACTCCGCGTGGTCTGCTCGTGCCCGTCGTCAAGGACGCCGGTGACCTGAGCATCGCAGGCCTGGCCAAGGCCATCGACGATGTCGCCGATCGGACGCGCAACAACAAGATCATGCCCGACGAGCTCTCCGGCGGAACCTTCACGGTGACGAACATCGGCTCGGTGGGTGCGCTCTTCGACACCCCGATCATCAACCAGCCGCAGATGGGCATCATCGGCACCGGTGCGATCGTGCGCCGTCCGATCGTGGTCAAGACGGCCGACGGTGAGGAGTCCATCGCGATCCGCGACATGGTCTACCTGCCGCTGACCTACAACCACCAGCTGGTCGACGGTGCGGATGCGGGACGCTTCCTGCAGACGATCAAGGCCCGCCTCGAGGACGGCAACTTCGAAGCCGACCTCGACCTCTGAGGCAGCCCGAACACAGCAGTGCCCGTTGGGGGCCGGTCATCCGACCGGCCCCTTCGGTCATTCACTCCTCGATCACCTCGGCGATCTTCCACACTCCCGAATCGAGGGTGAGGGTGAAGACGACGTCGCGCGCCTCGAAGCTCCTCTTCTCCCCGTCCGTCGTCGCGCTCGTCGACATCCGTGCGGCGGCCGTGACCGTGGACGCGCTGCGCTCGCGCACCTGCACATCCTCGACCGTGATCGCATAGGTCCCACCGGCGAACGCTGTGAGGTCGATGAGCTCATCGGCGAGTGCTGCCGAGGAGCCCGGCACCGTGAGTGCCGCCAGGCCCTTCGCATCGCCGGCTCCGAGAGCGCGGGCCCGGGCAGCACAGAGTTCGCCGAGGCGGTCCCCGACGTCCGCATCCGACAGCGCCGCCGCGGTCGACGGCGAGGGCGCCGCGGTCGACGGCGAGGGCGCCGCTGTCGACGGTCGACCATCGCCGTTCTCGGGCGAGGCTCCCCCATCGGTTCGGGTCCCGGCGATCGGTTCCGCCGACGGTGCCTGAGAGTCCGACCACGCACGAGTGATGAGCAGTCCGCCGATGAGGACCACGACCATCGCCGCGGCGATGCCGACCGTCGTCAGGGTGCGGGCACGGAGCCGATCGCGCACGAAGGAGCTCACTCGCGACCACGCAGCGGTCGGTGCTCCTGCCCCGGGCCGACCAAGGGTTCTACGACCGTGTCGCCCGTGGTCGGCGCGGGAGTCCCCTGCGCCGGTGCGTGACCGAGCGCCCGACCCGTTGCGCCGCCGCCACGGCGAGTTCTTCACCGCGGCCTCCCGGAGTGCCGCAGGCCCCGACGCGGCGGCACCACCGCCTGCCGCGACTCGTGACCCCGCACCTGCGGCTGTCCGGTCGGGCGCTGACGGCCCGGTTGTCGACGGCGCCGGTGTCGCCCGCAGGCGCGCCGTGATCGCCTGCGCCGGATCGAGGTCCCTGGCCGCAGGCACCAAAGGCAGCGGGGTGGGCGCCGGCAGCAGGCTGAGCTGAGGCACCACCTCGGCGAGGACAGAGCTGAGAACGATGTCCGCACCCGTACGCGGCGGCGGGACGTCGTCGAAGAGACCGGCCACGAGACTGCGCAGCTGAGGACTGCAGGAGGCGAGGGCGACGTCGACAGGCAGCAGCGACTCACTCCACGGCGAGCCGTGCGCGGCATGGTAGATGAGCTCGCCCACCGCGCGACGCACCGAGGTCTCCAGCGGATGCCGCACTCCGGGAATGATGCGCGGCCGGCCCTCCTCGTCGAGGCCGAGGCAGGCGAGACCGAGGCGGGCGCTCGGGTCGTCGACGCGCGCGAGCTCATCGGCGAGGCCGCGCACGAGCGTGCGGATCTCGGATTCGGTGAGTCCGTGGAAGGCGCGGACGACGTCGAGGACGAACCCGCCGGGCAGAGGCTCGACGAGGAGGACCGAGGCCTCCCCGGTCGGCAGGAGCACCTCGGCGGTGCCGAGAGCCGCCTCGCTGCCAGCGTCGAAGCCGTCGTTGACCACGCCCCACACGGACTCCCCGGTGTCGTCGCGAAGGCGGTGGACCACCTCGGCGATCGTGGCTTCGTAATGCCATGTCATAGTTCGTCATCCCCATCGATGAACGATCATTGCAATCAATGTACTTAGATAGTGATTGATGACGTTTGATATGTCAATGACGAGGCTCGGGAAAAGGTGTCGAGGGTCATGTTCTGCGCAATTGAACACCCCGAACAAGGGGCATATTGTGGTGGCATGCCACTGGCCACAGAGATTCTCGGGTTCGCACCGGCATTTTCGGACTACCGCCGAACGTGGGACCTGCAGAAGAAGTATCACGAAGACGTGCTCGCCGGGACGCGGGAATCGACGATCCTGCTCCTCGAACATCCGCCGGTCTACACCGCCGGCAAGCGCACTGAGGACCACGAGAGGCCCACCGACGGCACCGAAGTCGTCGACGTCGACCGCGGCGGCAAGATCACCTGGCACGGGCCCGGACAGCTCGTCGCCTATTTCATCTACCGACTCAACGATCCCAAAGAGGTCCGCCTCTTCGTCGCCCAGCTCGAGGACTCGATGATCCGCCTCCTCGGCGAATACGGGATCGAGGCGACGACGGTCGAGGGACGGGCCGGGGTGTGGATCCTCGGCGACGGAACCCGCCGCGACCGCAAGATCGGCGCCATCGGCATCCGCATCCACGAAGGCGTGACTATGCACGGTCTGGCCCTGAACTGCAGCAACGACCTCGGCGCGTACTCCTCGATCATTCCCTGCGGGATCACCGACGCCGACACCACGACCATGAGCGCCGAGCTCGGACGCACCGTGACCCCGGAAGAGGTCGCCCCCCGGCTCGACGAGATCCTCCACGAGACCATCACCGCTTAGGAGAACCGACGTGACGATCGCACCTGAAGGCCGCCGCATGCTCCGTGTCGAGGCACGGAACTCGGAAACGCCGATCGAGGAGAAGCCCGCCTGGATCAAGGCCAAGGCCCACATCGGACCCGAATACACCTCGCTGAAGTCCCTTGTGCGCAAGCAGGACCTCCACACCGTGTGCGAGGAGGCGGGCTGTCCCAACATCTTCGAATGCTGGGAGGACCGTGAGGCGACCTTCCTCATCGGCGGCGAGCAGTGCACGAGGCGCTGCGACTTCTGCCAGATCGACACGGGCCGACCCGCGGACTTCGACGCCGACGAACCCCGCCGCGTCGCCGCCTCCGTGGGCGAGATGGGTCTGCGCTACTCGACGATCACGGGCGTGGCCCGCGACGACCTGCCCGACGGCGGCGCCTGGCTCTACGCCGAGACGGTGCGTCAGATCCACGACCTCGACTACGTCGACGGCCGCGGCACCGGTGTCGAACTCCTCATCCCCGACTTCAACGCCAAGCCCGACCAGCTCGCCGAGGTGTTCTCCTCCCGCCCCGAGGTGCTCGCCCACAACGTCGAGACGGTCCCGCGCATCTTCAAGCGCATCCGCCCCGCCTTCCGCTACGAGCGCTCCCTCTCCGTCATCACGCAGGCTCGGGAGGCCGGCCTGATCACGAAGTCGAACCTCATCCTCGGCATGGGCGAGACGAACGACGAGATCATCTCCGCCCTCCAGGACCTCCACGACGCCGGTTGCGACATCATCACGATCACCCAGTACCTGCGTCCCTCCCCCCGGCACCATCCGGTGACCCGGTGGGTCAAGCCCGCCGACTTCGTCATGCTCCGCGACGCCGCCGAGGAGATCGGGTTCCTCGGTGTCATGTCCGGGCCGCTCGTGCGCTCCTCCTACCGCGCCGGTCGCCTCTGGGCGACGGCGATGCGCCACCGCGGCGAGGAGATCCCCGCGCATCTGGCCCACCTCGACAAGCACACGCCCGCCCGCCAGGAGGCGCAGGCCGTCGTGGATATGTTCGGCGGTGGCGAAGAGGTAGACTTGACTGCTGAGCAATGAGTGGTCCCGGACACGCGTCCGGGCGCCCGCCGGCCCGTCAAGAGCAAGTGAGAGAATGAGCGAAGAACCGCGCAAGGGACTGTTCCGCCGCAAGCCCAAGGATCCGAACAAGAAGCCGGGCCGTCTGGCGCAGATGCGCCAGGTCTACGACCTCGCGGCCAAGCACAACAAGGCGACGCCGTGGCTGCTCGCCGCCGCGATCCTCGGCTGCACCCTCGTTGGTCTCATGGCCGGACTCGTCTTCGGCGGCGCGGTCTTCACGACGATCCTCGGCCTCATGGTCGGTCTCCTGCTCGGCATGTTCATGCTCGGCCGCTTCGCCGAGACCGCCGCGTTCGCGCAGATGGAAGGCCAGCCCGGCGCGTTCGGCGCCGTGCTGAACACCGCTCGCCGCGGATACCTCATGGACGAGAAGCCGATCGCCATCGACCCGAAGAGCCGCGACATCGTCTTCCGCTCGACCGGTCGCTCCGGTGTCGTGCTGCTCAGCGAGGGCCCGAAGGCTCGGAGCGCGAAGCTGCTGGCCAAGGAGAAGAAGCGCCACGAGCGCATCCTGCCCAATGTTCCCGTGCACACCCTGCAGGGCGGCAACGAGGACGGACAGCTGCAGATGAAGCAGGTCGTCTCGACCGTGCACAAGCTCCCCCGCAAGCTCAACCGCGCCGAGGTGCTCGCCGTGCGCAACCGCCTCTCGGCTCTCGGCACCCAGGGTTCGCGGCCGCCGATCCCCAAGGGCATCGATCCGAACAAGGCCCGCCCCAACCACAAGGCGATGCGCGGACGCTGATCCGCTGGACGCTGCTCCGCACTGGTTGCGACATCGGCCCCGACTCGATTCGAGTCGGGGCCGATGTGCGTTCGGTGTGCTACCGGTTTCGCCTGTGCTCCGGGTTTCGCCGAGGCGGTCCGCCGGGCCGGCCGGCAGGGGCCGCTGAGCGGCCGAGTGCGTCAGCGGCTGAGTGCGTCAGCGGCGGAGGATGACGGTGCGCGCCGCGAGGTCGTGGAGACCGCGGTGGTCGCGGTCGAAGATGAGCGCCGGGAGGACGAGGACGACGAGGGCGGTGCGGATGAGGGCCGGCAGGAACCCGGGCACCCGGCCGTCGAGACGGCGCACCTCGATGCCGAAGAGGCGGTGGCCGACGGTGTAGCCGAGGGTGGAGACGAGGAGGATGTTCTCGATCGCGAAGATCGCCGGGGCGAGGAACGGGTTGTTCCAGCCGATCGCGCCGGCGATCGCCAGGCACATGAACCAGTCGACCATGAGGGCGAGCAGACGCCGCCATGCGGGGGCGATCGAATGCCGACCGGTCTCGGGCAGACCGAGTCTGCGTCCGGGCCAGTCGCCCTCTTCCCTGTTGATCTGTGGGCCCTGCAGCCAGGACCCGAGGTCGTCGCGATTGATCACCCTGCCAGCCTACCGAAGGCGGCGTGGGAGAATCCTCAGGAAACATCCGCGAAACATGACCGTCATCACGGCTTCACTTCTCGACTACTAGGATGGACGGTGGTCAGGGTCAACCGACCACTCGTCTAACTAGGAGACCTAAGTGTTCTCGTCTGCTGAAGAACTCGTCAACTACATTGCGGAGAACGACGTCCGTTTCGTCGATGTCCGCTTCTGCGACCTGCCCGGTGTCGTCCAGCACTTCAATCTGCCCGCCGCCTCGTACGGCGTGGACGAGATCACCGAAGGCCTCCTCTTCGACGGGTCCTCGATCACGGGATTCCAGGGCATCCACGAGTCCGACATGAAGCTGCTCGCCGATGTCGCTTCGGCGTTCATCGACCCCTACCGCGAGGCGAAGACGCTCGTGGTCACCCACTCGATCGTCGACCCCTTCACAGATGAGCCGTACTCGCGTGACCCCCGCCAGGTCGCGGCGAAGGCCGAGAAGTACCTCCAGTCGACCGGGATCGCCGACACCGTCTACTACGGTGCCGAGGCCGAGTTCTACATGTTCGACTCGATCCGCTACCAGAACTCCCCCGGTCACAGCTTCTACGAGATCGACTCGGTCGAAGCCGCCTGGAACACCGGCGCCGAAGAGCCCGGCGGCAACCTCGGCTACAAGACGCCGTACAAGGGCGGCTACTTCCCCGTCTCCCCGCAGGACAAGTTCGCCGACATCCGCGACCAGATGTCGATGACGCTCGAGACCATCGGCTTCGAGATGGAGCGCGCCCACCATGAGGTCGGCACCGCCGGTCAGCAGGAGATCAACTACAAGTTCAACACCCTCCAGCATGCCGCCGACCAGCTGCTCGACTTCAAGTACGTGATCAAGAACACCGCCGACGAGTACGGCAAGACGGTGACGTTCATGCCCAAGCCGCTCTTCGGCGACAACGGATCGGGCATGCACTGCCACCAGTCGCTGTGGAAGAACGGCGAACCCCTGTTCTACGACGAGAACGGCTACGCGGGCCTGTCCGACCTCGCCCGCTGGTACATCGGCGGCCTCATCGAGCACGCCGGCGCCGTGCTCGCCTTCACGAACCCGACGATCAACTCCTACCGTCGCCTCGTGCCCGGCTATGAGGCCCCGGTCAACCTCGTCTACTCGGCTCGCAACCGTTCGGCGGCGATCCGCATCCCGGTCACCGGTTCCTCGCCGAAGGCCAAGCGCCTCGAGTTCCGTGTGCCCGACCCGTCGTCGAACCCCTACCTCGCGTTCTCCGCGCAGCTCATGGCCGGACTCGACGGCATCCGCAACCGGATCGAACCGCCGGAGCCGATCGACAAGGACCTCTACGAACTGCCCCCGGAGGAGGCCAAGGACATCAAGCTCGTCCCGGCGTCCCTCGACGAGGCGCTCGACGAGCTCGAACGCGACCACGACTTCCTCACCGCCGGTGACGTGTTCACGCCCGATCTCATCGAGACGTGGATCCGCATCAAGCGCGAGAACGAGATCGACGTCGCACGTCTGCGTCCGACCCCGACCGAGTTCGAGCTCTACTTCGGGGTGTGAGCCGACACCTCACCGCGACCGGCTGAGGGAATACAGTGGGGGCGTCACGGGTTCCACCCGTGGCGCCCCTTCCGTGTCCGCGGATTGGGGCGGAGGACCACCTGCTGCGAGGACGGACTATGACGCATTTCGATCTCCTGGTCATCGGCACCGGATCGGGGAACATGTTCCTCGACGACCGATTCGCCGATCTGAGCATCGCGATCGCCGAGGAATGGCACTTCGGGGGCACCTGCCTCAATGTCGGGTGCATTCCCACGAAGATGTTCGTCTACCCCGCGACCCTGGCCGAGCAGGCCGGCCGCGGCGGCCGCTACAACGTCGACACCGCGTTCACCGGCGTCGACTGGCAGGCTCTCCAGGAACGGATCTTCTCCCGCGTCGACGCGATCGAAGCCGGCGGACGGGCCTACCGCAGCGGAGACCGACAGCCCAACGTCACCGTCATCCCCGAGCACGTCCACTTCGTTGCCGAGAAGACCGTGCGCACCGCCTCGGGTGAGGAGCTCACCGCCGATCGCATCGTCATCGCCGCCGGCGCCTCCCCCATCCTTCCCGAGGTCCCGGGTCTCGATCCCGCCCGCGTCGACACCCCGGGATACCCGATCGTCACCTCGAACTCGATCATGCGTCTGCCTCGGCGTCCTGAGAGCCTGGCCATCGTCGGTTCCGGGGTCATCGCGATGGAGTTCGCGCACATCTTCGCAAGCTTCGGCACCGAGGTGACCGTCATCGCCCGCAGCCCCAGACTGCTGCGCAGCATCGACGGGGAGGCCTCGGCCGAGTTCACCCGCCTCTTCACCGCAGACCACAACGTCATCCTCGGTGCGGAGGCGACGTCGTTCCGCGTCGGCGAGGGCTCGGTGGAGGTCACGCTCGAACCCAGCGGCCGGGTCGACGAGGTCGACGTACCGAACTCCGTGACCGCCGAGGTCGTCCTCGTCGCGATCGGCCGCGAACCCAACACCGAGGGTCTCGGGGTGGCCGAGGTCGGCTACGACGTCGACTCAGAGGGCCGCCTCGTCGTCGACGAGTTCCAGCGGGTCCTGTCCGGGGATGCCCCCGTCCCCGGGGTCTTCGCCCTCGGCGACATCAGCTCCCCGTTCCAGCTCAAGCACGTCGCCAACCACGAAGCCCATGTCGTCGGCGACAATCTCCACGCCGACGTCCTCGCAGGTTCTCCCGGCTCCGCCGCGCTCGACGGCCTGCGCAGAACCAATCACCATGCCGTCCCCGCAGCGGTGTTCACCTCACCGCAGGTCGCGACCGTGGGGATGACCGAGGACGAAGCGCGCGCAGCCGGGCACGACGTCACCGTCAAGGTCCAGAACTTCTCCGATGTCGCCTACGGTTGGGCGATGGCCGACGACCCGGGGATCGTCAAGGTCATCGCGGATCGCGCCACCCGCCGCATCCTCGGCGCGCACATCGTCGGACATGAGGCGACGATGGTCATCCAACCCCTCATCCAGGCGATGGCCTTCGATCAGCCCGCCGACGAGGTGGCTCGTGGGCAGTACTGGATCCACCCGGCCCTGCCCGAGGTCGTCGAGAACGCTCTGCTCGGACTCGACTTCGCCGACCGGTGAGCATCGCCCGCCGCGGTGTGTCGCCTGCCGGCGACTTGTTCAGAACTCGTAGAAGCGCTGCTCCATGACCGCTCGGGCGTGGCGAGTCGCCCGCAGGTAGTCGTCCTCGAGCTCCCGGCCGGCCCCGGCGGGGTAGCCGAGGAGCCGGGCGGTGGCTTCGAGCTCGGAGTGTTCGTCGGGCAGCGCTTCGGCGGTGCGGCCGCGGAAGAGCATCACGGCTGAGCGCACATCAGTGGCCAGCTGCCAGGCGGCGGCGAGCTCCGCGGCATCCTCGGCGGGGATGAGCCCTGCCTCAGCTGCGACCATGAGCGCCGGCAGCGTCGAGGTCGTCCGCAGTCCCGGCACCGAGTGGGCGTAGCGGAGCTGGAGCAGCTGGACGGTCCATTCGACATCGGAGAGGCTGCCGCGGCCGAGCTTGAGATGGCGACGCTTGTCGGCCCCCTTGGGCAGGCGTTCGTCCTCCATCCGCGCCTTGAGCGTGCGCACCTGGGTGAGCGCCTTCGTCGACATCTGTGCGGGATAGCGCAGCGGGTCGATGAGTGCGGTGAAGTCCGCGGTGAGAGCGTCGTCACCGGCCACTGGGCGGGCGCGCAGCAGAGCTTGGGCCTCCCACGGCTCGGACCACTTCGCATAGTAGGACTGGTACGAGGCGAACGTGCGCACAAGCGGGCCGTTCTTGCCCTCGGGGCGCAGGTCGGCGTCGAGGTCGATGCCTTTGGCGCCTTCGCTCGCCTTGAGGCGCGAGGTCAGCTGCAGGGCGACCTTGTTCACGTGTTTGCTCAGCTTCGCCCGCGTCTCGGCGTCGAGACCCTCGTCGTGGGCACGGTAGACGAACATCGCATCCGCGTCGGAGAAGTAGCCGATCTCCCGCCCGCCCCAGCGGCCCATCGCGACGACGGCGAAGTCGTAGGCGGGGATCGTCTCGTCGTCGAGGTCGAGACGCACGGCCTGCAGTGCCCCGGACACGGCGAGGTCCATGAGATCGGAGAGGTCTCCGGGGACCTCCGCCCGGTCGCCGACGTCGAGGACGTCGCGCAGGGCGATGCGGAGGAGTTCGCGCGAGTAGGTCTCGCGGATCCGCGAGACGGCGGACCCCCGGTGACGGGAGAGCAGCCCGTCGATCTCGGCTCCGAGGACCTCAGGATCCCGGGCCGCGAGGCTGCGATAGTCGTCGAGCCAGGCGACCGCCGCCGGTTGGCGCAGCAGCAGCTCCGTGGCATAGCCGGAGAGCGTGAGCACCTCGGCGACGGACTTCGCGGCCAGTCCCGAATCGCGGAGCATCTTGAGGAACCAGCCCGAGGAGGACAGGGAGTCGGTGAGGCGACGGAACGACAGGAGCGCGGCATCGGGGTCGACCCCGTCGGAGAACCAGTCGAGCAGGGCGGGCAGGACCTGTTTGATGACCAGCGCGGTGCGCGACATGCCCGTCGTCAGCGATTTGATGTGGCCCAGCGCGCCCTGCGGGTCGTGGTAGCCGAAGGCCCGCAGCCGGTCGGCGGCAGCCTGCAGGCTCGTCCCGCGGTGGTGGGCGTCGACGACGGCGCCGTGGACGCCGACTGCGGCGTCGAGGATGGGCCGGTAGAAGATCTGGTCGTGGAGTCGGGTGACCTGCTTCGAGTAGTCCCGGCGGGTCTCCTCGAGGCGCGCGCCGGACCGGGTGCCGGAGGAGAACACGGAGCGGGCGAGCATCCGCAGCTTCGTCTCGTCATCGGGGATGAGCGCGTTGCGCAGCATGCGCGGGATCTGTACCCGGTGCTCGACGACGCGCATGAAGCGGTAGGCGGCGGAGAACGCGGCGGCGTCGTCCTGACCGATGTAGCCGTGCTCCCCCAGGGCGGCGAGGGCGAGCAGTGTGTTCGGGGTGCGGATCTCATCGTCGCTCTGCCCGTGGACGAGCTGGAGGAGCTGGGCGGAGAACTCGACGTCGCGCAGTCCCCCGCGTCCGAGCTTGATCTGTCGGGGCGCCTCGGCGGCAGGGATGAGATCGACGACGCGGCGTCGCATCGCCCGGATTCCATCGATGAAGCCCTCCCGACCGGCTGCCACCCACACCTGCGGGCCGAACGTATCGGCGAATGCCTCCCCGACCTCGGGGTCCCCGGCGACGGGCCGGGCCTTGAGGAGCGCCTGGAACTCCCAGTTCTTGGCGATGTCGGAGTAGTAGTGCTCGTATTCCGACATCGTGCGCACGAGTGCGCCGGCCTTGCCTTCGGGCCGCAGGGCGGTGTCGACCTCCCACAGCGCGGGTTCGGCACCGGGATCGGAGAGGATCGCCCGCATTCGCTGGGCCATCTCCGTGGCCACCCGGCGCTGCTCGTCGCTCGAGTCGGAGGCGAGGACGAAGACGACGTCGACGTCGGAGACGTAGTTGAGTTCCCGGGCACCGGTCTTGCCGAGGGCGATGACGGCGAGGCGGACCTCGCCTGTCGGGTCGAGCTCAGCCCGCGCGATCGCCAGTGCGGCCTCCATCGCGGCCGCAGCGAGGTCGGAGAGGACGGCGGTGACGAGGTCGACGATCTCCTCAGGCGATTCCGCGAAGAGGTCGTCGGCCATGAGGCCCAGAAGCACGTCGCGGTAGGCGCGGCGCAGGCGGGCGGTGCCGTCGGTGCCGATGTGCTCGGCGCGGGGGGCGGAGGTGTCGGCATCGGCACCGACGGCCCCGAGCAGGGTGTGCCGCAGCGCGCTCGCGGAGGCCTGCGGGGTGGAGATCATCAGGTACGGGGCCGGTTCGAGCAGGAGACCCAGCGAGTCGGGATGGCGCACGAGGTGGTCGACCATCGCCTCGGAGGTGCCGAGGACGCGGAGCAGTCGGGCGAGCAGCGGGCGGTTGAGGTCGTCCGCGCTCACGGGCCCGGGTCCCCCGGCGCCGGCCGCCTCGACGAAGGCGGCGCCGTCGTCGTCGGTCTGCTCGAGCACGCGGAGGAGGCCGAGGGCCGCCTGATGCGGGTCGGGGGTGGCCTCGACGAGGTCGACGAACCGGGAGTCGGTGGCCAGCGGCAGACCGAGGACACCGTCGATGTCGTCGAGGAAGCGGTTCGCCGAGGCGGAGGCGGCAGGAGTCCGGGAGGTGATCCGAGCCATCGGTCTACATCGCGGAGAAGTGCTTGCTGAGCTCGTACGGCGTCACCTGCGCCCGGTACTCCGTCCACTCCTGGCGCTTGTTGCGCAGGAAGAAGTCGAAGACCTCCTCACCGAGGGTCTCGGCGACGAGGTCGGAGCCCTCCATGATCTCCAGCGCCTCGGCGAGGCTGGCGGGCAGGGCGCGGATGCCCATGGCACGGCGTTCGGTGTCCGAGAGCAGCCACACGTTGTCCTCGGCCTCTTCGGGCAGCTCGTAGTCCTCTTCGATGCCCTTGAGACCGGCGGCGAGCATGAGCGCGTAGGACAGGTACGGGTTCGCCGAGGAGTCGAGGCCGCGGTACTCCACGCGGGCCGAGGACGACTTGCCCGAGTTGTACTGCGGGACCCGGACGAGTGCCGAGCGGTTGCGGTGGCCCCAGCAGATGTAGGAGGGCGCTTCGTGGCCGGTCCACAGCCGTTTGTAGGAGTTGACGTACTGGTTCGTCACCGCGGTGATCTCGGCCGCATGGTGGAGGAGGCCGGCGATGAATTGGCGGCCGGTCTTCGAGAGCTGGTAGGTCGCCCCGGGTTCGAAGAAGGCGTTGTTCTCCCCTTCGAAGAGGGAGACGTGGGTGTGCATGCCGTTGCCGGGGTGGTCGGGCATCGGCTTGGGCATGAAGGAGGCGTAGACGCCCTGGGCGATCGCGACCTCCTTGATCACGGAGCGGAAGGTCATGATGTTGTCGGCCATCGTCAGCGCATCGGCGTAGCGGAGGTCGATCTCGTTCTGACCCGGCCCCGCCTCGTGGTGGGAGAACTCGACGGACAGCCCCATCGCCTCGAGCATCGTCACCGCCGAGCGCCGGAAGTCGTTGGCGGTCCCGCCGTTGACGTGGTCGAAGTAGCCGGCGGTGTCGACGGGCACGGGAGCACCGAGCGAACCGTTGCCGGAGTCGAGGTCGCCGGAGCGGAAGAGGTAGAACTCGATCTCGGGGTGGACGTAGAAGGTGAAGCCCTTCTTCGCCGCGGCCTCGAGCGTGCGCTTGAGGACGTTGCGGGGATCGGCCTTCGCCGGTTCGCCGCCGGGGACATGGATGTCGCAGAACATCCGGCCCGTCGGTTCGGTCTCTCCGCGCCAGGGCAGGAGTGAGAACGTCGAGGGGTCGGGTTTGAGGACCATATCGGCCTCATAGACCCGGGAGAGTCCTTCGACCGCCGAACCGTCGAAGCCGATGCCCTCGGAGAACGCCCCTTCGAGTTCGGCGGGCACGATCGCCACCGACTTCAACCCGCCGAGGACGTCGGTGAACCACAGCCGGATGAACCGGACCTCACGGTCCTCGACGGTGCGGAGGACGAACTCTTCCTGCTTCGACATCGATCAGCCGTTCCACTTCTCGTCGGCTTCGTTCCACTCCTCGTTGCGCTTCTTCGCCTGTTCGAGGGCGTCCTTGGCCTCGGCTTCGGTGTTGTACGGGCCCATCCGGTGGGTCCAGTCGCTGACGAGACCCTGTTCGACCTCGCCGGTCGCAGTGTTGAAGTACCACTTCGAGTTCGCTTCGTCGATATCCTTGAACAGTCCCATGACCGGCCTTCCGTCGTTCGTGTCGTGGTGCCCTGACGGTGTCAGCTTACCGGTTCGCAGGCCTCCTGCCAGGGGTGATCGCCGAGGTGTCGGCCCTGATCGGTGCATGCGGGCCCCGTGCCGGGGCAGTCTCCCCTGCGACCGGTCCCGAGAGACTCAGAAGTGTACGTTTCCGTAATTTTTCGCATGGTGGACAACCGATTCCGCAACATCGACCACGAAATGGGCACGTAAAGGTTTGCCTCCCAGACCTTCAGACGCTTAGAGTGAGATGTACCCTCGGCCGCTGCCCCGCACGGTCGGACCTGCCCCGGTCACGGGGCGCCATGAGAGAAGGAATCCAATGCGCATTTCAGTGCCCACAGAGGTCAAGAACAACGAGTTCCGGGTCGCCATCACCGCTGCCGGCGTCCACGAGCTCGTCTCCCGCGGCCACGAGGTCACCGTCCAGGCCGGAGCCGGCGAAGGCTCGTTCATCAGCGACGACGAATACACCGCAGCCGGCGCCACGATCGCTCCCGACGCCGCGAGCACGTGGGCCGCCGGTGACATGGTCCTCAAGGTCAAGGAGCCCATCGCCCAGGAGTACGGCTTCCTCCGCAAGGACCTCATCCTCTTCACCTACCTCCACCTCGCCGCCGACGAAGCGCTGACGAAGGCGCTCATGGAGGCCGGCACCACGGCCATCGCGTATGAGACCGTCCAGCCCGACGGCGGCGGCCTGCCGCTGCTGGCCCCGATGTCGGAGATCGCCGGTCGCCTCTCGACCCAGGTCGGCGCGCACAGCCTGCTCAAGGCCGAAGGCGGCCGCGGCGTGCTCCTCTCCGGTGTGCCCGGCACCGACAAGGCCAACGTCGTCGTCATCGGCGCGGGTGTGGCCGGCACGAATGCCGCCCGCATGGCG
This sequence comes from Brevibacterium metallidurans, assembly GCF_037101285.1. Taxonomy (NCBI): domain Bacteria; kingdom Bacillati; phylum Actinomycetota; class Actinomycetes; order Micrococcales; family Brevibacteriaceae; genus Brevibacterium; species Brevibacterium metallidurans. The sequence goes on from NZ_BAAAAF010000002.1 coordinate 167,688, forward strand.
CTCGGCCTCGGCGCCAATGTCGAGGTCATCGACATCAACATCCCGCGTCTGCGCCAGATCGACGAGACCTTCAACGGTGCGATCGCGACGAAGGTGTCGAACAAGTACGAGATCACGAAGTCGCTGTCGACGGCCGACCTCGTCATCGGCTCGGTCCTCATCCCCGGCAAGAAGGCCCCCAAGCTCGTCACCGACGACATGGTCGCGGGCATGAAGGCCGGCTCCGTGCTCGTCGACATCGCGATCGACCAGGGCGGCTGCTTCGAGGGCTCGCACCCGACGACGCACGACGACCCGACCTACGTCGTCCACCAGTCGATCTTCTACTGCGTCGCGAACATGCCCGGCGCTGTGCCCAACACCGCGACCGCGGCGCTGACGAACGCGACCCTGCCGTTCGCCGTCAAGCTCGCCGACCAGGGCTGGCACAAGGCCCTGTCGAACGATGCCGGCCTCGCCCGCGGACTCAACACGCACAACGGTCACGTGACGAACGACAACGTCGCCGAGGCGTTCGGCCTCGAAGCCGTCTCCGTCGCGCACGCTCTCGCGAACTGAGTCAACCCCGACCGGCTGGTTCACGCTCGGTAGCGGGCCCAGTCGTCGCGAACTGAGGCGCCAGTCGCTGCGGGCGCCGGCTTAGGCTCCGGTCGCAGCCGGCGCCTGAGCGCATACCGCACCGTGGGCGTCTGTTCCTCCCCCTGCACGGGGATGAACAGACGCCCACGGTGCGCTTCGCATTCCTTCGCCGAGGTTGTGCCGCTTCACGTGCACAGTGGTGCCGCGGATGCGCTTGCGCGCTCCGGGTAGGACGTATCGCTGCAGGGATGAAGTGCCACTGCAGGGAGGACGTGAGAGAAAGCGTCCCCGCGGGGACGTCGGCAGGGCCGAGCACGTCCCCGCTGCGGAGGGCAAAACGTCCCCGCGGGGACGTCCCAAGGAGGTGTGTGCCGGAGGCCCTAGGACTGCTCGCGCATCGTCGTGTGCCGGAAGTGCTCCTCAATCAGCTCCGCGATGAAGGCGCCACCTCGACCTTTTCATCGGAGATCGCCCACTCGCGCTCCCCGATCCGATTGCCACCCACACCAGAGAACAATGTGATCTCTTCCCGGGGGTACCGTCCGAGGGCTGGCTATTCCCGTGCCTCCGACCTGGCCGACCCCGTGGCTTGCAATAACTCAACCGGCGACTCCGCCCGCTCGGCGTCATCATCTCCGAGTTGCAGAACACCGCCCGATTCCGCCTCGCAAGCGCAGTCCCCGCCAAAGTCCTCGCGGACATGCTCGATTTCAGCGTCGCAACCTTCGGGAACTTCGCTCGCTCTCCGGCAGCACCCACGGCGACTACTCCGCGCTTCGCGCGTCAAACATCACCACGCGATCACCGTGAGATGATCTCGTCATGCCTGTTGAAGTCGTTCCGTACTCGGAAGCGTGGCCCACGCAGTTCGCGAACGTCGCGGGCGACTTGAGCCGCACGCTAGAGACGCTGCCCGTCGTGTCGATCGAGCACGTCGGCTCCACCTCGGTGCCGGGCCTAGCAGCGAAACCGATCCTCGACATCGACATCATCGTGAAGCGGCAGCACGTCGCCGCGGCGCTATCTGCTCTCGCAACGAAAGGTTACGTTCACCGCGGCGATCTCGGCGTGACAGATCGAGAGGCGCTGGAAGCACCGGACGAACATCCGCCACGGAACGTCTACGTCTGCGTGGATGGGACGCTGCATCTGCGCAACCATCTGGCCGTCCGTGACATCCTTCGACGCCGCGCAGACTTCCGTGAGAGATACGGAGCAGTGAAGGTGGAATTGGCTCGCGACCCCGAGATAGACATCACCACCTACATCGCCAAGAAGTCAGATGTCCTCCAGGACGTCCTCGCGGCTTCCGACCTCTCCGACGAAGAGAAAGCGCTGATCCTCAAGCTGAACACGTCGACACGAGCATCGGCGACGCCGGAATAGTACCTACTTGGATAAGGCGCATCCACCGGTAGAACGTCCCCGCGGGGACGTCTACAGGGCCGCCGCCGTGTACAACCGCGAACGACTGCCGTGCGCAACGCCGAACGATCAGTGTCGACGGTCGATGCCGCCTACCGGCTTTCGCGCATCGTCGTCGACCGGAAGTGGTCTTCGCACAGTCGCCCGGCCGCCTCGGCGTCACCGGCGGCGATCGCCTCGACGATCGCGGCATGGTCGACGACCGCGCGGTCGAAGAGCTCGTGCGAGAACGGGTCGTGCCGGAAGCCGGCATTGATGCGCGTGTCGATGTCGATGGCGATGCGCACGAGCTCCGGGTTGTGACCGGCGCGGGCGATCGCGAAATGGAACCGGGCGTCAGCGGTGCGAGCGGCGCTGGCCTCAGGCTGTTTGGAGTAGGCCGCCGCCAAGTCGTAGAGTTCGTCGAGTTCGTCGTCGGTGCGCCGCAGCGCCGCGGTGGCTGCGAGGCTGTTCTGGAAGACGGCACGGGCGTCGAGGAGGTTGCGCCTCTCAGCATGGAACTCCTCGATCCGACCGGCCATCGGGGCCAGTGTGGCCGGGGCTGCGCTCGCAACGAAGGTGCCGCCGCCGCGACCGCGTCGCCGTTCGACGACGCCGAGGCGCTCGAGGCGCTCGAGAGCGGCCCGGACACTGGAGCGGGAGACCTGCAGGTCAGCGGCCAGTGCCCGCTCCCCCGGAAGCAGCGTGCCCTCAGGCAGGGCGCCGACGGCGATGCCGGAGAGGATGTGGTCGGCGATCTGCTGCGGGGCGCTCGTGAGGCTGACGACCTCACTGAGTCCGGAGAACTCCTGGCCGGGCAGATCCGAATGCTCGCTCATCGCACCTCCAGTCGCGGTCCCATAGTCTCGTCATCGGTTATGTCCATTCCGAGTCTATGCTTTCCGGTCGCCGGGCTCGGACCCCGGCCGTGCGCGCCGGTGGAATATCGGTGCGCCGGGGCTCTAGAATCGTGACCATCATGACAGCCCATCCTCGTCTCATCACGCCCGGAACGCTCTCCCCCGAACGTCACGTCCCCGCCTCGATCACCCGTCCCGAGTACGTCGGGCGCGCCGACGCCGACGAAGGGCGCGGCGGCAACCACTACACGCCCGAGGAGATCGAACGGGTGCGCACCGCAGGAGGCATCGCGGCCAACGCGCTCGCCGCCGTCGGTGAGATCATCGCCCCCGGGGTCACGACCGATGAGATCGACCGGGTCGCGCACGAGTACATGGCCGATCACGGTGCCTACCCGTCGACGCTGGGTTACCGCGGATTCCCGAAGTCCGTGTGCACCTCGGTCAACGAGGTCATCTGCCACGGCATCCCCGATTCGACGGTGCTCGAGGACGGCGACATCGTCAACGTCGACATCACCGCCTACATCGGCGGCATGCACGGGGACACGAACTACACGTTCGCCGTCGGCGAGATCGATGAGGACTCGCGCCTGCTCATCGAACGCACATGGGAGGCGACGATGCGCGGCATCAAGGCGGTGCGTCCGGGGCGGGAGATCAACGTCATCGGCCGCGTCATCGAGAAGTACGCGAAGCGCTTCGGCTACGGAGTCGTCCGCGACTACAGCGGCCACGGCGTGGGGCGGGAGTTCCATTCCGGGCTCATCGTCCCTCACTACGATGCCGCGCCCGCCCACGCCGAGGTGATGGAGCCGGGCATGATCTTCACGATCGAACCGATGCTCAACCTCGGCACCGAGGCGTGGGATGTCTGGGACGATTCGTGGACGGTCGTGACGAAGGACCGGAAGCGCTCCGCCCAGTTCGAGCACACCCTCGTCGTCACCGACACCGGTGCCGACATCCTCACCCTGCCCGACCCCGCCTCGGCGATCGCCGGCGGCCCGCTGCCCAAGGATTCAGATGACTGACGACACGCCGGCCCGCTTCGCCATCGGCATCGACATCGGAGGCACCGGGATCAAGGCCGCCCTCGTCGACACCGAGACCGGTCAGCTCGCGTTCAAACGCGTCCGGGTCCTCACCCCGAAGCCGAGCACTCCGGATGCGGTTGCCGATGCCATCGCCGAGGTGGTCGAGCTCCTCGTCGCCCGTGCCCTCGAACTCGAGGTCGTCGCCGACCGCGCGGTCCTCGACGCTCTGCCCCTGGGCTGCGGTTTCCCTGGGGTCGTGCTCGATGACGAGGTCCACTTCGCGGCGAACCTCGACAAGTCATGGATCGGATCGAACATCCAGGCGATCCTCCGTGACCGCATGGGGCGGCAGTTCTTCATCATGAACGACGCCGACGCCGCGGGCTTGGCGGAGATGGTCTTCGGAGCAGGACGGAAGTATCGGAAGAAGACCGTGCTGCTGACGACTCTGGGCACGGGCATCGGGACGGCGCTGTTCACGCAGGGGCGTCTGGTGCCCTACACCGAGCTCGGCCACATCGAGATGAACGGCCGCGATGCGGAGACCCAGGCGGCGGAGTCGGTCAAGGTCCGTGAGGAGCTCGAGTTCGACGAGTGGGCTGGTCGCCTGCAGCAGTATTATTCGCAGGTCGAGCTGCTCGTCGCCCCGGACCTCATCATCGTCGGCGGCGGCATCTCGAAGCGCCACGACGAATTCCTGCCGCTCATCTCCACTCGGGCCGTGATGTGCCCGGCGAAGATGTTCAACAACGCCGGCATCGTCGGTGCCGCGATCCTCGCCGTCAACGACGGCAAGCCGCGCGTGCGGAAGGGAATCGGCTGAGGCCTGCGGCCCGAATGTGAGTGAGGACAGGCCACCGATACGCCGGGTTCTGTCATCGAGTCGGTTGCCCTTCTCGACTGACGGCCATCTATCTGGGACCGATGTCACCACCGGCCTCGAGCGATCCACCCGACGGCTCGGCGAGCAGCCTCGAACGCCGTCTGTCTGATCTTGCTCCGGATGGGGTTTACCCAGCAGCACCGGTCACCCGGCACTCTGGTGGTCTCTTACACCACCGTTTCACCCTTACCCCGCGACCGAGGTCGCGTGGCGGTCTGCTTTCTGTTGCACTTGCCCGCGGGTTGCCCCGGGTGGGCGTTACCCACCATCCTGCTCTGCGGAGCCCGGACGTTCCTCAGCCTTGCGGCCGCGACCGTCTGGTGACCTGTCCTCACAGGTCAGTCTACCCGTGCGCGTCGTCGCGCACTGAGCCTGCCCGGCGCTCGTGACGAATCCAACAGGCGACCGCCACGACGCGGGTCAGGCCCGCCGAATACGATGGAGTGGTGAAGATCCTCCTCCCGCCGTCCGAAGGCAAGACTCCCCCGGTGACCGGTGACCCGCTCGACCTCACGGCGCTCTCCTCCCCGGATCTCACGGCCAAACGCAAGCAGGTCCTTGGCGCCCTGAAGAAGGTCTCCAAACGCAAGGACGCGCTCACCGCCCTCGGCGTCGGGGCATCTCTCGCCGAGGATGTCGCTCGCAACGTCACGATCGACTCCCAACCGTGCGCTCCCGCCCTGCTCACCTACACCGGCGTCCTCTACGAGGCGATGGGTGCCGCCGACCTCGTGGCCGCGGCCGAGACCGATGCGGGAACCGCCGCTCGACTGCGCGATGTCCATGTCTTCTCCGCCGTCTTCGGTCAGGTCGGGGGCCTCGACCCCATTCCCGCCTACCGCCTGGCGATGAAGACCGACCTCGGTCAGCTCGGGCGCCTCTCGACGTGGTGGAAGCCGATCCTCGCGAAGTCCTTCGCCGTCGACCCGGCCGAGGTCATCCTCGACTGCCGGTCAAGTGACTACCGTGCGGCCTGGCCGGGCCCGAACACCCAGGTCGTCACCCTCGGCGCGGTCAAGGACACCGGCACCAAACGCAGCGTCGTCTCGCATTGGGCGAAGTTCTACCGCGGTGAGTTCGTCGGCAGACTCCTGCGCGATGACCGCGGACTCCCGGACACCATCGATGACCTCGTCTCCCGGGCCGGCGAGCACTACGAGGTCGAATTCGCAACCGGAACCGCCTCACGGCCGGCAGCGCTGACGATCGTCCTCCGCGACTGAGCCCTGCTCAGCCCGCTGAGCCCGCCGCTCCCACCGACCGCAGCCACAGCCGGCGACTATGACCGGCGCAGCAGCACCGCTTCGCACTCTTCGCACGCGTGGACTTCGTTGACGTCCTCGGCCAACCACGCGTGCCACGTCATCCCGCTGATCTCCTGACCGCAGGCCTGACAGTTCGGGCCCGTGAGGACCGCCGCGCCGGGACCGCCTTGGGCGACATTGCCTTCGAAACGGCGGACGAGGTCGGGCGGCAGATCGGCTTTGAGCTGCGACTCCTGGCTGCCGAGCTCATCGAGTTCGCCGGCGAGGGCGGCCTTCCGGTCCTTGATCCCGGTCTGGACGGTCTTGCCCTCGGCGGTCACCTCGGCGATGCTCGCCTCGACCCCGGCGAGCTCCGTCTGCGCGGTCTCGAGCCTCTCCATCGACTCGAGCTCGGTCTCTTCGAGTTCGGCGACCTTGCCCTCGTGGGCCGCGATCTCCTCCTGCAGGTGGACGAGGTCGCGGCTGGTCAGCCCCGTGCCGTCGTTGAGCTCGGCGGTCTTCTTCGCGATCTGCGCGTTCTGCTTCTCGATCGCGGCAGTCAGCTCAGCGTTCTCGGTCTCCAACCCGGCGATCACCTCGGCGACGGAGGACTTCTCCTCACCGAGGGCCTTATGGCGGCCGATGAGCTCCTGGAGCTTCGGGGCGTCTGCCGGGTGGTCGTGTTCGTGCCGCAGCGCCCGCGAGTGGGCGGTGAGGTCGATGAGCTCGAGAAGTGTGGAGCGCTGAGCGTCGGTGAGGATCATGGTCGGATCCCTTTCAGTAGCGTTCGACCCAGGGATCGGTGTTGACGGCGGAGGACTGGAGGGCGACTGAGAGTCCGCGGGCGGCGAACGCGGCGTCGAGCGCATCCCGGGCCGCTGCCAGCCACACGGATTCCGACGCCCAGTGCGAGACGTCGATGAGCTGCGGTCGGGCCTGTCCGCGGTTGGCGGTGTCGAGGGCCTCCGTGGCCGGATGGTGGCGCAGGTCGGCGGTGATGTAGACGTCGGCTCCGCTCGCGCGCACCGCGTCGAAGAGGGAATCGCCGGCTCCCCCGCACACGGCGACGCGCGTGACCTCGGCTGCCGGGTCACCGCCAATGCGCACACCCGTCGTCGTCGGCGGGAGCCGTTCGGCCAGCGTCCGGGCGATGTCGCGCACAGTTCTCGCCTCGCCGAGGTCGCCGACTCGACCGATGCCCCGCCCGGAGCCGTCGGGGTCGGGCACCAGCGGCTGGGACTCGGTGACACCGGTGAGGGCGATGAGGACGTCGGAGACCCCGCCGAGGGCGGCATCGGCGTTCGTGTGGGCGTTGAACTGGGCGATGCCGTTCGTGATGAGGGTGTGGACCGCCCCGCCTTTGAGGCTGCCGGCACTGACCGATGTCACGCCCCGTAGGAGCAGCGGGTGGTGGGTGAAGAGGAGGTCGGCACCGAGGACGACGGCTTCGGCGATGACGGCGTCGGTGGGGTCGAGGGCGAGGAGGATCGAGCGCACCTCGGCGTCGGGATCGCCGACGGCCAGTCCCACGGTGTCCCAGTCCTCGGCCAGGTCAGGCGGCCACAGGGAGTCGAAGACGTCCACGCATTCTCTCACCGTCGGATACCTCATAGGCCCACCCTAGTCGATGGGCGCCGACGCGTCGGCGGGGAATCTTCTCACCGAGGTCGTCGACCGCTAGATTGTCACCATGACCACTGATGCGTCACCGACGACGCCCATCCGCCCTGTCTCCTCGACCGTCGCCGACATCGTCCGCCGCAGTGCGGGACGCTTCGGGGACCGCACCGCCGTCGAGTTCGCCGACCGTGTCTGGTCGTATGCCGACCTCGATGCCGCAGTCACCGGAGTGGCCCGCCACCTGCGGGAACTCGGCGCGGTCAAGGGCGATCGGATCGCCGCGTACGGGAAGAACTCCGACCTCTTCGCCCTCCTCTACCTCGCCTGTGCCCGGGCCGGTCTCATCCATGTGCCGGTGAACTTCCAGCTCAAGGGCGATGAGCTCGACTACATCCTCGGCAACTCCGGGGCGGAGGTCGTCTTCGCCGACGACGATCTCATCGATGCAGTGACAGCCACGGACAACGGGGCGGCCGCCCAGGTCCGCGCGTTCACCGATCTCCTCACCCCCGCCTCGGCGCCGGACATCGCACCGGTCGGAGATGGCGAATTCGACGTGCACGACGACGATGTCGTCCAGCTGCTGTACACCTCGGGGACGACCTCGGCGCCGAAGGGCGCGGTGATGACGCATCGTGCGCTCGTCCACGAATACCTCTCGTGCCTGACCAGCCTCGACTTCGCCGCCACCGACCGGGTCGCGCATGCCCTTCCGCTCTACCATTCCGCGCAGATGCACGTCTTCCTCATCCCCAATCTCGCCGTCGGGGCGCACAACATCATCGTCCCCGCCCCGGTCCCCGATCAGCTGCTCGCCCTCTTCGAGGAGCGCCAGATCACCTCGTTCTTCGCCGCCCCCACGGTGTGGGTGGCGCTCGCGAACAGTCCGCAGCTGCACACCCGGAACCTGGACAGCCTGCGCAAGGCCTACTACGGCGCCTCGATCATGCCCGGGCCCGTGCTCACAGCATTGCGGGAGCGGCTTCCGGACCTCGGCTTCTACAACTGCTTCGGCCAGTCCGAACTCGGCCCGCTGTGCACGGTGCTGCGTCCCGAGGAGCACGACGACCATCCCGGTTCGGCCGGACGTCCCGTCCTCTTCGTCGAGGCCCGGGTCGTCGATGCCGCCGGTGACGATGTCGCCGACGGTGAGCTCGGTGAGATCCTCTACCGGTCCCCGCAGCTGTGCTCGGGGTACTGGGAGCGTCCGGAGGCGACCGCCGAGGCGTTCGACGGCGACTGGTTCCACTCCGGGGATCTCGTGCGCCGGGATGCCGAGGGCTTCGTCGAGGTCGTCGACCGGGTCAAGGACGTCATCAACACCGGCGGGGTGCTCGTGGCCAGCCGGCAGGTCGAGGATGCGATCTTCGCGATGGACGGCGTCGCCGAGGTCGCCGTCGTCGGCATGGCCGATGAGAAGTGGATCGAAGCGGTCTCCGCGTTCGTCGTGCTCAGGGACGATGCCGGTGACATCGCCGAGGCGGACGTCATCGCCCATGTCAAGGATCGGCTGGCGGGGTTCAAGGTGCCCAAACGGGTGTCCTTCGTGGCCGAGCTGCCGAAGAACTCGGCGGGCAAGATCCTCAAACGCAGCCTCCGTGAGGCGTGAGCGTCCTCGCATACACTGCACTAGGGCCAGAACGCTGGCCGAACGAGCGCAGGAAGGGTGCGGATGAGGACTGAGGACAGCACCAGGGGGTGGCCGTGGCGCATCCACGGTGACGGGAAGACGATCCGGCCCGGGGAGATCGTCCTCCCCGAGGAGCGGATGACGTGGCCGCGGACGATCGGCATCGGCGCCCAGCATGTCGTCGCGATGTTCGGCGCGACGTTCCTCGTCCCGCTGCTCACCGGCTTCCCACCGTCGACGACTCTGTTCTTCACCGCGATCGGCACTCTCCTCTTCCTCCTCATCACGAAGGGGATGATGCCGTCCTATCTCGGTTCGTCGTTCGGTCTGCTCGCGCCCATCGGGGCGGTCACCGGGTTCGCGGCGACCTCGGGCGAAAAGCTCGAGTCGAACGCGATGGCGCTGGCCCAGGGAGGGATCATCTCCGTGGGCGTCACCCTCGCCCTCGTCGGTCTCGTCGTCCACTTCGCGGGGGTGCGGTGGATCGAGGTGACGATGCCGCCGGTGGTCACCGGGTCGATCGTCGCTCTCATCGGACTCAACCTCGCCCCGGCCGCCTGGGGGTGGGTGCAGGAGGCGCCGCTGACGGCGGTGATCACGATCGCTGCGATCATCGTCTCCTCCGTGCTCTTCAGAGGCATGCTTGGGCGGCTGTCGATCCTCATCGGCGTGCTCGTCGGCTACGGGGCTGCGCTCATCCAAGGGGAGGTCGACTTCTCGACGGTGGCCACAGCGTCCTGGGTCGGTCTGCCGACCTTCCACGCCCCCGCCTTCGACCTCGGCTACCTGGGTCTGTTCCTGCCCGTCGTCCTCGTCCTCGTCGCCGAGAACATCGGTCACGTGAAGTCGGTGGCGGCGATGACGGGTCGCGACCTCGACGGTCTCACGGGGCGTGCGCTCTTCGCCGACGGACTCGCCACGACCATCGCGGGCGCCGGCGGCGGTTCGGGCACGACGACGTATGCCGAGAACATCGGCGTCATGGCGGCGACGAAGATCTACTCCACAGCGGCATACTTCTGCGCGGCGATCATCGCTCTCATCCTCAGCCTGCTGCCGAAGTTCGGGGAGATCATCGCGACGATCCCGCCGGGAGTCCTCGGTGGGGCTGCGACCGTGCTCTACGGGATGATCGGCCTCCTCGGCGTGCGCATCTGGGTGGAGAACCGGGTCGACTTCTCCAACCCGATCAACCTCAACACCGCCGCCGTCTCCCTCATCGTCGCGATCGCGAACTACACGTGGTCACCGGCGGGTCTCGAGTTCGCCGGCATCGCCCTGGGCACCGCCTCGGCGATCGTCATCTGCCAGGTGATGACGCTCATCGCCCGATGGCGGGGCACTGCCCCTGTCCCCCGCTCCGGCGCCGAGGCGGAGGAACCCGAGGTCACCGACCGGCGTTAGATCGCCTGCCGATTGGGCCCCGGCGTCGCGCTGATCGCGTCACCGGTCACGGTCACTTCGGCGCTGCAGCGGCCACCGCTTCGATCTCGAGTTTCCACCTGGGAGCGAAGATGCCGGTGACGATCACGGTCAGTGCCGGTCGGTGGGCGCCCAGGAATTCTCGCCTCACCTGCGTGTTCGCAGCCGCGACGTCTCTGCTGCTGAGGAACGTCGTCACCTTCACGAGATCGGTGACGGCCATATCCGCCGAGCGAAGGCAGGAGACGATGTGCTGCCAGATCAGCCGGCACTGGTCCTCGACGCCGTCGGGAACTTCGCCGTCCGGCGTCTCAGGGATCTGGCCGCTGATGAACAGGAGGCGATGGCCGGGGGGCACCTCGAGGGCGTTCGTGTAGCCGCCGACGGCCGCCGGAACTTCGGTCGGATCGTGTTGCCGGTCCATGGTCGGGGGGACTCCGTGTCACCGACCGGCGTTGAAGACGGTCTGGATCTCCGCGATCTTCCCGCCTTCGAATCGCAGCCAGGTGGCGGCAGGAGTCGACTGTGCGGCGGAGGTCGTGACCACCGACCAGGTGAGAGCGTTGTTATCGTCGGCGAGCTGCACGGCGATGTCGTCGGAGGTCGTCATCGCGCCCATCTCGGTCAGGCCCCTGACGACGTCGTCGGCCCCCGATGCCTGGGCGACGGGGCCGGAGAACGTGACATCTGGGGTCACGAGGGAAGCGAGCGTGACGGCGTCGCCCTTGGAGAGCGCCGTGTGGAACTGTGCTGCGAGATCTGAGGTGGCCATGAGCGTTGTCCTCCTGAGCGGGTGGTGCACGGAGGTGCGGGGAATCCCCTCGCACCTGGTGCGATCATGGCAACTTCTCCTGCCGATGACAACAGCTCGGCCGCACTCTCTGCGTTTTGCCAGAACGGTCGACGAGGCCGATGTGCGCAGGGTAGCCTCGGCCCATGGTCACTCTGTCTGCGCGACTGGCGGCGATCGTCGATGCACTGCCGTTGCGGGAGGGCATGCGCGTCCTCGAAATCGGGGGTACTCCTGGGGCGGCGGCCCGGGCGGTCTCCCAGCGGATCGGGAACGGTCATATCCTCGTCATCGATCGCTCGGCGAAGGGCACGGCTCTCGTCGAGGCTCATGCCGCCGAGGAGATCGCCGCCGGGCGTCTGCGGGTGCGGTGCGTTGCGGCCGAGGACTTCGCTCTCGTCCCCGGTGAGGAGCCCTTCGACCTGGCTTTCGCGGTTCGAGTCGGCGCTCTCGACGGGCGTCATCCGAAGGCCGGCGTCCGAGCCAGGCAGCGCATCGCTGCGGCACTGACACCGGAGGGCAGGCTCTTCGTCGATGGCGGGACCCCATTGCGGGAGGTCGACCTCACGGACGCCCGCCGAGCATGAGCGCAGTGGTCGGCTAGGACTGGCGATGCTCCTCGATGTCGTTCGGGGGCAGGTAGTGCAGAAGACGGTCCTGGTTGACTTCGAGGTTCTTCCGGTCCCAGTCGGCGAGGTCGGCGGCACGCGCGTACGTCTCGTCGAGAAAGGTGAGCAGAGTCCCTTCGGGATCGTCCGAGGTGCGCACCTCGGAGTACGGCAGGATGTACTCGCCGAAGGACTCGTCGAAACCGCCGGCGCTGAGTGTGCCCTCGTAGTAGCCGTCGGGTGCCGGATAGGCGTAGGCGTAGAAGGAGCCTTCATCGCTGCCGCCGGACCAGAAGCCCACAGCGACGTTCTCACGATCTTCGGCTTCGGCCATCACCCAGGGCGGGCAGTTCGGAGGCGCCGAGGTGCTCGCCGGCGCCGGCCGTCCCGAGTACCGGGTGCAGGAGAGGTCCATCGAACCCCAGAACAGTTGAACGGGACTGGCCTTTCCGGCGAAACCGGCCCGCCAGTAGGCGAACACCTTCTCGATCCGCTGCAGCTGGCGCCACCAGGCACGTACTGCATCCGGGTCGTATTCGCGTGGGGTGGTGTCCTCGGCGAAGGGGGTGGCCTGGGGCAGTTCGTTCGGCCATGCCCACACCGTGCATCCGACGCCGAGCTTGAGCAGGGCGCCCATGACGGCGTGGTAGAAGTCGGCGATCGACTGCGGTTTGAGGTCGACGGTTTCGATGTCGCCGGTGTCGGCGCGCAGGACGAAGCGGCTGTCGATGAAGTCGAATTCAGCGTCGAAGGTGCGATTGCTCTGATGCATGAGGATCTGCGTGCGCAGGCCACGGGCACTGATGTCGTAGGTGACGTTCCACCAGTGGTTGATCAGGGTCGTCGAGACGAGTTCGATCTTGCCGACGATCTGCAGCCATTGGTGCAGGCTCTCCCGCGTGCCGGTCCAATCGTCGACGCGCAGCTGCGGCCATCCGGTGTCTGTAGCCATCGCTCACCTGTTCTCTTCGTGTGCAGTACGAGTGACGGCACGGGGATTTTCGATCAACTTAGAAGCTGCGCGCTCACCCGTCAAGCATGGGGGCTTCGGCGACCGCCCGTGCCACCTCTTCAAATGCTGTGCCGGCGCTCAGCTGAAACGGGTGCCGCAGTGGCCCTGGCCCGGCGGCACCCTTTCAGCTGGGATCTCACGCGTCCTGGGCGACGTTCTCGCGGTTGCTCTCGGCGAGATCGGCGTCCGCTGAGACGCCCCGGAGCATGATGCCGGCGAAGATCGCCACCGCCACGAGGATGGCCGACGCAATGCCGCCGGTCAACGACAGTGCCGTCGTGAAGGACTCCATCGCGGCTGACGCCAAGGCGGCCCCCACGTTGCCTGAGAGCTGCTCTGCATAGAGCAGCGCGGCGGCAAGCGTCTCCTGGGCGGCCTCGAGCACGTCACCGGGAAGCCCCGCGGGCACACTGTCCTCGAGGTTCGTGCGGTAGAAGCCGAGCAGCACGGATCCGAGGACGGCGATGCCGAAGGAGGTGCCGACCTCATAGCCGCTGTTGCTGATCGCCGCGGCCCGACCGGATTCCTCCGGACGCACCGAGCTCATGATGATGTCATTGGTCAGTGTCAGTCCCACACCGGCACCGAGGCCGACCAGGCAGAGTGCCACAGCGATCACCCAGGGCTCGGTTTCGGGGGTGAGGGTGAGGAGGATCGCGAATCCACCAGCGGTGACGAGCAGTCCAGCCATCACGATGATCGACGTCGGAATGCGCTTGGCCAGCGCCGCAGCGACGAAGCCGGCTCCCGCGGACACGAGGGCCTGCGGCAGCATCCACAGAGCGGATTCGATGATGGAGAGTCCGGCGACGAGCTGGAGGAACTGGGTGAGGGCGAACATGGCCCCGACGAGGGCGAACATCGACAGGAAGTTCGTGACCACGGCGCCCGTGAAGACGCGCCCTGTGAAGAGGCGGACATCGATCATCGGCACCGGCATCCGCAGCTGTCGGACGACGAAGAGCACGAGGAGGAGCAGGCCGGCGAGGAACGTGACGATCGCAATACTAGGGTCATCCCCCTCGGCGAAGGTCTTCACCCCGTAGATGACGGCGATCATGCCAGCCAGAGAGAGCACGATGCTGGAGTAGTCGATGCGGCCGGGGTGAGGGTTCCTGCTCTCGGGGACGAGGAAGGGCGCGAGAATGAGCAGCAGCACCATGACGGGAATGTTCATGAGGAACGCGGCATGCCAGCTGAACGCCTCGATGAGCGCTCCGCCGACGATCGGACCGGCAGCGGCACCGAGGGCGCCGACCGCCGCCCACATGGCCATTGCGGTGCGACGCTCATTGCGGTCGAGGAACATGTTGCGGATGAGCGAGAGGGTGCCGGGCATGATCGCGGCACCGGACATTCCGAGAAGTGCACGGGCGGCGATGAGCATCCATGCCTCGGTCGACAAGGCACCGATGACCGAGGCGATAGCGAAGAAGACTGCGCCGATGAGGAGCACCTTCCGTCGCCCGAAGCGGTCTCCAAGGGACGCCATGGTGACGAGCAGGCCGGCGAGCATGAGCGAGTAGATGTCGAGGATCCACAGCTGCTGTGCGCCGGAGGGTTCGAGTTCGGCTGTGATCTCGCCGAGGGCGAATACGAGCACCATGCTGTCGATCGCGACGAGCAGCATCGGCAGCACCAGCACGGCCAGGCCGACCCAGGTGCGGCCTGTGGCGCGTGGGGGTGTGTTGGTCATGAGTTCCGTCTCCCTTCTAATTACTTCACCAAATAGTGTACTACACCAAATGGTATACTTAAGCAAGCGGAAGGAGAAGCATGGCACGACCGAGCGCACGGAACACACTCATCGATGCGGCCCTGCCAGTAGTGGAGGAACGGGGGATCACCGCGCTCACGCTCGACGCTGTTGCCGAGGAGGCAGGGGTGACCAAGCGCGGACTCCTCTATCACTTCCCGAGCAAGCACGCGCTGCTGGCCGGGATCCACGAGCACCTGGCCGCGCGCGTCGAGCAGAATCTCCTAAAGTACGCGGGCAAAGATCCCGAGGAGGCGAGCCTCGTGGAGCGCACGCGAGCCTATGTCCGGGCAGCCACCAGCACGCCGAGCACCGTGGAGATGCGCCTCATCATGGAGGCAGCGAATGAACCCGAATGGATGGCGCCGTGGGAGCGCGTCTACCGGCGCTGGTTCCCCGAAGCCGACGCGCCCGTCGACGAGCTCGACGAACTCTCGATGCGCTGCCTCGTCGCGCGAATGGCCGCCGACGGCTCGTGGGGCTATGAGAGCATCGCGGCCGCACCGATGAATGATCGAGCTCGCAGACGTCTGGCCGACAGCATCCTCAGCGCCCTCGACGGCGAGTGACCGACGGCGATCACAGAACCCTCGTCACCGAGGTGGGCGGACGTCGTCGATTGCTCACGGACGAGACTCGATGGCCGATCGCGGAGGTCTATCTGTCGGAGGTGTTCCGCGCCGACCCCGGCGCGAGCGAGAGTGCCAGGTGCCCAGCTTCTGCTGCTTTGGCTTTCTCCGCCTCCGCGGCGCTGATGAGCTCCCGCCGGGCGAGGATCTCGATCCCTGCGTGGATCTCGGCGAGCACGCGGGCGCGCACTCTCGGCGGGGTCTCCGCCACAGCCCAGTCGAGACGCTGGATCGGGGTCTGCTGTGCTCTCCGGCCTGCGCGCACGGATGCGAACCAGCAGGCGAGACCCATGGCCAGTCCGCAGGCGACGCCGACACCACCGATCCAGCCGTAGATCGGCATCCCCGTCGCCGCTGCTGCCGCAATCGCGATGAGGGCAAGTAGCGCTGGGACGAGGTAGAGGACGGCGACGATGCGCGACCCGCCGCCATCGTCCGAATGACCGGAGTCGAGCAGAAGATCGATCGCGATGAGAACCGCGGCTGCACCGAAGCAGAGTCCGCCCCAGCCGAGTTCCACGACGTCGCCGTCACCGCGCAGCAGGGGTCCGGCGATGAGCGCCAGACCGAACAAGTGCAGCACTATTCCGCCGACGAAGGTGATGAGGATCCAGACAGCGGTGAGTATCCGCAGAAACGGCGGGGTCCCCGGTGGTCTCATCGCATGCAGCGTGCTCGGGGGCGCGATCTGCGCGTACGCGAGCGCAACGCCTTTGGTTCCGGCCCAGGCATTGCCTTCGAGCCTCCACCAATCGAGCGGATCCCAGGTGCTCGCCGACTCGGCGATGACGACCGTCGCAGACTTCCTCGTCATTCGCTGCTTGGCCATGGATGACATTCAATCACGCGGACACTCGAGAGTGGTCCGGTTGGTGGGCCCAGAGGGACTCGAACCCCCGACCCTCTCGGTGTAAACGAGATGCTCTAGCCAACTGAGCTATAGGCCCCAACGTGCGAGTTCAGTATGCCATAGGCGCAGGTGCCCACCGAAACCGCCTCAGCCGTCCGGCCGGCATCACCTCAGCGCGCCGCTCGGGAACCATCGGCATCGTCCGAGTCCGGTGAACCCGGTTCTGTCTCCTCTGAGTCGGAGCCGCCGGACGTCCCTTCACCTCGGGAGACGAGCAGGTTGACGAGGAACGCGACACCCACGCCGATGAGCAGCGGGAACGCCATGGGAACGTCGACGAGGAGGATGAGGATGAGCAGCACAGCGAGCGGTCGCTTCCATCCGACGGCCGTGGTCGCGGCCATGCCGGTGGCCATGGCCGCACCGATCTCGAGACCGGGCACAAGGACGGCGACGGCACCCCCGATGGCAGCGCCGATGAAGACGAGCGGGAAGAACTCACCGCCGCGCCAACCGCTGACCAGACACAGGGTGAGGGCGGCGATCTTCGCGACGGCGACGACGAGCAGGGCCGACCAGTCCCCCGCCTCGGTGAGCACCTGGAGATCGTGGAGCTCGTGGTGGCCGGAGAACCGCACGAGCGGAACGAGTGCCGCGAGGGCGGCGAAGAGGACCGTGCCGAGGCCGATGACGATCCACGGGCGACGGATCCGTGAAACGGCACCGTCGATGACGTGGTGGAGTCCGCGGAAGAGAAGGCCGGCCAGCGCCGCCGCGACAGCGATCCCGATCAGCCACGGATCGAAATACGGCAGGTCGACCGCGGGCAGCGTGATGGTCGCTCCCCCGGTGTCGGGAGTGAGCCTCATGAACGCGAGGAAGGCGAAGAAACCGGCGAAACCGGCACCGAGCTGGAGAATCTTGCGCGGGCCGAGCTCATCGCCGTCGATGGCGGCAGCCCCCGGGGGTGAGCCGTAGAAGCCGCCGAGCGCACCGGCGCTGCCGGCCTCGCCGATGGTGCGACGCATCGCCACATCCTCACCGATGAGGTGGGCGACGATCGTGGAGAGCTGGGCGACGACGGCGACGATGCCGGCCTCGGGACCGACGGCACCGCCGAACGCGACGGCAACGATTGCGGCGAGAGCAGTGGTGAGAACGGCGCGACGTGGGAGGCCGGCAGGGTCACCGGACTGCCTGAGCAGCGTCTGGAGGTCTTCGCTCGGTGCCGCCCGGTCGAGGACGATGAGCAGGGCCCCGCCGAGGAGGATCGTCGTGACGATCTGCAGCGTCGTATTCGTCCCGAACAGCTGTGCACCGGTGTCCCAGACGACCGACTGCAGCGCAGTCATTCCCGTGAAGGTCAGTGCCGCGACGAGTCCGGCGATGCCGCCGTAGACGATCGCGAGCACTGCGAGGCGTGGAGTCACTCCCGGCAGCACACTCACTCACCGTCCGCAGTCGACGCCTCATGCCGGTGCCGGCCGACGAGGCGGGAGAGTTCGGTGGCGAAGAGCCCGAGGAAGACGAGGTCGAAGACGAACACTGCCGAGACCAGCAGTCGACCGACCTGTCCGATGGCGACGATGTCGCCGTAGCCGGTCGTCGTCATCGTCGTCAGCGTGAAGTAGAGGGCGTCGATGCGGGTCACGATGCCGTCGAACTCGTTTGGATTGTTCGCCGAGACGACGAAGAAGATCGCGGAGAACGTGGCCGCCACGAGCACGAACGTCAAGACGAGCAGGGGCAGGTTGGTATCGGTGCGACGCACGCGCAGAAGAGCGAAGGCCAGCGCTAGCAATGCGATGACGGTGGCGATCAGCCGTCCGATCGCGCCCATCTCAGCTTCGGCCAGCGGCACGGTGAAGTAGAGCGCGAGAACGGCGACCGGGCCGAGGACGATGCTAAGCCTGCGGACGGCGCCCGACCTCAACAGTCTCGTCCATGGGCTGCGGTTGTCCGACCGCTCACCGGGGGATGCGGGGCTCACAGCATGATTGTACGGCTCCGGCTGTCTCGGTCCCCGGCTCGAAACCCGAGGTGACGGGAACTGTCAGGTCGGTTCGCGCAGGATCCCGGCGGCCACCTCGGCGAAGCGCTCACCGGCGTTGTCATCGTCGATCGCGAAGAGCACACGGTTCTGCTCGATCGCGACCGCCCCCAAGGCGTATGCCATCGCCCCCGCCGAGGTGGTCGCTCCGAGCCGTTCCGGGCGCAGTGCCGCCGGGGTGACGTCGGAGGGGGCGATCGAATAGCCGAGCATGACGATCTCGGCCCCGTCGCGGAACCGCAGGAGGACGTCACGCAACGCGAGCACCGTGACGAGCGGGTCGGCGGTGACGGGGCAACGGGCATCGACCTCGGCGCAGATCCGGGTCGCGATGAGGACCAGGAGATCCTGTTTGTTCTTCACGTGCCAGTAGAGCGCGGAGGGCTGGACATCGAGCTCACGGGCGAGTCTGCGCATCGAGAGATCGCCCAATCCGTAGCGCGAGAGCACGTCGAGTGCGGTCGTCGTGATGCTCTCAGCACTGAGCGGCAATGAGACGTTCCTTTCATTTTTCGTTCTGGGGCGCACTCGATTTCTCAGAATGCGTTCCCCTCGCTATAGTAGTTGCTGGTCACGGGATATGGCGCAGGTTGGTAGCGCGCCTCGTTCGGGACGAGGAGGTCGTGGGTTCAAATCCCGCTATCCCGACCAAGTGAGATCTCGGGTCATCGCAGTGCGATGGCCCGAGATTTTTTCATCTCCGCCCCGCCGGGTTGACGCAGCAGCCCTCAGCTCAATGGATTCGCCGCCCACGCAGAGTACTCGGCCGCATGTGTCGCTGAGTTGAGACTTCTCACCCAGTCGTTGACTTCCATATCCGAGATACTCGCATCGATAGGCTGAAAGACGACGACCGCCTGAGGCCAGCGCGTGAAGAATCCCTGCGCTTTGAGCGCGAGCATTGCCGTCATCGTCGCGTCCCACACGGCTCTCGACAACCGCCCAGTCTCTGCATTCTGGTTTCGAACCGCCGTCCATTCCGCAGCCAATCGGGCGTTGGCCTCCTCCAGTGGATCGGGCGCGAGATCGCTGGAGAAAAGCGCCCAATCGCCGATGTAGAACCGATAGTACGCATCGTAGCCGGGATCCTCGGCAATGAGATTCTCGTAGAACCGTCGCTCGTTGGCGCCGGCAACGAGCGACGAGCCCATGTCATCGGTGTACACACCCACCCCGGTCACTTCACTGGTGGCAGACGACGTCAATGCGCGAAGGGACTCGACGATAGCGGGCTGGAGCAATCGAGCGAAATTCCGGACCCACTCGTCCACCTCGCCTGCAGCGGCCCCGTGCGCCCAGTCCCCCGGGTCGGCTCCCCTGTGCGTCACGGTTCGGGATCGTCCTCTCGTGCGAAGGCGATGGCGATGAGCCTGCGCAGAACGCCCTCGTCGATGTCCTCGAGCTTCCTCACGTACACGCATCCCGCGCCCTCGGTGTACGTCCCCAACTGGGGCAACAGCGCGGCACCCTCAGGCACGTCCTTGAGCCCGTAAAGGGAGAGCTGCGCCTTCCGCGGTGAGAACGCCGTCTTCGGCCACACTCCGTGATTACGTGGATTGACCGGAGATCGGTAATGATATTCGCCGTAGCCGACCATCGACGGCCCCC
Source organism: Brevibacterium metallidurans (assembly GCF_037101285.1). Taxonomy (NCBI): domain Bacteria; kingdom Bacillati; phylum Actinomycetota; class Actinomycetes; order Micrococcales; family Brevibacteriaceae; genus Brevibacterium; species Brevibacterium metallidurans. The sequence continues at coordinate 187,670 of NZ_BAAAAF010000002.1, forward strand.
ACATCACCGGCTCGACCCCGGTCACCTCGGTGAAGATCTCCGCAAGCCGGAGACCATCGATCCGTCGCTTCTCCGGGATCGCCGATGCGATGAACTCACGGACGTCCGCCTCGGTCGGTTTCGTCTTCTGCTCAGCCATGAACCGATTATCGCCGAGGCGCCCGCCCCTGTCAGCAGGTCCGCGCGGTCACTTCGTCGGCCGGCACGGCGCATCGGCCCTGAGCACGAGAACGCTCACGCGCCCGGGAGCCAGTCCGTGCCGTCCTCGACCCGGTAGATGAGGTTCGTGCGGGTGTGCGCGACTGCGGGATAGCGGGTGAGGTAGTCGAGGACGAACGCTTGGACCGCCTCGGTGTCGGGGGCGACGATGTGGAGGAGATAGTCGTCGGCGCCGGCCATGTGGTACATCCGCACCACCCCGGGGAACTGCGGGGCCGCCTTCGTGAACGCGTCGATCTGCGCCCGGTCATGCTGAGCGAGACGGATCGAGATGAGGGCCTGGAGGGGAATGCCGAGCGCCGAGGTGTCGATGTCGACGCTGTAGCCGCGGATGACTCCGTTCGAACGCAGCCGTTTGAGCCGCAGCGACACCGTCGACTCCGAGATCCCGACGGCTGCGGCCAGAGCGGCTCCCGAAGCCCGGGCGTTCTCACTCAGCGCCGCGAGCAGCCTGCGGTCGACATCGTCGAGTTCGATCTTCTGCGACATCGTCTCAGTCGTCTCCTCATCATGGTAGGGCGGGCAGAAGTGCTGACGGATCGTAGGTCCTGGCCGAAGTCTACGTCGACCATGCTCGGCCGCCGCATCCAGCGTTTCGCCATTTCAAGGGGTCACAACGGCCGACTTCCCGGTCCCCGCCGCAGGCGTTGCGTCGACGTCGAGTCCGATCCGGTCGGCCAGGCGCTCGAGCAGTGCACCGAGCTCTGCGGAACTGTGTGCGGTGCCGAAGACGTAGAAGTCGGGTCGGACGATGACGATCGGCGCCCCGAGGCGACGGAACCACCGCACATACTCGGCATCGATGTCATTGGCGCTCACCTCGGTGTCGAGGACCGCTTGGCTCAGATGCACACGCTGCATGCCGAGGGCACGCGCGATCGACTGCTGTCGCTCGTCGAGATCGTCCAGGAAGTCCTTGCGCCCGGACAGCACAGTCCATCCCGTGCCGAGCAGATCGTCGGCGAGACCGTCGACACCGCCGCGCACGACGCGGGCCTGCAGACCGAGCCGACCGAGGACCTCGGTGCTCACCCCGCCGTCGAGGATCCCCTCCTCGAGCCACGGGAAGACCACCGGCGGCACTTCGCCGGCGAGCAACGCCGCATCCCGGGCAGCGGCTTCGTCCGGGTCGGCTGTGCAGATGACGCGCCCGAGATGCATGGATGCCTCGATCAGCTTGCGGGCGTGGGGGCGTCGTTCGACGGTGTAGGAGTCGAGCAGCGCATCGGGCGCGCGCCCGGAGAGCACGAGATCGAGCTTCCAGGCGAGGTTCGCGGCGTCGCGCATCCCCGAGCACAGTCCCTGACCCATGAACGGCGGCATGAGGTGAGCGGCATCGCCGAGCAGGAGCATCCGGCCCTTGCGGAAGGTCGAGGCGATGAGCGACCGGAAGGTGTACACCGTCTTGCGCATGAGCGTGGAGTTCTCCGGGGTGACCTTCCACTTCGAGAGCAGCGACCAGACGTTCTCGTCCTCACGCATCTGTTCGGGGTCCTCGCCCTTGTGGAGCATGAACTCCCACCGCGCGGTGTGCCGACCCAACCAGCGGAACGCCGAGGTGGGACGCTTCGGATCGCAGATCTGCGCGGTGTCCTGCATGTCGATCTCCATGTCGGGATCGTGCGGCTCGATGTCGGTGACCAACCACTGCTCCTGGAACCCGAGATCCTCCCATGCGATGCCGGCCTGGGTCCGCACCAGGGAGTTCGCGCCATCGGCACCGACGACATAGCGCGCTGTGATCGTCTTCTCCTCACCCGTGGGCACGAGCTTGCCGTCGATCCGCTCCAGTCTGCGCACGTGCACTTCGACATGCTCGCCGCGATCGACCACGGTCGAGACCTCCCAGCCCAGGTCGATGTTCACGCTGGGATGACGGCGCACCGCCTCGTCGACGGCCTCCTCGAGTTCGGGTTGGAACATGAAGTAGTCCGACTTCCACCCCGAGGGGTTCGGCGAGTCCCAATCGAAGTGGATGAGCACCTCGCCGTCGGCGTTGACCAGGTTGTAGTCAGGCAGGGGAATCGCCTGCAGCCGGAACGTCTCCATGGCCCCGATGGACTGCAGGATCCGCATAGCCTCGTGGTCGAGGTGACCGGCACGGGGCAGACGGTAGGTCTCAGGCCAGCGTTCGAGCACCGCCACGGAATGCCCTCGCTGCCCGAGATACGCCGCGAGCACCTGTCCGGCCGGTCCGTACCCGACCTGGATCACATCGACATCGACGTCAGTCATGGATCAGCTGTCCTGTGAGTTCATTCGCCTGGTCGGTCCCGGTCAGTTCCGCCGCGGCGGCCAGACGTTCGAGCAGCCCGCCGAGGTCGGCCGAATCCTTCGCGAGGCCGAAGACATAGTAGTCGGGGCGGATGATGACGATCGGCGCACCGACCTGGGCGAACCATCGCGAGTAGTCGGCGTCGACGTCGACGATGCTGTTCTCCGTCTCGAGCTCGGCCTGACTGACATGGGCATGGCGCATGCCGAGTGCGTCGATGATCGCCCGCTGCTCCGCGCTGAGCTCATCGAGGTAGTCCGCCCGAGAGGACAGCAGCGTCCACCCGGTGCCGAGGAGATCATCGGCCAATCCGTCCCTGCCGTCGATCGCCACCCTGGCCTGCAGGCCGAGCCGGCCGACGACCTCGGTGCTCTCACCGCCGTCGAGCACCCCCTCATAGAGCCACGGGAACACCGCAGGCGGGACCTCCCCGGCGAGGAACGCGGCATCGCGAGCGGCCACCTCGTCGGGATCGGACATGCACACGACCTTGCCGAGGTCCATCGATGTCTGGATGAGGGCTCGGGCGTGGGGACGACGTTCGGTGGTGTACGCATCGAGCAGCGCATCCTCGGCGCGCCCTGTCAGGACGAGGTCGAGCTTCCATGCGAGGTTGACCGCGTCCCGGATTCCCGAGGACAGACCCTGCCCCATGAACGGGGGCATGAGATGGGCGGAGTCGCCGATGAGCAGGGTGCGCTCGCGGCGGAAGGTCGAGGCGATGAGGGACCGGAAGCCGTAGACCTTCTTCCGCACGATCGTCGCATTCGACGAGTCGACTCCCCACCGTGAGAGCAGGGACCAGATCGTCTCATCGTGGGCCATCACCTCGGGGTCCTCCCCGTCGAGCAGCATGAACTCCCAGCGCGCGGTGTGCCGGCCGAGCCAGCGGAAGAGGGAGACGGGCCGGGCCGGATCGCAGATCTGACCGGCGTCGGGCATGTCGATGACCATGTCCCGGTCGTGCGGTTCGATGTCCGTGACGAGCCAGTCCTCCTCGAAGCCGAGGTCCTCCCATTCGATGCCCACCTGCCGGCGGACGAACGAGTTCGCCCCGTCGGCGCCGATGAGATACCGGGCGGTCACGGTCTTCTCCGCCCCTGTCGGCGTCAGCCCCTCCGCGGTCTTCTCGAGTTCCCGCAGGCGCACCTCGACGTGGTCGGGATGATTCGTCACGTCGATCGCCTCCCAGCCGAGCTCGACGCTGACGCTGGGATGCCTGCTCACCGCCTCGAGCACCGCCTCCTCGAGTTCCGGTTGATAAAAGAGGTAGTCCGACTTCCACCCCGAGGGCGTCGGGGCGTTCCAGTCGATGTGGAGCAGCAGCTCGCCGGCGGCATTGACCCAGTCGTAGTCGGGGATGGGAATCGCCTGCAGGCGGAAGGTGTCCGTCGCCCCGATCCCCTGGAGGATCCGCATGATCTCATGGTCGAGGTGGCCGGCCCGCGGCAGCGGATAGGTTCCCGGCCATTTGTCGAACGCGGCGACCGAGTGCCCCTGCGCCCCGAGCAGTGCGGCGTGCACCTGTCCGACGGGACCGAATCCGACCTGAATGACATCGACATCGACCATGGGTCAACTCCTCCTCGAGCTGGATCATCATGCCCATTCTATTAAGCATAATGATTATGCTTGTTGACGATAGCAGACCCGATTGCACCGTCAAGTGATTCGCCGATGGGAATTCCCCGAGACCGGATCGGCAGATCCTGCGACGCAGATCACTTCCCTCGGAGTCCGATTCACGATTCTTTCGCCGACCATGACAATTCAGAAGAACCTTGATCCAACCTTGCCCCTCATGGGAGGAACCGGATTGAATTCGGGCATGACCTCACTCCACCCCGAAACCCTCATGGTCCACGGCGGCATGGACGGCCTCACCGAGGCGGGCGTCCACGTCCCCGCGATCGACCTTTCGACGACGAACCCGGTCGGCGACATCGACACCGGCGGCGAATCCTACGAATGGCTCGCCACGGGCCATCCCCTGCGCGAGGGCGACTCCGCCGTCTACCAGCGACTGTGGCAGCCCGGCGTGGCCCGGTTCGAGACGGCCCTGGCTCAACTCGAACACGCCGAGGAGGCCGTGGCCTTCGCCACCGGCATGGCCGCCCTCACCGCAGCGCTGCTCGCCGCCGTCAACGCGGGCACCCCGCACATCGTCGCCGTCCGCCCCCTCTACGGCGGCAGCGACCACCTCCTCGACTCCGGTCTGCTCGGAACCACCGTGACGTGGACGACGCCGGAGGCCATCGCCGAGGCGATCCAGGACGACACCGGACTCGTCATCGTCGAGACCCCGGCCAACCCCAGCCTCGACCTCGTCGACCTCGACGCCGTCGTCGCGCAGGCCGGAGACGTCCCCGTCCTCGTCGACAACACGTTCTCCACCCCCGTCCTCCAGCGTCCGCTGCGCCACGGCGCCGTCCTCGTCCTCCACAGCGCGACGAAGTACATCGGCGGCCACGGCGATGCCATGGGCGGCATCATCGCCACGAACTCCGAGTGGGCGATGCGGCTGCGCCAGGTCCGCGCGATCACCGGCGCACTCCTCCACCCGATGGGCGCCTACCTCCTCCACCGCGGACTGCGGACCCTCGGCGTGCGCATGCGCGCCGCCCAGTCGACCGCCGCGCAGCTGGCCGAGCGGCTCAGCGCCCATCCGGCGATCGCGAAGGTCCACTACCCCGGGCTCGAAGGCCAGGACCCCCAGGGGCTGCTCGGACGTCAGATGTCGGGTCCCGGCGCGATGATCGCCCTCGAGGTCGCCGGCGGCTACGAAGCCGCCCGCGACTTCGTCGAGCACTGCCGCCTCGTCGTCCATGCCGTCTCCCTCGGCGGCGCCGACACCCTCATCCAACACCCGGCTTCGCTCACGCACCGTCCGGTGACCGCCGAGGCGAAACCGGGTGACGGACTCGTCCGCCTCTCCGTCGGCCTCGAACACGTCGACGACCTGGCCGAAGACCTCTTCTCCGCCCTCGACTCCGTCCGCGCCGCCGCCTGAGCACAGATCCCGCGCGGCCGCCGGTCGCACTCCCGCGTCGCCGCTGTGCCGTTCTCGGCTCGGCGGCGACGCTGTTTCATCAGCGGCTGTTGACATTGACGCAACGTCAACTTCTAGGCTGGTGGTCATGGACTGGTCCATACAGGAAACAGCGCGGCTGACGGGGACGACGAGTCGAACCCTGCGTCACTACGACGCGATCGGCCTTCTGCCTCCGTCCTCACGGACGGCGAACGGCAACCGGCACTACGACGAGGCGAGCCTCGTGCGTCTGCAGAGGATCCTGCTGCTGCGGGATCTCGGACTGCCGCTCACCCGGATCGCCGAGGTGCTCGAGAGCACCACGGATCCGGTCGCCGCCCTGACGGACCATGTGCGTGCGCTCGGACGCGAGCGAGCGCGCCTGACGAGGCAGATCCGAGCCGTCACCGCGACGATCGAGAGAGTGAAAGCAGGTGAGCCTCTCATGGCAGAGGAGATGTTCGATGGCTTCGACCATCGGGAGTACGAAGACGAGGTCCGGCAGACGTGGGGAGACCGCGCCTATGAGACCTCCCAGACATGGTGGACGGGATTGAGCGCGCCCGAACGCAGCGACTGGCAGTCCCGTGCGGCAGCTCTGGCCGATGGCTGGTCCCAGGCCGCCGAGGCGGGGGTGACCCCGGACTCGCCCGAGGCGCGGGATCTGTCCCGCCGGCACATCGAGTGGCTGTCCTCGGTGCCCGGGACTCCGGCCTCGGATCCCGCCGGCGACACGGACGGCTATGTTCGGGGGCTCGCGGAGATGTACGTCGCCGACCCCCGGTTCGCCGCCACCTACGGAGGCGACCAGGGAGCGCAGTTCGTCCGCGACGCGCTCGTGTCCTACCTCGACGCGAACTGAGTTCGGAGGCGGTGAGTCCGGCCCCGCTGAGTCAGTTCAGGACTGCTGGGTCAGGACTGCTGCGCCAGGGCCTGCCGGATCTTCTCGGCGGGCCCTGCCAGCGTCGCCGCGTTCTGCATGGGGACCCGATCGGAGATGTCGAAGTCGGCCATCGAGGTCGTCGGCCACACATGGATGTGGACGTGGGGCACTTCGTAGCCGACGATCATCAACCCGATCCGCTCGCAGTCGAACGCCTCCTTCTGCGCCCGACCGATCCGGTGGGCGACGTTCATGAGGTGGTCGAGGAGCTCCTCGTCGAGGTCGGTCCATTCCGAGATCTCCGCCCGGGGCACGACCATCGTGTGGCCGGCGGTGAGCGGGGAGACGTCGAGGAACGCCACGCACTGCTCGTCCTCGTAGACGAAGGTGCCCGGGATCTCCCCGTCGATGATCTTGGTGAAGATGGTGGCCATAGTGCGGTCCTCCTCAGTCGGTGGCGGCGGCGATGCGGGCCTCGATCGCGAAGTCACGGGTCTGCGTGCGTGCGACCTGACGGCCACTGACGATCGTACCGCCGGAGGTGATGACGAACACACCGCGTTCGGCCACGCCGTGCACCTCGTCGAAGACACCGTAGGCGCGCGCGACCTTGCCGTGGGGCCAGAAGTCCGAGCCGAGCGCCAGGGTGACCCCGCGTTCGGCACCCCAGGCCGCGAGCGTGTACTTCGAATCCGCGCTCACCGCGATGACGGTGAGCTCGTCGCCTGCGGCATCGGCGTCGTCCTGGACCTCCTGCAGGGCACGGATCTCATCCCCGCACACCGGCGAGAACGCATACGGCAGGAACGCGAGGATGACCGGCCCCCGCTCGGCCGCCTCGGCGAGGTGGAGGAACCGTCCGAACTGATCGGACAGGGAGAAGTCAGGAGCCCGATCACCGGGCCCGAGGATCATGAATAGTTCTTCTTGCCGACGAGGCGGAAGCCCGCCCAGTCCTCGGCCGCACTCACGGTCGAGGTCACATGCATGCCGGCGGTCGGGGCGGCCTCGGAGATCTCGGCCGGGGTGATGTGGCCGGGGCGGTTGGCCTTCGGGGTGAGCAGCCACACGACGCCGCCGTCCTTGAGGGTCACCTGCGCATCGACGAGACCGTCGATGAGGTCGTCGTCATCGGCCCTCCACCACATGAGGATGACGTCGAACACGTCGTCGACGTCCCCGTCCGCGATCTTCTCTCCGATGATGGTCTCGATCGCCTGGCACAGCTGGAGGTCGACATCGTCGTCGTAGCCGATCTCCTGCACGTAGTCCCCTGACTCGAGACCGAGGTTCTGTCCCAGTTCGGCCGCCAGGGTGGGGGTGGACGATGTCCTTTCAGAAGCGGAGTTGCTCATGCTCTCATTGTTCCGCCCCAGGCCCCGGGGCGCAAATGTCGGCGCGCCCCGATCCCACCAGCACGGATGGGAATGCAGTGCCCGAGCATCGCCTGCCGACCTCAGTCAGAGAGATCACAAGCAGACGGGTGAGCGAAGAAGGCGCGCGCGTACTACGCTGATGAGTGAATCCGGTGGACTCCGGGACCGATCTGATCCGATCCGATCCCCCTACCCCCGGGCAGAACGCGGCCTGACCACCAGTGCAGGTCGTGGAGCGAAGAGAGGACCACACCGTGGACAATCGGAATCAGGGCGGACCGATACTCAACGGGCTGCCGAGCCAGGTGCCCGACATCGATCCGGAGGAGACAGAGGAGTGGTTGGCCTCTCTCGACTCCCTCATCGACGAAGGCGGCCGCACCCGCGCCCGCTACGTCATGCTGCGGATGCTGGAGCGCTCCCGGCAGAAGCAGATCGGTGTGCCCAGCCTCACGGCCACCGACTACGTCAACACGATCGGCCCGGAGAACGAGCCGTGGTTCCCCGGTGACGAAGAGGTCGAACGCCGCTACCGCCGCTGGAACCGCTGGAACGCCGCGATGGTCGTCCACCGCGCCCAGCGGCCGGGCATCGAGGTCGGCGGCCACATCTCCACCTACGCGTCCTCGGCGACGCTCTACGAAGTCGGCCTCAACCACTTCTTCCGCGGCAAGGACCATCCCGGCGGCGGCGACCACATCTTCTACCAGGGCCACGCCTCCCCCGGCATGTACGCCCGCGCCTTCCTCGAAGGGCGGATGAGCGCCGAGGAGCTCGACGGCTTCCGCCAGCAGCAGTCCCACCTCATCGACGGCAAGCCCGCCGGACTGCCCTCCTACCCGCACCCGCGTCAGCTCGAGCACTTCTGGGAGCACCCGACGGTGTCGATGGGTCTGGGCCCGATGAACGCGATCGCGCAGGCGCAGTTCGACAAGTACCTCCACAACCGGGGCATCAAGGACACCTCCCAGCAGCAGACCTGGGCCTTCCTCGGCGATGGTGAGCTCGACGAACCGGAGAGCCGCGGCATGCTCCACGTCGCCGCCTACGAGGAGCTCGACAACCTCAACTTCGTCATCAACTGCAACCTGCAGCGCCTCGACGGACCGGTGCGCGGCAACGGCAAGATCATCCAGGAGCTCGAAGCGTACTTCCGCGGAGCCGGCTGGAACGTCATCAAGGTCGTGTGGGGACGCGAATGGGACGCCCTGCTGGCCAAGGACCGCGACGGTGCGCTCGTCAACCTCATGAACGCCACCCCCGACGGCGACTACCAGACGTACAAGGGCGAGTCGGGCGGCTTCGTCCGCGACAACTTCTTCGGCCGCGACCCGCGGACGAAGGCGATGGTGGAGAACTACACCGACGAGCAGATCTGGCAGCTCAAGCGCGGCGGCCACGACTACCGGAAGGTCTACGCCGCCTACAAGGCCGCGTTCGAGCACACCGGTCAGCCGACCGTCATCCTCGTCAAGACCGTCAAGGGCTACTCGCTGGGACCGCACTTCGAGGCGCGCAATGCGACGCACCAGATGAAGAAGATGACGATCGACGACCTCAAGCTCGCCCGCGATCACTTCCAGATCCCGATCTCGGACAAGGAGCTCGAGGAGAACCCGAAGCTGCCGCCGTACTACCACCCGGGCCCCGACGCCCCGGAGATCAAGTACCTCCAGCAGCGGCGCGCGGAGCTCGGCGGCTACTCGCCGGAGCGCCGCAGCACCTACGTCGACCTCGCCCTGCCCGGCGACAAGGCCTACGAGGCCGGCCGCCGCGGATCGGGCAAGCAGACGATCGCGACGACCATGGGCTTCGTCCGCGTCCTCAAGGACCTCATGCGCGACAAGGAGTTCGGCAAGCGCATCGTGCCGATCATCCCCGACGAGGCCCGCACCTTCGGCATGGACTCGTTCTTCCCGACGGCGAAGATCTACAACCCGCACGGACAGAACTACATCTCCGTCGACCGCGACCTGTTCCTCGCCTACAAGGAGGCGATGGACGGTCAGCTCCTCCACGTCGGCATCAACGAAGCCGGCGCGACGGCGGCGCTGACGGCGGTCGGCACCTCGTACGCCACGCACGGGCAGCCGATGATCCCGTTCTACATCTTCTACTCCATGTTCGGCTTCCAGCGCACCGGCGACTTCTTCTGGGCCGCCGGCGACCAGATGGCGCGCGGCTTCGTCCTCGGCGCCACCGCCGGGCGCACGACGCTCGTGGCCGAGGGACTCCAGCACGGCGACGGACATTCGCACCTGCTCTCCTCGACGTACCCGTCGGTGATCTCCTACGATCCGGCCTACGTCTATGAGATCTCCCACATCGTCAAGGACGGTCTGCACCGCATGTACGGTCCCGACGACGGCCGGGATCCCAACGTGCTGTACTACCTGACGATGTACAACGAGCCGATGGTCCAGCCGGCCGAACCCGAGGACCTCGACGTCGACGGGCTGCTCCGCGGCATGTACCTGCTGAAGAAGGGTCCCGACAACGGCGGACCGAAGGTCCAGCTGCTGGCCTCGGGCGTCGGCGTGCCGTGGGCGCTCGAAGCCCAGGAGCTCCTCGACAGCGACTGGGGCGTCTCGGCCGATGTGTGGTCGGTGACCTCGTGGACCGAGCTGCGCCGCGACGGCCTCGCCGCCGACGATGCGCGCCTGCTCAACCCCAAAGCCGAACCGCGCATCCCGTACGTCACGGAGAAGCTGCTCGAGGGCGAAGGCCCCGTGGTCGCGACCTCGGACTTCATGCGCGCCGTGCCCGACCAGATCCGCCAGTACGTGCCCAACCACTTCACGTCGCTGGGCACCGACGGCTACGCGATCTCGGACACCCGGCCCGCGGCCCGTCGCTACTACCTTGTCGACGGTCCCTCGATGGCCACGCAGGCGCTCATCTCGCTGGCCGACACCGGGGTGATCTCGATCGACAAGGCCGCCGAGGCGGCGAAGAAGTACCAGCTCGACGATCCGCGGGCGGGCGCCTCCGGGTCGACGGAGGGCGCCGGCGCCTGAGCCGGATGCGCTGCCTGCAGCGCGCTGAGTGAAGCGGATGCGGCCGGAGTCGTTGTGACTCCGGCCGCATTTGTTCTCTCTGCCCGAAACTTGTGCGTTTCTGACAACGGAATTGTCGCCGAGGCCTTAAGCTGGAGTCCATGAGTTCCGACACCGAGACGCTGCGCCGCCGCGCCGAGACGGGACGACGCCTGCGCGCAGGGGTCGGAGTCCTCTCCACCGTCACACTCCAACGCCTCGACGCCCGCCTGCCCTGGTATCGCTCGATGGCGCCGTCGGACCGGTCCTGGGTCGGCCACCTCGCCCAGTCGGGCATCAGCTCGTTCATCGACTGGTATCGGCAGCCCGACACGGATCTGCGGGTGGTCAGCGAGATCTTCAAGTCCGCGCCCCGCGACCTCATCCGCGCCATCAGCCTCCAGCAGACCCTGCAGCTGCTCAAGGTCGTCGTCGAGGTCGTCGAGGAGCGGGTGCCCGACATCGCCCGCACCGCCGAGCAGTCGGCCCTCCGCGAAGCCGTCCTCATCTATTCCCGCGAGATCGCCTTCGCCGCCGCCGACGTCTACGCCCGGGCCGCCGAGGCCCGCGGCAGCTGGGACGCCCGGCTCGAAGCGATGGTCGTCGACGCCCTCGTCCGCGGGGACTCCGTCGACGAGCTCGCCAGCCGCACCGCCGCCTTCGGCTGGCAGTCTGAGGAGCCGGTCACCGTCCTCGTCGGACGCGCCCCGCAGCGCTCGGCGAAGAAGGGCGTCGACGTCATCCGCCGCAAGGCCCGCAAATGGGCCGAGGACGCCCTCGTCGGCGTCCACGACAACCGTCTCCTCATCGTCCTCGGCGGGGTCAGCGACCTCGACACCGCCGTCGAGGACCTCTCCGACTGCTTCGGTCCCTCCGAGGTCATCGTCGGACCCAGCGTACCGAGCCTCGCCGAGGCGGCCACCTCGGCGAAGGCGGCGATCAGGGCGCTCAAGGCGGCCACCGCCCGCCCCGACTCCCCCCGCCCGGTCAAGGCCGACGAACTCCTGCCCGAACGCGCACTCGCCGGCGACGCCGTGGCCCTGAGCGAACTCATCTCCCGCTACTACGAACCGCTGACAACGGGCACCGGGCAGCTGCTCAAGACCGTGAGCGCCTACGTCGAATTCGGGTCCTCGCTCGAGGCCACGGCCAAGGCGCTGTCCGTCCACCCCAACACCGTGCGGTACCGGCTGCGGAAGATCACCGAGGCGATCGGCCTCGACCCGACCGTGTCCCGCGACGCCTTCGTCATCCACATCGCCTTGGTGTACGGGCGACTGTCAGATGCCGGGCTATTGTCGCCTCGCGACAAAACGCCGTGACCGACTTGGTCCATCCGTTAGATTGAACAGCGACATCGAACGAAAAGAGAACTGAGTGCTAGTCATCACCTGCCCGGGCCAGGGCGCCCAGAAGTCAGGCTTCCTCTCCTCCTTCCTCCAGCTGCCCACGTTCGCAGCACAGATCGATGAACTCGCCGATGCCTCCGGCATCGACCTGCGTGTGCACGGCACCGAATCGGACGACGAGACGATCAAGGACACCGCACTCGCACAGCCGCTGCTCGTCGCCGCGGCCATCGCCTGCGCGGCCGAACTCGGGGTGACCCCCGACATCGTCGCCGGGCACTCCGTCGGGGAGATCGCGGCCGCGCAGGTCGCCGGCATCCTCTCCCCCGCCGATGCGATGCGCTTCGTCGCCGTCCGCGCCACCGGTATGGCCGAAGCCGCGGCGGCCACGCCCACCGGCATGTCCGCCGTCGTCGGCGGTGAGCCCGCAGACGTCCTCGCGGCGATCGCGGAGGCCGGCCTCACCCCAGCCAACGTCAACGGCGGCGGCCAGACCGTGGCCGCAGGCTCCCTGCCCGACCTCGAGAAGCTCGCAGAGAATCCGCCCGAGCGCGCTCGCGTCATCCCACTGCCCGTCGCCGGAGCCTTCCACACCGAGTACATGGCTCCGGCTGTTCCCGCGCTCACCGAGACCGCCGCGGCACTGAGCGTGAGCGACCCGACGACCCCGATCCTCACGAACGCCGACGGTTCGTACGTCACCGGCGGCAGCGCCTACGTCGATCTCCTCGTCTCCCAGGTCACGAACCCGGTGCGCTGGGACCTGTGCCAGGAGACCCTGCTCGCCCAGGGTGTGACCGGGCTCATCGAACTCGTCCCCGGCGGCACGCTCACCGGCATCGCCCGCCGCGCGATGAAGGGCGTCGAGACGTTCCCCATCAAGTCCGCCGCCGATCTCGACGGTGCGCGTGAGTTCGCAGCCGCTCACGCCGGAGCAGAAGGATGACCACCATGCCCACACTCAAGACGGCCGAGCTCGGCCGGTTCTCGAAGATCGCCGGCATCGGCGCCTACCGCGCCGAGAACCTCGTCACCAACGACGACATCGCCGGTCCCATCAACTCCTCCGACGAGTGGATCCGCCAGCGCACCGGCATCGTCACCCGCCGCCGCGCGAGCAAGGACGTCGGCGTCCTCGAGATGTGCGAAGAGGCAGCCCTCGAGGCGATCGCCTCGGCGGGGCTCAAGCCCGAGGATATCGGCGGCGTCATCATCTCCACCGTGACCTTCCCCTACTTCACCCCCTCGGCCGCCGCGGCCCTGACCGACCGCATCGGCACCGGCCCGGTTCCCGCTTGGGACATCAGCGCCGCCTGCGCCGGGTACTGCTACGGCATCGCCCAGGCCGACGCCCTCGTGCGGGCCGGCACGATGGACAATGTGCTCGTCATCGGTGCGGAGAAGCTCTCCGACGTCATCGACCCCACGGACCGGTCGATCTCCTTCATCCTCGGCGACGGCGCCGGAGCTGTCGTCGTCACCTCGGCCGATGAGCCGGGGATCTCGAAGACCGTGTGGGGATCGAAGGGCGAGAACTGGTCGACGATCCGCATGACCGATTCGCTCATGGACGTCCGCGACGACCGCGACCTGCCCTTTCCGACCCTGCGCCAGGACGGTCCCACCGTCTTCCGCTGGGCCGTGTGGGACGGCGCCGAGGTGGCGAAGAAGGCACTCGAGGAATCGGGTGTCGAGGCCGCCGACCTCGCCGCGTTCATCCCCCACCAGGCGAACATGCGCATCATCGACGAACTCGCCAAGCAGCTCGGTCTGCCCGAGTCCGTCGTCATCGCCCGTGACATCGCCGACAACGGCAACACCTCGGCGGCATCGATCCCGTTGGCCACCGAACGCCTCCTGCGCGAGCAGCCCGAACTCTCCGGCGGGCTCGCCCTGCAGATGGGATTCGGCGCCGGCCTCGTCTACGGCGCACAGGTCGTCCGGCTCCCCTGAGACCGCGCATGCGCGGAAAACCCTCCGCGGATGTCCTAAGATATTCGGCGGGACACTCGTCGATATGGTTCCGATCCGACCGGGGAACTCCCGGTTGTCTTAAGAAAGTAGGAAAGAAATGGCATTCACCGAAGCTGAAGTCCTCGCCGGACTCGCAGAGATCGTCAACGAAGAGACCGGCCTGGCCGTCGAGGCCGTCGAGCCGAGCAAGTCGTTCACCGACGACCTCGACATCGACTCCATCTCGATGATGACCATCGTCGTCAACGCCGAGAAGAAGTTCGGCGTGAAGATCCCGGACGACGACGTCAAGGACCTCGTCACCGTTCAGGATGCCGTCGACTACATCAACAAGGCCCAAGAAGCCTGAACCGCTTGGACGCACACGGCCCGTCCACCGACGGGCCGTGTCCCACACTATCGACGAGGTTTTGACCATGACACCAAAAGTTGTCGTCACCGGTATCGGTGCGGTGACACCCTTGGGCGCCACGGCCGAGGAGACCTGGCAGGCGCTGCTGGCCGGTCAGTCCGGTGTGCGCACCCTGGACAACGACTGGGCCGAGAAGTACGGCCTGACAGTCGACTTCGCCGCCACAGTCGACCCTGAGGTCGTTCCCGAGAAGCTCAAGCGCGTCCAGGCCAAGCGCCTCGACCCCTCGAGCCAGTTCGCCCTCATCTCCGCCCGTGAGGCGATGGAGGACGCCGGGCTGACCGAGACCGACCCCGACCGCACCGCCGTGTCCTGGGCGACCGGCATCGGCGGCGTGTGGACGCTGCTCGATGCGTGGGACACGCTCAAGGAGGAGGGTCCGCGCCGCGTCATGCCGCTGACCGTCCCCATGCTCATGCCCAACGGCCCTGCCGCCGCGATCGGCATGGAGTTCAAGGCCCGCGCCGGTGTGCAGACGATGGTCTCGGCCTGCGCGTCGTCGACGGAGAGCCTCGGCCACGCCTACGACCTCATCGCAGGCGGCGACGCCGACATCGTCATCGCCGGCGGTTCGGAAGCTGCGATCCACCCGATCACGCTGGCCGCGTTCAACTCGATGCAGGCGCTCTCGCGCCGCACCGACTCCCCGGAGACCGCGTCGCGTCCCTACGACGTCGACCGTGACGGCTTCGTCATGGGCGAAGGCGCCGGAGCGCTCATCCTCGAGACCGAGGAGCACGCCAAGGCCCGTGGTGCGAAGATCTACGCCGAGGTGGCCAGCTGGGGCATCTCGAACGACGCCTACCACATCACCGGCAACGAGCCCGAGGGCAAGTACGCGCTGCGGGCGATGGAGGAGGCACTCGAAGCCGGCGGACTCACCCCCGCCGACATCAAGCACGTCAACGCCCACGCCACGTCGACCCCGGTCGGCGACATCCCCGAGTCCGTGGCGATCGCCGAACTCCTCGGCGATCATGTCGAGGACACGCTGGTCAGCGGCACGAAGTCGATGACCGGTCACCTCCTCGGCGGTGCCGGTGCGGTGGAGGCGATCTCCACCGTCAAGGCGCTGCAGACGCGCACGGCTCCCCCGACGATGAACATCACCGAGGTCGATCCCAAGGTGGCCATCAACATCGTCCGCGACACTCCCGCGGAGCTGCCTGAGGGCGACATCGCGGCCCTGTCGAACTCCTTCGGGTTCGGCGGTCACAACGCGGTCGTCGCGTTCAAGTCGGTCTGATCCGGCAGCCGATCACCGAGGGCCCCAGCGCATGCGCTGGGGCCCTCGCTGTGTCTGCGGTCAGCGCTGCGTGGGCGACTGCGTGTCGAGCGTCGTCCGGTACTCCACCCACGCCTTCGCGGCGTCGCTGAGTCCCTCGGTCGAGAGTTCGCCCGACCGGAGGAACGCCGTGGTCCGATGGCTGCTCATCTCCGCACGCACCGCCTCTGGATCGCCTGTGTGCACGAGTTCGGCGAGCCGGCGGTGCCTGGCCGCCCGATCGGCCAGGCTCTCTGCGGAGGCCCTGGCACGACGGTTGAGCTGCATGAGCAGACCCAGCGGGTAGAGGATCGTCTCGAAGGCCGCGGTGAGGCGCGCATTGCCGGCGAGGCCGATGAACGCCCGGTGGAAGGCGAGGCTGTCGGGCACGCAGGCCGCTTCGTCGCCGTTCGCTGCCCCGCGTTCGAGGTCGGCGACGGCGGTCATGAGTCGCTCGATCCGGGCCGGCGGGGCGGGCACGCCGAGGTCGACGGCGAGGTCCTCGAGGTGTTCGCGCAGGGTGATGATCTCGTAGGCGTCTTCGAGGCTGAGGGTGACGACCCGGGTGCCGACGCCGGGCACATGCGTGACGAGTCCGTCGTGTTCGAGGTCGCGCAGCGCCTCCCGCAGGGTGGCACGGCCGACGCCGAGCTCATCGGCCAGGGTCTGTTCGGAGATGTGGTCGCCGAGGGCGAGCTCGCCGCAGAGGATGCGGGTGCGCAGGGCCTCGAGCGCCAGGGCCACGGCGCTGGCCGGTCCGCCGATCGTCGTGCCGACGCGTCGTCCGCGTCCTGTTGTCGTCCTCATGGGGCCTCCGTCGTCTCCATCGCCCGGTGCGGGACGATGACGGGGCGACCCGTGACCGGGTCGGTCAGTATCGTGCTGTCGATCCCGAAGACGTCCCTGATCACTTCGGGCGTCAGGGTCGAGTCCGCAGGTCCTTGCGCGGCGATCCGGCCGTCCTGCACGGCGATGATGTGGTCAGCGTAGCGCACCGCCATCCCGAGATCGTGGAGGACCATGATCACCGTCATGCCGCGTGAGCGCTGGAGGTCGGTGACGGTTTCGAGGACGTCGATCTGGTGGGCGACGTCGAGGTAGGTCGTCGGTTCGTCGAGGAGGAGGACGGATGGGGCCTGCGCGAGGGTGAGGGCGATCCAGGCTCGCTGCCGTTGGCCGCCGGAGAGCGTCCCGAGCCCCCGCTGTCCCAGCTCGGCCAGGCCCGCCGCTGCCAGCGCTTCCCCGACGATGCGTTCGTCCGCAGCCGACCACTGGTCGTACCAGCGCCGGTGCGGGTCCCGTCCCCGGGAGACGAGGTCGGAGACGGTGAGGTTCGCCGGGGCCTCGGGGGTCTGAGGCAGCAGTGCGACGTCCTGGGCGAAGGCGCGCGGTCGGGTGCCGGCGATGTCGGTGCCGTGGCGCCGGATCGTGCCGGTGCGCTCCTGCAGGCGGGCGAGCGTGCGCAGCAGCGTCGATTTCCCCGAACCGTTGGGCCCGATGATCGCGGTGGTCCGATCCGCGGGAATGGACAGTGAGAGGTCGTGGAGGATGTCCCGACCGCCGAGGCGGACCCCGACGTGGTGCAGTTCGAACGCCGGATTCATCGCAGCGTGTCCTTTCCCTGGCGGACGAGGAGCCAGATGAGGAAGGGCGCGCCGACGACCGCGGTGATCGCGCCGGTGGGCAGGAGGATGGGTGAGGCCAGGGTGCGGGCGAGCAGGTCGCTGCCGAGGACGATGGCGGCCCCGATGAGCGCCGAGGCGGCCAGCGGCGGGCGCGGTGCGCGGGCTGCCCGGTGGGCGATGTGCGGGGCGACGAGGGCGACGAACCCGATCGGTCCGGCCACCGCTGAGGCCACGGAGGCGAGGACGACGGCGATGAGGAGGAGTCCCCCACGGCTGCGCCGAACATCCTGGCCGAGGGCCGAGGCGAGGTCCGCACCGAGGTGGAGGCCGGGGATCCTCGTCGAGAGCGGCACGAGGACTGCGGCGACGATGAGGAGGGTGAGAGCCGCGAGCACGACCTCGACGGGGCCGCGCCCGTTGAGGGAGCCCGCAAGCCACATGTTCGCCCGGGCCGCCTCGTCGATGCTCGCGGTGATGAGCATCCAGCTCGTGAGCCCGGAGAACAGCGCCGAGGTGCCCACCCCGATGAGCAGCATCTGCAGCCCGCCTCCGGTGGCGATGCGGAGGATCGCTGTGACCGTGAGTGCGGCGAGGAGCCCGCCGACCACGGCGGCGACCGATGTTCCGAGGCCGGTCAGCAGTGTCGGCATCGCCGAGGCTGCGGCCCCGGTACCGCCGAGGACGATGACGGCGACCGCTCCGGTGCCGGCGCCGGCGGTGACGCCGAGGAGGTCGGGACTGGCGAGGCCGTTGCGGGTCGTCGTCTGCACGATCGCGCCGGAGAGGGCGAGCATCGCCCCGACGAGCAGGCCGAGGAGTGTGCGGTTGAGCCGGAGGGTGAGGACGACGAGGTCCTCCTCGGCGGTGCCGGTGCCGAGCAGGGTCGCCAGCACCCGGCCCGGGCTGACCGTGATCTCCCCGATGCCGAGCGAGAGGATCGCAGCGCCGAGAGCGGCGAGCCCGGCGATGAGCGTGACCACCGCGGTCCGGGGTGACCAACGCAGCGATACGGGTCCGGCGCGCAGCGTCTGCGGGGCCGTCAGCCTCGGCGGGGCGCTCATGACCGGCTCCGGAAGAGGCGGACGACGAGGAGGAGGAAGACAGGGCCGCCGATGACACCCAAGACGATGCCCACGGGCAGTTCGGCGGGGGCGACGAGGACCCGACCGAGGATGTCTGCGCTGAGGACGAGGGCGGCGCCGAGCACGGCGGAGATCGGCAGGAGTCGGGCGTGGGCCGGACCGACGAGGCCGCGGGCGATGTGCGGGGCGACGAGACCGACGAAGCCGAGCGAACCGACGAGTGCTGTGGCGCCCCCGACGAGGAGGGTGACGCTGAGCAGGCCAGCGAACTGCCCGGGCAGCAGTCGCCGGCCGAGGGAGCGGGCGGTGTCGGCACCGAGGGCGAAGGCGTCGAGGGATCTGGCTTGGGCGGCCGCGAGCACCGCCCCGGCGAGCATGAGCGGGGCGACGACGGCGAGGGAGTCGAGGCCGCGGCCTCCCGCGAGCGAACCGACGGTCCAGAAGCGGTAGACGTCGAGAGTGGCCGCGTCGAGGAGCAGGACGATTCCGGTGACGGCGGAGAGGAGGGCCGAGACCGCGGCTCCGGCGAGGACGAGGGAGGCCGGTGAGGCGTCCCGGCGCCGCCCGGCGAGCACTCCGATGATCAGGACAGCTGCTGCACCGAGAGCTGCACCCAGGTACGACAGCCACAGGTACTCCGCGGGTGTGGCGAAGCCGAGGACGCTGATGCCCACGACGACGGCCAGTGAGGCTCCGGCGGTGACGCCGAGGAGTCCGGGGTCGGCGAGCGGATTGCGCGTGTGCCCCTGGATGACGACGCCGGCGACGGCCAGGGCCGCTCCCCCGAGGAGGCCGTTGAGGGTGCGGGGAATGCGCTGTTCCCAGACGATCGCCGCGGCCTCCGCGGTGCCCTGCCCGGTCAGGGCGGCAGCGACCGTCGGCAGGTCGAGGGACCGGGCGCCGATGAGCACGCTGAGGCCGAGGATGGCGGCGAGGCCGAGCGTGCAGAGCACCAATGAGCGGTCGGGCGGGCCCGGGCGCAGCGCCGCCGAGGTGGGCGCGAGGACGCCTGTGGTCACAGTGTCTTGAGCAGCTGTTCGATGATAGTGAGGTTGTGCTGGGCGGTCAGGGCCGCGCCTTCGTGTGTCTGCTTGTCTCCGCGGGTGACGTTTCCGTCCTGGAAGGCAGGCAGCTGCTTGACGAGGCTGTTGTCCTGGAAGTCGTCCCACACCTGCTTGTCGTTGATGAGGGCGACGACGGCGCTCGCATCGGCGAACCCTTCGACGGTCTGCTCGGGGCTGAAGGCGACCTCCCTGCCGTCGATCGCGTCCTGGAACGCCTTCGATGGGGTGGCGCCGAGGTCGCGCAGATTGAGCGAGAGCAGACGGTTGGGCCGGACTTCGAGGCTTTCGCCGTTGTAGCTGAGAGGGACGAAGGTGTTCTCACGTAGGACCGGCCCGTACTGGTCCTTGAGCGCCGAGACTCGCGTGGAGTACTCCTCGATGAGCGTCTGTGCCCGGTCTTCGGTGCCGGTGGCTGCCGCGACGAGTTCGAGGTCGTCCTGCCAGGTGCTCGTGCTCTGGTCGCCGATCGCGATGACCGGGGCGATGGCCTCGAGCTCGGCCCGGATCGGTTCGACATCCTCGGCGCGGGAGACGATGAGGTCGGGGTCGGCTCCGATGATCGCCTCGAGGTTGATCTCGTCGGCAAGGAAGAGTTCCTTCGCACCCTTCTGCTGGGCAGTCTCCAGGGCGTCGGCCGTCGGGGAGGTGAGGTCGAGGGATCCCTTCTCCTCGTAGGGGTAGCCGGTGAGCGGAAGTCCGAGGGAGAGGACGATGTCGAGGTCGCGTCGTCCTTCGAGGACGACGACGGAATCGATGTCGGTGGGCACCGACACCTTGCCGAGAGAGGTCTCCACGGTCCTCACCGATCCTGTGGTCGACTCGGCCGCGGCAGTACCGCAGCCGGTGAGAAGGGCAGGAACAAGGGCGAGGGCGGCGATCATCCGCGGCGTCATAGTCATGGAAGTTATCCTAACCTTACCCAGTCGACTGTAAAGATGACGCTCGTCACACGACGACAGCGGACACGTCGGAGGCGATGACGTGCCCGCTGTCGGTACGGCGGATAAGGGTGCCCGGACGGGCGGAGGTTCAGCCGACCTTCGTCAGCCAGCGCACGGGTGCGCCTTCACCGGCGTGGCGGAAGGCGTCGAGTTCTTCGTCCCATGCTTCGCCGAGGGCCAGGGCCATCTCGTGGGCGAGCTTCGCGGGGTCGCCGCCGGCGCGTTCCATGACGGACCGGATCCGGTCCTCGGGGACGAGGATGTTGCCGACGGAGTCGGTGACGGCATGGTAGATGCCGAGTTCAGGGGTGTGGCTCCAGCGTCCGCCGTCGACGCCGGCGGAAGGTTCCTCGGTGACTTCGTAGCGCAACGAGTCCCATCCGCGCAGGGCCGACGCGATGCGGGAGCCCGAGCCTGCGGGCGCGCGCCAGCAGACTTCGGCGCGCACCAGGCCGGGCGCTGCCGGCTGGGGTGTCCAGTCGAAGCGTGCCTGTGCGCCGATTGCCCCGCCCGCTGCCCATTCGATGTGCGGGCAGAGCGCGCGAGGTGCTGAGTGGACGAAGAGTACGCCCTGTGTCATATCCATTGTGTGCCTCCTACCTCGGATACGTCTTCCCCAACGACCCGAAAGGAGGTACACCGCTCATGATAGTGCACGATGAGGTGTGAGCCAAGTAGCGAAATGCCTGTTCACGTGGGGTTGCGGGCAACCCAGCGTATCGACACCGTTTCGGTCGGGCTGCTTGCTCTCACCGTCCCGACGAATGGCTCCTGACCGCCAGCACGATCCCGGTTCCGGCCGCGACGAGTGCGGCGATTCCCGCGATGGGGAAGATCACCTCGGCGGGACCGCCGTACACGTTCGCGTCGCGCTCCATGCCTGCGATGGTGCCGGTCGCAACGGCAATGCCGAACAGCGGGACGAAGACTGCCAGAGCAATATAGGATCCCAGTCGTGTTCTGGTCAATGGAGATCTGCTTTCAATCAGGAATGAGGGCAACTACAGGGGTCTATTCGAGACGGACAGTTGGACCCAAAGCGTCGACTGTCCTCACTCATCGCTTCGAGTTGCCTCGCTGGCCGGTATCGTTTGACAATCTTCACATCTGAAGAGCTGAGCCCAAGGTGGGGTGCAGAGCATCTAGCTTCACGCACCCCACGGCCTGGGTGTATCGCTCGGCGGGTCAGTGGATGAGGATCTGCGTCGCCGTCGTCGACTGCCACTTCATCGTCGTCACGAGCTGGGATTCGTACATCGAGACGCACCCGGCAGTCTTCATCGAGGCGGTATTGGCGTGGAGGAAGATCGCTGAGCCCTTCCCCGGCGTGCGTGCCTCGTTGTAGCCGATGACCTGTGCATACTTGTAGGGCTTCGGCTGGTAGAGCGCCTCGCCCCGGTAGCCCTTCGACTTCCGCTGCATCGTGTTGTAGCCGCCCTTCTTCGTCGCCTTGCCGTCGACCCACACATGATCGCGGGTGACCTTCGTCCACGACTTCCGCAACCCCGGGTTCGACGCGGTTCCGAAGCCGTTGCGCATCCAGAAGACGCCTTTCGGCGTCTTGCCGTCGCCTTCGCGCTTGTTCGCCGTGGTCCCGGCGTAGCCGAGTCTCGCGCCGTAAGGTCCCTTGTCCCGGATGTAGCGCTTGCCGGACTTGCGGCACAGGTAGACGTCGGCTTTGAGCGTCGAGCGCTGCTTGACCTCGATGACCTTGGCAGCGGTGACCGCACGGTTCTTCTCGACACCGGTGCAGTAGGCGGTCTTCGCCGAGGCGGGAGCCTCACCGGGCAACGGTGCGAGGCCCAGTCCCGCTCCGAGGGCGAGGGCCGAGGCGGTGCCGGCGAGGCGTTTCAGGGCAGTGGGGATCGGCACAGAGGTCTCCTGGGAGCGGGGATGGGGATGGCGCACGAGCAGCTGCAGGCAACGGCGGGGACCGCGACCAGAGCAGACAGTGCCCCCGGTCGGACTTGAACCGACGACCAAAGAATTATGAGTTCCCTGCTCTGACCAGCTGAGCTACGGGGGCGAGCCGAAACCAGAGTAGCACCGGAGGTCGTCTGCCTCCGATTCCGGTCGGATCGCGTCCCGGTGGCGGGGGCTCAGCCCGCCGAGGTGGTCGGGGAGATCCGGGTGAGCACGCTCCGGGCCGCATCGACGCACGTGTAGCGCTCGGTGGTGATGTAGACGTCGTACTCTGTCTGGCCGTCGCTGCCCGGATCGTTGCGCTTCGAGGCCGCGACGAGTCCCGACCAGTCGGGTCCGACGACAACTACGCCGTGTTCCTTGCGCATCGGGTCGGAGGCGTCGACGACTCCCCCGCGCACTCCGGGCACGGGCGGGACCGTGAAGCCACCGGAGATCATCGCGGTGAGTCCGACGGTGTCGCGGATGCGCTCGTAGCGGTCGTAGGTGGCCTGGGAGAACGTCGTCTCCTCACCGAAGACGCCGAGCGTGATCGTCGCAGCCCCCGAGGCCAGTGCCCGCTCTTCCAGGGCGGCGATCTGGGCGATGAGCAGTTCGCGGTTCATCACCAGGGGTTCGCGGCGCAGGCCCTGCGCGATCGAGTACGGGGTGCCGAGCGCCGGCAGATTCCGCGAATGATGATCGGCGAGCCCGTCCTCGACGGGCGGCGCCACAGGTGCGGGTTCCCGGGTGGCCCGCCCGAAGTACGGACCCGACATGAACCGGGCGCCGAGCGCCTGCACCCGGTCGAGGTCGTCCTCGGTCGTCACCCCCTCGGCGAGGATGACGGCACCCGTGCGTTCGAGGTGAGCGTGGAGGAGACGGTTGAGTTCGGCGAGCTGAGCGTTGCACTCGACGGTGAGGACATCGGGATGGAGGCCGACGACGGAGGGGTTGACGAGCGGCACGAAGGACGTGCTGCGCAGGTCGGGACCGACCGAGGACATGCCGACCCCCCAGCCCATCGACCTCGCCTGCCGGACAGAGCGGAGCACCGAGGCCGGCGACGAGGACACCCGGGAGGCGTCGAGTTGGAGGATGACAGATCGGTCGGGTTCAGCCGTGCGGTCCTCGAGGGTCGCGAACGACTCCTCCTCCGCGTGGAGGAAGAGGCGGTTGGCGTTGGGCAGTCCGGCCGCCTCGGCGGTGCGCAGTGCGGTGGCCCGCAGTGAGGCGTCGATGTCGCCGATCATGTCCGAGGCGTGCATGGCCTCGCGCAGATTCTCCGATTCCGCATGCCCGAGAGCGGGGTCGCCGACAGGGGCCTGGAGCACCTGGTAGCCGATGGTGTCGAAGGTGAACGAGTCGACCACGGGTGCGAAGTAGGTTTCGATCCCTCCGGACCGCACCAGCTCCTCGAGATCAAGGTCCTGGTCGTTCGCCGTCTGGGCCACCGTCTGTCCTTCCCTGTGGGTTCGTGCGTTCACAGTCTTCCACAACGGCACACCGACGTTTGTCTGAATTCGGTAACATTATTCCGCTCAGAGCTGAGGCCCGCGACCTCTCCTGACCTCGGCGATCCCGACGATCCCCGCTACGGAGACGACAACGGCGATTGCTCCGAAAGCGGTGACGAGACCGAGGTCCCACCCGCTGACGGCGACGACGGCGAAGGCGAGGGCGGTGATGATCGCCAGGCCCATCGAGGTGCCGATGCGCTGCCCCGTCTGCAGCACTCCGCCGGCGGATCCCGCGTACTTCAGCGGGACCTCCTGGAGGGTGAGCGTCTGGTTGGGGCTGATGACCATGCCCTGGGCGAGGCCGACGAAGCTGAGGGTGAGCAGCAGCCACCATTCGCTGCCGATGCCCCGGGAGAGCAGTCCGACCACGAGGGCGGAGGAGACCAGGCCGAACAGGCAGGTGACGATGCCCCAGACGACGAGTTTGCGCCCGAACTGGAAGACGAAGCGTCCCGAGACGTCGGCGGAGACGGCTGAGAGCAGGGCGGCGGGCAGACCGATGAGGCCGGCAGCCAGGGCGGTGTGTCCGAGCCCGCGCTGCATGTACATGGCCACGAGCACCCACACGCTCGTCACACCCATGAAGTAGAGGGCGATGATGATCGAACCGCTGCTGAAGCTCCGGATCGAGAAGAGATCGAGATCGACCATGGGGAACCGGCCGCGTGCGGCGTACGCGCGCTCCCACCGGGTCCACCACCAGATGACGCCGAGGCCGATCGGCAGCGCCGCCCAGACGAACCAGCCAACGGACGATTCGACGAAGGGCAGGAGGACGAGGAGGACGCCGAGTCCGAGGAGGATCACTCCGACCGGGTCGAGGTCGTGACGGTGGCGTCTGGCCGGGTCAGCGTCTCCCGCCGAGGCGGCGGCCGCCTCGGCGTCGGGACCGGGATCCGTCCCCCGCTCCCCCGCGGCCGCTGCCGCATCCTCGTCGGCGGGATCGGGGTCGGCTCCGGCGACGGGATGCCAGGCGGTCTGCGGCAGCCAGGTCTTGGCGAAGATCGCGGCGAGGATCGCGAAGGGGACGTTGACGAGGAACGAGGCGCGCCAGCCGAGGTCGTCGCCGAAGACGGCGATGAAGACGCCGCCGAGCACGGGTCCGATGGCCACGGACAGCCCGACGATCGTGCCCATGAGTCCGAAGGCGCGGCCGCGCTGGGGACCTTGGAAGTACTGCTGGAGGAGGCCGACGACCTGCGGGTTGAGCAGGCCGGAGCCGAAGCCCATGAACACGCGGGCGATGTTGAGGGTGAGCGGTTCGGGGGCGAGTCCGGCGACGAGGGAGGAGACACCGAAGAGGCTGACGCCGAGGATGAAGAGCTGCGCGCGGCCGAAGACGTCGCCGGCGCGACCGGCGGCGACGAGGACGACGCCGAAGGACAGGGCATAGCCGGTGAGCACCCACTGCAGCGCCGAGGTCGACGCGCCGAGGTCGGCGGCGATCGCGGAGAGGACGACGTTGATGATCGACACCGACAGCAGGGACATGAAGAGCGGGACGAGGGCGACGAGGAGGATCCGCTTCTGCACCTGAGTCATTCCGCCGCCTGCCGCCATTCCCTCACCTCTCGTCGTCATCGCAGGCGCGACATCGTCGTCGGCCCTGCTCTGGCGATGATAGTCCCTGATAGGAAGTACGGCGGGACGTGACCGATGGTTGACCGTCAACCCGCCCTGTGGCATCGTGATGCCACCCACTGCCGGGACCAGCCCCGAGGAGGCCATCATGAGCACGGCAGTTCAACCGGTGTCATTTCCCGAGCGGATGCGGGCTGCGCGCAGACCGACCGGCCCGATCCTCGGCATCGTCGTCGTCAGCGTCGTCTTCCTGCTCGCGCAGCTGCCGACCCTGCCGTTCGTCTCCCTCGGTGAGGGCACGGCGATGTCATTGACCCAACAGGCGATCCTCACCGGCAGCTTCGCGATCGGCGCGCTCCTCATCTTCGCCTGGGTACGGTGGAAGGAGGGGCGGCGGATCGGCACCCTCGGGTTCTCACGCCACGGGGCGCTGCTGCGGATCGGCCGCGGCGCGCTCATCGGGATCGTCATGATCTCCGTCGTTGCCCTCGTCAACGCCGTCTCAGGCAGCGCGAGCATCGGCGCCCTCGACGGGTCGGCCGTGGGGCCCGCGCTCATCCTCCTCCTCGGCTTCGCCGTCCAGGGCAGCACCGAGGAGCTCTACGCACGCGGGTACCTGGTCCAGGCGGTGGCCTGGAAATGGGGACTCGTCGCCGCGTTCGTCATCCAGACGATCTGGTTCACCCTGCTTCACGGCGCGAACGGAGGCATCACCATCATTCCGGTGCTCAACCTCGCCCTCGTCGCCGTGTTCCTCGGGTGCTGGTCGTTGGCCGAGGGCGGCCTGTGGGGCGTGTGTGCGTTCCACGCCCTGTGGAACTGGGGTCAGGGCAACCTGTGGGGCGCGAACGTCTCGAACATGGAGGTCTCGACCTCCATGTTCTCCTTCGACCCCGCACCTCGGGCGAGCGAACTGCTCACGGGAGGCGGCTTCGGGTTCGAAGGCAGCATCATCTCAAGCATCGTGCTCGCGATCGGCACTGTCGTCGCGTTCTTCGCCTGGAGGCGCAACCGCCGACGGGATGCCGAGCGCCGGACAGCGACGGGCACTCAGGACCAAGCCTGAGTGCCCGCGGCGACTCACACCGGGTAGCCGGTGACCGGGCCCTCCCAGTTCGGCTTCCACCCGAGGGCGGGAGCGACGTGCTCGGCGAAGGACTGGAGCACGTGGAGGTTGTAGTCGACGCCGATCTGGCTGGGGATCGTGAGCATCACGGTGTCCGCGGCCTCGATCGCCGGATCGGCCTTGAGCTGCTCGATGAGCACATCCGGTGCCGCGGCATAGGTCTTGCCGAAGGTCGAGCGGGTGTCGTCGATGATGCCGATCTGGTCGCTGTCCTCCCGGGAGCGGCGGCCGAAGTAGAGGTCGTCGAGGTCCGTGGTGATCGGGAAGATGCTGCGGCTCACCGACACCCGCGGGGTCCAGTCGTGTCCGGCTTCCTTCCAGGCGTCGCGGAACTTGTCGATCTGCGCCCGCTGGAGGTCGCCGAAGGAGTCGCCGGTGGCCTCGGTGAGCAGGGTCGAGCTCATGAGGTTGACGCCCTGCTCGGCCGCCCACTCCCCTGTCGCCGCCGTGCCGGCTCCCCACCAGATGCGCTTGTCGAGGCCCGGAGCGTAAGGTTCGATCGCCAGCCGCGCGCCGGGACCGAACTGCGCCGGATCGGCCGGGGCGACCTTGTCGCCGCGCACCGCGTCCATGAACTTCCCGAACTTCGCGCGGGCGATCGTCGCACCCTTGGCGTCGTCGGCGTCGAGGTAGCCGAACGACTCCCAGCCCCGTTCGGCCGGCTCCGGTGATCCCCGGCTGATGCCGATCGCCACCCGGCCGTCGGAGAGGAGATCGAGGGCCGCCGATTCCTCGGCGAGGTAGAGGGGGTTCTCATATCGCATGTCGATGACGCCGGTGCCGACCTCGATGTTCTTCGTGCGGGCGGCGATCGCGCTGAGCAGCGGCATGGGCGAAGCGGCCTGCTTCGCGAAGTGGTGGACACGGAAGTATGCGCCGTTGACGCCGATCTCGTCGGCGCCGACACCGATCTCCACGGCTTGTTGGAGTGCTTCCTTCGCGCCGTACTCTCCGGGGGCGGTGCCGGGGCCGTAGTGGCCGAAACTGAGGAATCCGAATGCCTTCATACTCACGACAACCGGGTCGGGCCATCAGTTATTCCGTCAAGTGAGAGTGGGGTGCCGATCACCAGGAACGATGAGCTGGGACGACGACGGTGCCACGACTGAATGCGTGTCTGCCTCGGGAACGACGAAGGCCCCGTCGCGGACGACGGGGCCTTCTCCTGCTCCCCCGGCTGGGCTCGAACCAGCGACCCTTCGATTAACAGCGGCAAAAGGTATGTTCCCTGGTGAGAGAGGTGCGAATTGGGTCCGACTTCGAACAATACGTGATTGGTCATCATCTCGAATCATCAAGAATCACGTATCCTCACGGGGAAACTTCACAAGAACGACACGTCTCGCCCTCAACCTGCTTTTGTGAATATCCGCTGGACTGCCGACTTCGACACCCCCGAGTTCGTGAGCAATCTGCCGCTGTGTCATCGACCGAGCCGCCGATGCCAGCACTTGGGTCGAATCAGGGCGGCCCCGTTGGCGTCGCGGTGCATCGAGACGATCGTTCGAGCCTGGACTCGGCGGGGAGCCGACGGCGCTCCTGACGCGTTCGCGCTCGGCACGGCGCCTGGCCGCCACCGAACCGTGGGGCGGAGCCACAACGACAGAGACGGCCGTGTGAGTGACGATGAAGCACGCGACCGGCATGAGACCCGCAATCCCAGCGCCGGCGACCACCGATGCCGTTGTCATCGCCGTCGATGCACCGTCGGAGAGCGCATGGGTGGCATTGGTAACCGTCGACACCGCAGTGAATAGTCCGACCGCTGCCCACGAAAGGCGCGAATTCGCACCGCGAGCACGAGTGACCACCGCGGCCACGGTGAACACGAGGATGGACAGGCCGACGACGAGCGGAACGGCCGACCTCAGCACAGGCGGTGCTCCGGCCCATCCTGCCGCCGAGATGAGCCCGTTGAAGGACACTGCGAACGACGCGAGAGCAACGAGCACTGCAAGGATCAGTGCCCAGAGTGCCATCTCCGGCAATTCAGGACCCAGGCACCACATGGTCTATCACTTCAGCGAGTTCTCGCCCTGACTGAGGTTGCGCCGTCCAACGACCACGATCTGCCCTCCGGATCTCAGAACAACTGCCTACCCTGGGCCTGGGATGAGGGTGTGTCACCGAGATGGAGTCGGTGACGAGTACCTCGAACGGTGAGGTGCGAGGCCGATCGGTCTCGAGACGCCGGCAGGCGCACCAATCGATGATCCGGTCGATGTCACGGATACGCTGAGGCAGCGGCGACGACTGCGCGCGGACGATCTCCCGGCGTGCCGACCGGCGGAGTCGGTTCGTCCCTGACCGCGATCGTCACGGCCGCCGTATTCGAGCGCCCGACCTCACCCCGGAGCAGCAGAGGGCACGTGGGCTCGAGGTCGAACGCCCAAGCGGCATCCGCGAGGCCTGCGTGGTCGACGAATCCGTTTCGCCGGCCCGGAGGATGGAGTCGTTCACTGACGAGGTGTTTGCCGCATTCGAACCTGCGCCGCTGCAGGTACTCATCGGTGCGCCCACACCCCGTCTCCGGGACCTCGATCTCAAACGGATTCCGCACAGGCGCCGAGCGAAGGTGCACGCCGATCTCGACCGGCCACTGGGCTGGCTGTCGCCGAAGGCCGATGGCTCCCCTGGCACGATCCGCACCGAGATCGAATCTGGCCGCATTGTCGGCAAAAGGGCCGACCACGCCACCGACTTCTTCTCTCGTAAGTCGCCGTCAGAAGGGACGTCGCAGGCGACCGAAGACTCGTCGCACGTGTCGGTCGGCGTGTCCAAGTTACTCTTCGACTGTATTCACGAGAAGTGATCGGACGCGCGCAACGCCCGCTACTGCCCATCGCCTGGACACTGCCGTCGACGAACGGCGACGGGTTAGCACGACGCCCGTTCGGCACACGACGATTGCCACGAGCGACCTCATCGAGCTGCTGGCAGCCGAGGGTGCGACGTGGGATGAGGTCGCTGACGCAATCAACTTCGATCCCGATGCCGTCGCCGTCTGTCGCGGGTTCGGCGATGCTGGTTTCGGCGACCGGAAGGCGCGGGCGCACCTCCGTTGGATACTTCGGCACTAGACACGTGTCCACGGCGACCACACTGAGTTCTCGTCATCTCGAACCATGGGAATACGTGAACCAAGCCGGACGGGTTCTTCTGTCGGTGACTCCCGCTGATGAAGCAGACTTACATGCGGAGTCTGCGAGCCATCCACTACCCGCGACACGCAGCGAATGGAGTTGGGCGCGTCCGCCGAGGTTGATCTAAGTCGGGGAGCCACCCACCTCGCACGAGGTGGGTGGCTCCCTATCCATACTTTTCCAGCGAGTCATCGTCTGCGCTTACGAGAACTTCGGGTAATCAGCAGCGCGCCAAGAACCAGGGGTACGAACGCCGCCCCGCTAATGTACATAGCGGCTGGTTGGCTCTCGTTGACAAAAACGACCATCGTCAGGCTCACCCAGAAGAGCGCAAACGAACTGAGCACGATCCAGGTTGACATTCGAGTGCGAGACCTATCAGAGGGGGCGAACATACGGCTCCTTCCGTTGTACACAGGACGAGTCTACAGCTCTTGCGTAAAGTTGATTCAAACACACTTAGTGCTCGTCAACGCACCGTTCCAGTCCGCTTCAACGCGCAGCTTCTTGTTCCCCGAGCAAATACCCTTATCCGCAATATAGGGAGCAACAAAAGCTGCGATGACGCCGGCAACCGCGCCGGCAACAGGATTGATCTTACCGATAATCGCAAGAGCAGCCGCTGCTCCACCGCCCTTAATCGCCTTTTGGTCAGTCTGGTTGAATTCAAGCCATATGCCCCGGCCGTTCTTCAGCACGCCGCCCGTGACGTAAGGCTGAATCCCCGACACTTCATTAGAAATGATGAACTTTGACCCAGACGGAAGAGTGTATTCCGTTGCCTTGTCCCCGTTCGGGGCTGTCACCTGCTTTGACGGAAGATCGGATTTCTTCAGCCCATCCCGCAGATCTCCCACCGTAACGTCATTGGCCACAGCCTCAGACTGCGACGGCGGCACCATCAGCCGCATCCCCCGGTCAGAGATATGTCCGCCCTACTGGCGGCGAGAGGCCCGGATCGGCGTGTCCGCAAGAACGCCTCGACCCGGGAGCTGAATGACCAGCTCACCGACGGACATGTGGACCACCTTCTCGATGTCGCCTCCGCACCGAACATGTGCGTCAATCCAACTCATTCAGAGAGCGCGGCATCGCCGACATACTCTATATCGCCGCGACGAACGGTCCTCGAATCCGCGAAAGTGCCCCGGTGCGCTGGACCGACATCGACTTCGCAGCCAACACCATCAGCTGCGTCGGGGAGCTGGTTCGCCACAAGGGCGAAAGACTGATCTGGGAATACTTCGAAAAGAGCGACCTCTCAGCCCGCACCATCCCGCTGCCGGACGGTCTTGTGACCATCTTCCGGGCGAGGAAGGATGCACTCGAGCGACTCATCCCCGGAGGCGAGGCCACCGAAGCACAGCAGCCATTTGTCTTCACCTCGGCACGTGTAACGGACCTCGATCCGGAGTACGCCATCAAGGCTGTCAGGAACGTCATGGACTTCCAGGCCTGATCTGGGCAACGAACCACACGTTGCGAAGAACGGTGGAGAACGGGCTTTCTCGCGCAAGGGGCTAACCCGATCGATATCGAACGCGTCACGGGCCATACCAAGGCCGTCGGGCACGCAGCCTATTGGGATCGGAAGTCCGTCCCCGTCGGTGCACTCAAGGGGTTCAAAACGCACGCGAGGCCAGAGGTGCAGAAATGGGAAAGCTACACGTAAGCGACACTTTCGCGATCACAGAACGACGAAGGCCCCGTCGCGGACGACGGGGCCTTCTCCTGCTCCCCCGGCTGGGCTCGAACCAGCGACCCTTCGATTAACAGTCGAATGCTCTGCCAACTGAGCTACGGAGGAAGGTGGCAGTGACCTGCGCACGAGAAAACAGCATAGCAAAGGTCCGACCACCCCGGCAAAACGAGGGCGTGTGCGTTGGCTCACACGCACGCAACCGACCTCCGGGTTGCCCCACCTCGGCGGGATGGGAATCCGCACAATCGCCCGAATCTGAGGGTCTTCTCGGCTACCGCGCGGTACGATCGGTGGAGACCCCGAACCCATCCCCGACGGAAGCAGCACACGTGACGATAGTGGCCATCGCCCTCGCCGTTCTGGCAGCCGTGGCCCTCGCGTTCGGGGCCCTCTACCAGCATGACGCGGTGGCCGATCAGGACAACTCCCACAACGGCCTGAGCTGGGACCACTTCAAAGAACTGCTGGGCAACCGGAAATGGCTGCTCGGACTCTTCATCTTAGGGCTCGGCACCCTGGGCAACTTCCTCGCCCTCGCGCTCGCCCCCGTCATGGTCGTCCAGCCGATCGGCGCGTTCTCCCTCATCGTCTCCGTCCTCCTCGGCGTCCGCTACCGAGGACTCAAGGTCAACCGCCGCCTCGTCCAGTCCGTCGTCTGGTGCACCCTAGGCGTGACCGTCTTCGTCGCGCTCTCCGCGACGACGGCGCGGACGCAGGTCCACCTCGGCGCCGATGCCATGCCCCTGGTGTGGATCACCGGGATCATCGTCGTCATCGGCCTGGTCATCATGATCTTCTTCAAGCATGCGCCCCAGCTCGTGCTCATCACCGCCGCCGGCCTGCTCTTCGCATGCGTGGCGACCAACGCCCACCTCGTCAGCGTCCAATTCCTGCGGGCCGGCATCGAGAACGTCACGTGGCAGAACGTCGTCGCCCTCATCGCCGCCGCCGCCTTGGGCTCGTGGTACGTCCAGAACGCGTATGCGGCCGGCCCGCCGGAGATGGTCATCGCCGGGCTCACCGTCGTCGACCCGATCGCCGCGGTCATCCTCGGCTCCGTCGTCCTCGGCGAAGCGAAGGAAGCCCCCTTGTGGCTCATCATCGTCATCACGATCACAGGATTGGTCGCGTGTCTCGGGGTCGTTGTATTGTCTCGGTATCATCCCGATGTCCGAGACCGCGAGAACGCCCGCCGCGACGCCCGCAGAACAGACCAGCTGACCGACACCGAGGAGTGTTGAACCCTGTCCGCACAATCTCCCACCCCCGCACGCCGCATCCTCATCCCCACCGAGACCTACGCCCCTGAGGTCAACGGAGCGGCGAAGTTCGCCGAACGACTGGCAGCGGGACTCGCCGCTCGCGGCAACGACGTCCACGTCGCGTGCCCCTCGGCCACCGGCACCCCCTCGGTCTCCGTCGAGAACGGCGTCACCGTCCACCGGCTGACCTCCCACCGCTGGATGCTCCATCCGACGTGGACGATCTGCATGCCGTGGGAGACGAAGCCGGAGATCGCCCGCCTCCTCGACACCCTGCGCCCCGACATCGTCCACACCCAGGCGCACTTCGTCATCGGCCGCTACGCGTTCTCCGAATCGATCCGCCGCGGCATCCCCGTCATCGCCACCAACCACTTCATGCCCGAGAACGTCCGGCCCTACCTGCGCGCGCCCAAGCCCCTCATCGACGGCGGCACGGCCCTGGCCTGGTGGGACCTGCGGAAGAAGTTCCAGTCCGCGGACTTCATCACGGTGCCCACGCAGCTCGCCGCCGACCTGCTCACGCAGAACGGCTTCACCTCCCCCATCCGGGCGGTCTCGTGCGGCATCGACCTCGAACGCTTCTCCCACCTCCAGGACGAGGAGCACGCGCCGGGCCTCGGTGACGGCGACGCCCCACGGGTGCTCTTCGTCGGTCGCCTCTCGGCGGAGAAGCACGCCGACGACATCGTCCGCGCCGTCGCGAAGACCGACCCGGCGCTCGGCCTCGAGGCCGACATCGTCGGCGGCGGCGATCAGGAGGAGCTGCTCAAGGCGCTCGCCGCCGAACTCGGCATCGCCGACCGCATCCACGTCCTCGGGAAGGTCAGCGACACCGAGCTCATGGACGCCTACGCCCGGTGCACGTTCTTCTGCATGCCCTCGACCGCCGAACTCCAGTCGATCGCCACGCTCGAGGCGCTGGCCTCCCGCAAACCCGTCGTCCTCGCCGATGCGGTGGCCCTGCCGCACCTCGTGCGCGACGGCGTCAACGGCTACCTCTTCCCGCCGCGCGACATCGACGCCCTCGCCGACCGGTTCACCCGGATCTGCACGCAGACGGATGCCGAACGCGCGGCCATGTCCAAGGCGTCCCTCGACGTCGTCGCCGTCCACGACATCGAGTACACCCTCGACACGTTCGAATCGATCTACGCCGAGGTCATCGCCGGCGCCGTCGACTCCGCCGCCTGAGCGGTCTGACTCAGGGCCGCCGCCCGAAAGGCAGAGCTCAGGGCCGCCGCCCGAGAGGCAGGGCTCAGGGCCGCCGCCCGAGGGGCAGGGCTCAGGGCCGCCGCTCAAGAGGCACGGCTCAGGCGCTCGGTGCAATGCCGTCGGCGAACGTCGAGGCGTCCGCGGCTGTCGGTGGGAGGAACACGCTCGGCTCCCGTCGCAGCAATGCGAAGTCGACACCGTCGACGAGGTCGTCGATCGTCGCCCACGGACGGTCCCCGAGTCCCACTCCCCCGTCGCTGCCGAGCGACCGCCACACCCACGCGTAGATATCCGCCGTGTTCCAGCCGAGCGCGGCGAGCTCGTCGACGGTGACAGCGCCGTCGCGTTTGGCCAGCCTCGCCCCGGATTCGCCGAGGACGAGCGGGACATGCAGCCACGACTGCTCCGCGGCGCCCAGCAGTTCGCCGAGGTGGGCCTGCCGGGGTGCCGACGACGCGAGGTCGTCGCCCCGGACCACCTCGTCGATGCCGCTGGCCGCGTCGTCGACGACGACGGTGAGGTTGTAGGCGTAGACGCCGTCCCCGCGGCGCAGCACGAAGTCATCGACCGGGGCCGTGATCGTCCCGAGCAGACCGTCGGCGACGGTGATCTCCGTGTTCTCCGTGCGCAGGCGCAGCGCCGGCTGCCTGCCTGCGGCGACGAGCTCGGCACGCCTGCGGACACGCTCTGCCTCGCCGAGGCTGCGGCAGGTTCCCGGGTACGCCCCGGGCGGCGCATGGGGTGCAGAGGGGGCCTGTTGGATGTCCCGGCGCGAGCAGTAGCACTCGTAGACGAGTCCCGCCGCGGACAACGACTCGATGGCCGCGGCGTAGCGGTCGAGGCGCTGCGATTGGACGAGGGGCTCCTCGTCGGGGACGACGCCGAGGTCGGCGAAGACCCTCAGCTGCGACGCGGCCGCACCGGCCCGCACCCGGTCGAGGTCCTCGATGCGCCAGAGGAAACGCCTGCCGGTCTGCCTGGCCCGCGCGTACGCGAGCAGACCGGTGCGGATGTTGCCGATGTGGAGGTCACCGCTGGGGCTGGGAGCGAATCGGCCGGCCGGTCCGCTCACTTCGCCGACACGAGGTCGGCGTACTGCGGGAAGCGTTCGAGATAGTCCTGAACGTACGTGCACTGCGGCACGATCGTCCCGCCCTCGGCCCGGATCTCGTTGAGCGCGAGGGTGACGAGGGTGCGGGCGAAGCCGCGCCGGGAGTACTCCTCGGAGATGATCGTGTGCTGGAGTTCGAGCGCACCGGACTCGGTCTGCCGGTAGGCGAGGAATCCGATGAACGCCTCATCCTCGGCGCTGAAGAGCTCGAAGCGGTCCCGGTCGCGGTTGCGTCGCATCGTCACCGGAGTGGCACTGAGTTCGGGTTCCATCCTCACGTCCTCATCATCGCACGGGTGCCGTCGTCAGTCCTTCGCCCTCGACGTCGGCTGTGGTCTTGCGCTGCAGCCGGCGTTCGAGCCACCGTGCGAAGCCGGCGACGATCATGTTGATGACGATGAACAGCGCGGCCCCGACGATGAACGTCGGCAGGAGGTTATTGTACTCACGGCCGATGAGGTTGACCTGGTAGAGCAGGTCCTGATAGGTGACGATGAAGCCGAGCGCCGAGTCCTTGAGGAGGACGACGATCTGGGCGATGATCGTCGGCATCATGGCCCGCAGCGCCTGCGGCATGAGGACGAGGCTCATCACCTGCCCCGGGCGCAGGCCGATCGCCATCGCAGCCTCCCGCTGGCCCTTGGGTACGGCGAGGATGCCGGCGCGGATGATCTCGGCGAGCACCATCCCGTTGTAGAGGGTCAGGCCGATGACGACGGACCAGAAGGGACCGATCGTGTTGCCGAAGAGGAGGAACGTCGCGAAGATGAGCAGGAGCACGGGCACGCCGCGGAAGAACTCGAGGACGATCGTCGCGGGCACCGAGATGATGCGCTTCGAGGAAAGGCGCAGAAGGGCGAAGACGACACCGACGGCCAGAGCGAGCACCGAGGCGACCGCGGCGACCTTGAGGGTCGCGAGCATGCCCTCGAGGAGGACGAGCTGGATCTGCGTGAACGTGAACGGATACCACTTCTCGGGTTCGAGCTGACCCGCCTCGGCGAACTTCCAGATGATGAACGCGATGAGGGCGGCGAGCACGATCGTCGAGACGATCGAGAGGATGACGTTGTTGCGGCGGGCCTTGGGGCCGGGCGCGTCGAAGAGGACCTCTGTCGGTGCGCTCATCGCAGGATCACCAGCTTCCGCTCGAGGTAGTCGAAGATTCTTCCGAGGATGAGGGCGAGGACGAGGTACGCGCAGGCGGTGCCGAAGAGGATCGGGATGACGAGGTCGCCGCGCAGCTCGATCGCGTTGCGCATCGCGGAGATGAGTTCGCGGTTGTTGAACGCCGAGGCGATCGACGTGTTCTTGAGCATCGCGATGACGACGCTGCCCAGCGGCGGGATGACGGTGCGGAACGCCTGCGGAAGGATGACCTCTGTCAGCGTCTGGTTGAACGTCAGCCCGATCGCCCGGGCGGCCTCGGCCTGCCCGACGGGGATGGTCTGGATGCCGGCTTTGAGCGTCTCGGCGACGAAGCACGCGGTGTACGCGGTGAGCGCGAGGGTCGCGTAGACGAAGGAGTTGAACGAACTCGAATCGCCGAAGCGGACGTCGAGGAAGGGCAGCCCGAACGCGCAGAAGAACATCACCAGGGTCAGCGGGGTGTTGCGGACGATGTTGATGTACGTCGAGGCGGCGATCCGCAGCACCGGGGTCGGTGAGACCCGCATCGCGGCGAGGATCGTGCCGAGCACGAGGGAGCCGACGAGGGCGACGGTGAAGAGCTTGACCGTGCCCCAGACGCCGGAGCCGAAGAGCTCGAGAAGCTGGACGAAATCCATCCCGGGTTCCTTAATCGATGCGAGGGCACCGCGTGGTGCCCTCGCATCGCATCAGTGTGCGGACTCGGTCAGTAACGGTCGACCTCGGGCATCTTCACGCCTTCGGACGAACCGAGGGTGTATTCGAAGCCCTTCTTCCAGTCGCCGTCCGACATGCTCTTCTCCACCGCATCGTTGACGGCGTTGCGCAGGGCGGTGTCGCCCTTGGGCAGGCCGATGCCGTACGGCTCCTCGGAGAACGGCTTGCCGACGACCTTGAGTTCGCCCTCGTTCTGCGCAGCGTAGCCGCGGAGGATCGCATCATCGGTCGTCACCGCGTCGACAGCACCCGACTGGAGGTCGGTCACGCACTTCGAGTAGGTGTCGTAGGTGACGAGTTCGGCGTCCTTGTACTCGTCCTGGATGCGCTGGGCCGGGGTCGATCCGTCGACGGAGCAGACCTTCTTGCCCGCGAGGTCCTCGGGACCGGCGATGTCGGAGTCGGCCTTGACGAGCAGGTCCTGACCGGCGACGTAGTACGGTCCGGCGAAGTCGACGACCTTCTTGCGCTCATCGTTGATCGTGTAGGTCGCGATGACCATGTCGACGGTGCCCTGCTGGAGGAAGGGCTCACGGTTGGCCGAGACGGTCTCGACGAAGTCGAGCTGGTCCGGGGTGAAGCCGAGCTGGCCGCCGACCATCTTCGCGATCTCGATGTCGAAGCCCTCGGGGACATCGGACCCGGCCTTGACGTTGCCGAGGCCCGGCTGGTCGAACTTGACGCCGACCTTGAGCTTGCCGGCGTCCTTCGCCGCCTGCCAGGTCTTCGAGTCCTTGACGTCGGCGCTGTCATTGACCGGGTACTCCGGGGCCGCCGCCTGGGACCCGCCGCCTTCGGCGGGAGCATCGGGGGTGCCGCCCTGGCCGCAGCCGGAGAGGGCGAGCAGCCCGACCGCGACGGCGGCGATTGAGACTCTGAGCTTCTTCATGGTTTCTCCTTGTGAGTGTCGTGCAGAACCAGGTGGTCGGATCAGTTGGTGAGGATCTTCGAGAGGAAGTCCTTGGCGCGGGAGCTCTGCGGGTTGGTGAAGAACTCGTCAGGATCGGCGACCTCGACGATCTCCCCGTCGGCCATGAAGACGACGCGGTTGCCGGCTTTGCGGGCGAAGCCCATCTCGTGGGTGACGACGACCATCGTCATCCCCTCCTTCGCGAGTTCGACCATGACGTCGAGGACTTCGTTGATCATCTCCGGGTCGAGCGCCGAGGTGGGTTCGTCGAAGAGCATGACCTTCGGCTTCATCGCCAGGGCCCGGGCGATCGCGACACGCTGCTGCTGACCGCCGGAGAGCTGGGCGGGGTACTTGTCGGCCTGGTGGGCGACGCCGACGCGTTCGAGCAGAGCCATCGCCTGCTTGTCCGCGTCGGACTTCTTCAGCTTGCGCACCTTGATCGGACCGAGCGTCACGTTCTCGAGGATCGTCTTGTGGGCGAAGAGGTTGAACGACTGGAAGACCATGCCGACGTCGGAACGCAGCTGCGCGAGCGCAGCGCCTTCGGCCGGCAGCTCCTTGCCGTCGATCGTGATCGAGCCCGAGGTGATCGTCTCGAGCCGATTGATCGTCCGGCACAG
Source organism: Brevibacterium metallidurans (assembly GCF_037101285.1). Taxonomy (NCBI): domain Bacteria; kingdom Bacillati; phylum Actinomycetota; class Actinomycetes; order Micrococcales; family Brevibacteriaceae; genus Brevibacterium; species Brevibacterium metallidurans. Next base: position 226,161 of record NZ_BAAAAF010000002.1, read on the forward strand.
GGTCGATTTGCCCGAACCGGAGGGACCGATGACGACGACGACCTCACCCTCGTGGATGTCGAGGTTGATGTGCTTCAGCGCATGGAAGTCGCCGTAGTGCTTCTCGACGTCCGTCATCGAGACCAACGGCTGTGATTCAGCTCTCATGTGCACTGATCTTAATGAATGACCAGCTCACATGAGAAACCCTGGGTGTTCACAGGAGAACTGAGATGAACTTGTGACCTAGCTCGCGCTGACGATCCGTTCGCCCTCCTCGCGGAGTTCGACCTTGCGGATCTTGCCGGAGACGGTCATCGGGAACGACTCGCGGACCTCGACGTAGCGGGGGATCTTGAAGTGGGCGAGACGTCCCGCGGCGAACTCCTTCACCTCGGCGGCGGTGAGTGTGTCGAATCCGTCCTTGAGGATGACCCAGGCCATGAGCTCCTCACCGTACTTCTCGTCCGGGACGCCGATGACCTGGACGTCGCTGATCGCCGGATGCTGGTAGAGGAACTCCTCGATCTCACGCGGGTAGACGTTCTCCCCGCCGCGGATGACCATGTCCTTGATGCGACCGGAGATGTCGACGTAGCCGTCCTCGTCCATGATCGCCAGATCACCGGTGTGCATCCACCGGGCCGCGTCGATCGCCTCGGCGGTCTTGTCCGGCTCCTCCCAGTACCCGAGCATGACGGAGTACCCCCGGGTGCACAGTTCGCCTTTCTGCCCCCGCGGCATGGTGAGCCCTGTGACAGGGTCGACGATCTTCACCTCGACGTGCGGCATGACCCGCCCCACGGTCTGAGTGCGGGCCTCGAGCGAGTCGTCGACACGGGTCATCGTCGACACCGGTGAGGTCTCGGTCATCCCGTAGCAGATGGCGACCTCGGACATGTTCATGTCGTCGATGACCCGGCGCATGACCTCGACCGGGCACGGGGATCCGGCCATCACCCCGGTGCGCAGGGTGGAGAGGTCGTAGGCGGAGAAGTCCGGGAGTCCGAGTTCGGCGATGAACATCGTCGGCACGCCGTAGAGGGAGGTCGCCTGCTCCGCGGCGACGGCCTCGAGGCTCGCGGCCGGATCGAAGCCGGGTGAGGGCAGGATGACCGAGGCACCGTGGCTGAGCGCTGCGAGATTGCCGATGACCATGCCGAAGCAGTGGTAGTAGGGCACGGGCAGGACGACGGCGTCGGCGGGGCTGTAGCCGAGGAGTTCGCCGATGAAGAACCCGTTGTTGAGGATGTTGTGGTGGGAGAGCGTCACCCCTTTGGGGAAGCCGGTCGTCCCCGAGGTGTACTGGATGTTGATCGGTTCGTCCGCGGAGAGTTCGGCGGCGGCCTGCTCGAGGCGGACGGCGTACTTCGCTCCGTCGTCGTCGAGCAGCGCCCGCCCCTGGGCGAGGAGGCCGGAGAAGGTTTCGCGCTCCCCCAGCGCGACGTCGCCGACGAGTGCCTCGGGCACCGTGTCGAGGAAGATGAGTTGGAGACCGGGCACCGCGGCGGCGACCTCGGTGGCCAGGGCGTGGAAGTCCGAGTGGGGTGGGGCGAGGATCTGGGAGATGAGCAGGGTCATACCGGACTGCTTGACGACGTATTCGAGTTCGTGGGCGCGGTAGGCGGGATTGACGTTGACGAGGATCGCGCCGATCTTCGCCGTCGCGTACTGGACGAGGGCCCATTCCCCGACGTTCTGGGCCCAGATGCCCACCCGGTCGCCTTTGCGCACGCCGCGGTCGAGGAAGGCAGCGGCCAGCGCGTCGGTGTCGTCGTCGAACTCTCCGTACGTCCACCGCCGATCCGAGCCCCGGTCGACGAGCGCGATGTGCTCGCGGTGTTCGGCGGCGTTGCGGCGGATGTTCGCTGCGATCGTCTCCCCGCGCAGCGGTGCCTGCGAGGGTCCGGAGGAATAGGAGAGTTCGGCCACGTCGGTGTGCTCCTTCGAATCGGGGGCGATCAGCCCTGCTGTGATCTACTGCACAGTATGCCGTGGGCGTCCGTCTCGCAAAAGCTGCGGAGGAAATCCTCGGCCCCATCCGCCTCGGCGGGTGGGATCTCCGCGACGGGCGCGGTGAGGACAGCAGATCCTGCGTCGATGAGGACGAGCGTGTCGGCCAGCGCGGTGACGTCCGCGGGATCGTGCGTGATGAGGATCGCGCTGCGATCGGCCAGCACTTCGGCGAGCACCCGGCGGGTGCCGACCCTGACGTCGACGTCGAGGGCGGCGAGGGGTTCGTCGAGGAGGAGCAGCGTGGGGTCGACGACGAGAGCCCTGGCCAGGGCGATCCGGGCGGCCTGGCCCCCGGAGACGGCGTCGGGGCGACGGTGCGCGCACTCCCCCACGCCGAGGCGGTCGAGCATTGCCGCGGCCTGTGCGCGGGCGCTCTCGCGCGGGAGTCCGCGGGCGCGCAGACCGAAGGCGACGTTGTCGAGGACACTCAGGTGAGGGAAGAGGAGGGGGTGCTGACTGAGGTGGACGATGCCGCGGGCGTGGACGGGCGGCCACAGTCCCGCAGCGACGTCGAAGACGGTCCGGTCCCCGATGCGCAGGGTTCCGGACTCGGCCGGCAGCGCCCCGGTGAGGATCTCGAACATGCTCGACTTCCCGGCGCCGTTGCGGCCGATGACCGCTGTCGTCGTGCCGACCGGGATGTCGAGGTCGAGGGCGATGCCGCGTGCGGATTCGGTCGCCTGCAGGCTGATCGTGTCGGTGGCGTTTCGACCGATCGCGCTGGCGTTCGCACCCCTGTCGTGGACACGGTCGAGGACGCGTGTGGGCCCGAAACCATCGGCAGCGTCTCCGTCGTCAGTGTCTCCGGCGGCAGGGGCGACGGACCCGTCGACGGCCTCAGCGCTCCCGCGAACTGCGCGCAGCCTCGGCGCATGGGGTGAGCGGTAGGCGAGGACGATGATGAGGAGGGCGACGACGATGAGGAGGAGGGACAGCGCGATCGCCGACTGCGGGTCGGATTCGCGGACGAGGTAGATCTGCAGCGGCATCGTCCGGGTCACTCCGGACAGGGAGCCGGCGAAGGTCAGGGTCGCCCCGAACTCGCCGAGGGAGCGGGCGAAGCAGAGCACGGTGCCGGTCATGATGCCGGGGACGAGCATGGGCACGGTGACGGTGAAGAACACTCTCGTCGGGGTCGCTCCGAGCTCGGCGGCGGCAAGCTCCCAGCGCTGTCCGCGGGCGGCGACCGCGGTCTCGATCGACATGACCATGAAGGGCAGTGAGACGAAGATCTGGGCGACGACGACGGCGGCGGTCGTGTACGCGAGCCCGAGCCCCGCCTCGGTGAGCAGGCGGCCGAGGTAGGCCGAGCGCCCCCACGTGTAGAGCAGGGCGAGACCGCTGACGACCGGGGGCAGGACGAGCGGCAGGAGAATGAGGGTGCGCACGAGGCGCTGACCGCGGAAGCGGGTGGTCGCGAGCAGGTATCCCAGCGGGAAGCCGATGATGAGGCTGATGAGCGCAGCGATCGTCGCGGTGAGCAGGGACAGTCCCATCGCCAGCAGGGATTCGGGGGCGGTGATGACCTCGCCGAGGCGGCCCGGATCGATCCGCAAGAGGATCCCGATTATCGGCACGAGGAGGAACGCGGCGCCGAGCGCCGCAGGGATCCACAGCCAGGCCGGAGCCCCGGTCGGGCGGCGCAGGGGTCCTGGCATCAGCGGCTCCGGGCTGCGGCGCAGGGGTCGGCAGAGATCATCCACCCATTATGACCCGCAGATGCGGAGTTGCATGACTCCTGCATCAGCATCTGAGATGTCGTGTGCTATCCCTCGTCGACGGTGTCGATCCACACCATCGTCGCTTTGACGCCCGCGGTCGCGAGGCTGCCGGGTTCGAGTTCGAGTTGCCGGCACGCCTCGGCGGACATCAGAGAGACGACGCGGAACGGTCCGCACTGGAGGCTGACCTGGGCCATGACGCCGTCGACGACGACCTCGGTGACGAGTCCGGTGAAGCGGTTGCGGGCAGAGCTGCGCACATGTGTGGGATCGTCGAGGGCGCCTGCGCTGTCCTGGGCGAGGGCTGCGAGTTCCGCGCCGTCGACGACGGAGCGGTTCGAGGCGTCCTTGCGCTGGGTGAGCCGGCCGTCGGCGATCCACCTGCGGATCGTGTCATCGCTGACGCCCAGGTACCGGGCGGCGTCGCTGATGCGCAGCTGCGTCATTCGAGCGCCCCCACCCATTCGTCCTCGCCGTCGGAGAAGTACTGGTGCTTCCAGATCGCGACCTTGTCCTTGACCTCGTCGACGAGTGCGGCGCACGCGGCGAACGCCTCCCGCCGGTGTGCGGAGGCGACGACGGCGGCCAGGGCGACGTCGCCGATGCTCAGCTTCCCCACCCGGTGGACGACGGAGAGCCTCACCTCGGGGTGGGCTGCGGCGACGGCGGCGGCCACCTCGGCGATCTGGGTCTCGGCGAGCGGATGGGACTCGTAGACGAGGCGTTCGACGCCCCGGCCGGAGTCGTGGTCGCGGATGATGCCGGAGAACGTCACTGCTGCCCCGTGCTCAGGGGCGACGACGGCGGGTTCGAGGTCGTCGGTGCTGATCGGGGTCTCGACGATGCCGGTGCGGATGACGCTCATGGCCTGCGGGTCCAATCACCGCTGCGGCCTCCGGACTTCGCGAGGACCTTGATGTCGCCGATGACGGCCTGGTTGTCGACGGCCTTGATCATGTCGAAGATCGTCAGCGCCGCCACGGTGGCAGCGGTGAGCGCCTCCATCTCGACCCCGGTCTTCGACACGGTCTTCACGGCCGCCTCGATTCGCACGGCGGCGTCCTCGAGGGTGAAGTCGACGTCGACGCCGGTCAGCGGCAGGGGGTGGCAGAGCGGGATGAGGTCGCTCGTGCGTTTCGCGCCCATGACGGCGGCGATCCGCGCGACCGGCAGCGCGTCGCCCTTGGGCAGTCCCGCCTCGGCGATGAGGGCGATGACCTCGGGGCGCGTCGTGATGCGCGCGCTCGCCACGGCTCGTCGCTTCGTCACGTCCTTGTCGCCGACGTCGACCATGTGCGCGGCCCCGGACTCATCGATGTGCGTCAGTTGATTCTCCACGTCTTCAGCCTATCTCCCGCCCCGGGTCCGGGCCGATTCGAGTCAGTCGAATCAGCCGGGTCGGCCTGGCCGCTCGGCGGGATGAAGACGAGGTGGGTGCTCTCGGCATAGCTGTGGAGCAGATGGGACCGGGACCCGCCGACGAGATCGATGCCGTTGTGCCCGATGCGGGCCCGTCGGACCTGGAGCTTGCCCGACGGCGGGGCCTCGTCGAGATCGGTCCCGAGCCGGTGGTCGACGGCGTCCCGGGCGTCGTCCTCGGGGTCGAGGCCGAGGAGGGCCGGCCGGAGAAACATCTCGTAGCTGATCAGCGCGCTCACCGGGTTGCCGGGCAGGGCCACCCAGGGACGCCCGGCGAGGCGACCGCAGCCCTGCGGACCGCCCGGCTGCATCGCGATCGCCTCGAAGACCATGTCCGAGTCCGGGTCCGCTGCGGCGGCGAGCTTGACGACCTCGCGGGCGCCCTTCGAGATGCCGCCGGTCGAGACGACGAGGTCGATGTCGGTCGCGGCGACGGTCTCGAGGAGGATCCGGGGGTCGTCGGGCACGGTCAGGGTCGTCACCTCGGCGCCGAGGCGCAGCAGCCCGGCCGTGAGCGTGACCCCGTTCGCGTCGTGGATGCCGGCGTCGGCCTGCGAGGCGACCTCGTCGCCTGTGGAGAGGACGAGGACGCGGGGCAGGGTGGTCACGGTCAGCGCGGTGACTCCGCAGGCGGCGGCCACGCCGAGGCGGGCGGGGGTGAGCATGACGCCGGCCCGGAGCACGGTGGTTCCCGCACCGACGTCGCTGCCGCGGGGACGGACATAGGCTCCGGGTGCGAGGTCGTCGACGGTGATCGTCACCGCCTCGGCGCCGAAACGACCGGGAGTCGTCGCTTCGATGGGGACGACGGTATCGGTGCCTGCCGGCAGCGGGGCACCGGTCATGATCTCGACGAGGGAGTCGGCCGGCACCGGTGCCCCCTGCGCGCCGGCGGCGACCTGGCCGACGACCGGCAGCGGACCCACCGACCCGTCGGCGTTGCGGGCCGTGCGCAGGGTCTCATGAGCGAGCGCGTAGCCGTCCATGCTCGAGTTGTCGAAGCCGGGAACGTCGACGGCGGTGACGACGTCGGCGGCCAGTCGCCGTTCGACGGCGAGGAGCTCGGCGAGCGGGGTCGACCTGGTCCCAAGCAGCGGAGAGATCGTCTCACTCACGCGACGACGATGCATGATGGCGCTGGTCATGGGACGATGATAGCGAAAGGGACCACAAGGAGGACGACGGAATGCGGAAGACCAGTCTGCCGACCCCGGTGCTGCGGACTCCGACGCTCGATCCGGGGACGGCCTTCACCGGGCACAGCGAGGATTCGCTGCTCGACACCTTCGGTCGCCGTGCCCGCGACCTGCGCATCTCCCTGACGGACTTCTGCAATCTCCGCTGCAGCTACTGCATGCCCGCCGAGGGCGTCGAGTTCATGCCCCGGGATGCCGCGATGAGCGCCGAGGAGATCGTCCGCTTCGCCCGCATCGGAGTCGAGCGCTTCGGCGTCGACCAGATCCGCTTCACCGGCGGCGAACCGCTCACCCGCCATGACATCACCGACATCATCGCAGGCGTCGCGGCACTGCGCCCGCGTCCGAACATCGCCCTGACGACGAACGCGATCGGCCTCGACAACCGTGCCGCCAAGCTCGCGGCCGCCGGTCTCGACCGGATCAACGTCTCCCTCGACACGGTCGACCCCGACACCTTCGCCGAGATCACCCGGCGACCCTTCCTTGAGCGTGTCCTCTCGGGCATCGAGGGGGCGAAGGCCGCCGGTCTCGACCCGGTGAAGATCAATGCCGTCCTCCTGCCCGGGGTCAACGACCATCAGGCGCCCGACCTGCTGCAGTGGTGCCTGGACAACGACCTGTCCCTGCGCTTCATCGAACAGATGCCCCTCGACGCCGGTCATTCGTGGGACCGGGGGACGATGGTCACCGCCGCCGACGTCTTCGCCCTCCTCGAACCCCGGTTCGTCCTCACCCCCGATGAGGCACCCCGTGGTGGGGCACCGGCCGAGAAGTTCCGTGTCGCCTCCCGTGAGGACCCCGAGACGATCCTCGGCGACGTCGGCATCATCGCCTCGGTGACCCGCCCGTTCTGCGCCGACTGCACCCGCACCCGGCTCACCGCGGAGGGGCGGGTGCGCACGTGCCTGTTCTCCCGCACCGAGGTCGACCTGCTCGCCGCGATGCGGGCCGGGGCGAGTGACGAGGAGATCGCGAACCTGTGGAAGGGTGCGCACTGGGCGAAGCTCGCCGGCCACGGCATGGACTCGGACGACTTCACCCAGCCGCAGCGCCCGATGAGCGCCATCGGAGGATGAGTACACCAGTGACCGCAGTGACCGTCCGCTTCTTCGCGGCCGCCCGAGAGGCCTTCGGAACCCGGCAGACCACCGTGAGCGCGGCGAACCTCGACGATCTCGTCGCCGTGCTCTCAACCGATGCCTCCGCCGAGGCGGTGACCGTGCTGTCCCGGTCGTCCTTCCTCGTCAACGCTCTCGCCCGCACCGACCGCGGCGAAGCCTTCGCTGAGGGCGACACCGTCGATGTGCTGCCGCCCTTCGCCGGGGGTTAGACCGCCCGGGAGAGGTATGCGAGGTAGCCGCCGGAGACGGAGACCGCTTCGATCCCCTCACTGCGCAGCGCCGTGACCGCGCGAGCCGAACGCACTCCTGACCGGCAGTAGAGCGCGATACGCCCCTGCACCGGTATGCCCGATGCGCCGTCGTCCCGGTCGGTGAGCCGTCTCGGGTCGCCGAGCAGCTCCTCCATGGGGATGTGAAGGGCACCGGCGACGGCACCGGCGGCCACCTCGGCGTCCTCCCGGATGTCGACGAGGAGGTCACCGTCGTCGATATCGTCCCACGCGATGACGGGAACGGATGCGGCGACGCGTGCCGGATCGTCGCCGGAAGCGGTCGGGACCGCGGCGCCCTGGGTAGCGGTGGCCGTGGCGTCTGTGGCCGGGGTGTCCTCCCGGTGGGCGGCCAGACTCGTCACCGGGGCGCGCTTGGGGTCACGGCCCACGGGGATCGTCTCCCAACTGCCGTCGAGGCTGCTGTGGATCGACACGGCGTTGAGCAGCGGGGTGCCGATGCCGGTGAGGACCTTGATCGTCTCCATCGCCATGGCCGAGCCGATGCTCCCGCACAGCGCGCCGATGACCCCAGCGGTCGCGCAGTCGGGCACGGACCCGGGTTCGGGCACCACCGGGTAGAGGTCGCGCAGCGTCGCCCCACGGTGGGCGTCGAAGACGGCGATCTGGCCGTCGAAGCCGAGGATCGTCCCCCACACAAGCGGGATGCCGAGGATCTCGCAGGCGTCGTTGGCGAGGTAGCGGGTCGCGAAGTTGTCGCTGCCGTCGACGACGATGTCGGCACCGGCCAGCAGCTCCTCGGCGTTGTCGGCGGTGAGGAGGACCGGGTGGGTGACGATCTCGATCGCGGAGTTGAGTCCGCGAAGCCGCTCGGCCGCCGAATCGACCTTCCGTGAACCGACGGCGTCCTCGGAGTGGATGAACTGGCGGTGGAGGTTGCTCAGTTCGACGATGTCGGGGTCGATGATGTCGAGACGTCCGACTCCGGCCGCGGAGAGGTACGTGAGCACGGGGGCACCGAGACCCCCGGCGCCGATGACGACGGCCCGGGAGGACAGCAGCCGATCCTGCGCGTCGGGGCCGAATCCGCGGAGGCGGATCTGCCGGGTGTAGCGGGAGACGTCCATGCCCATCAGTCTAGATCTCGCCGCTCAGGCGAGGATCTCGGGCCCGGTCGGGAGGATGTCGACGATGTCACCGTCGGCGATGACGGCCGGTGCGCCCGGGACCCTGAGGATCGCATCCGCGGCGGCGAAGTCGCGAAGTCGCGCACGGGCGGCGGGGACGACGCAGCCGTCGGCGGCGACTGTCACCGGCACCAGCGACATGCCGCGACGGTGGCCTGCCAGTTCGGGTCCGGTGTAGACGGCGCGCTGCCAGCGCTCGCCCAGCGGAATGCCGGAGAGGAGGGAGCGGACGAAGAGATGGAAGGAGAGGTACGCACCCGAGGGTGTGCCGGGCAGGTGGAGCAGCGGGATGCCCGCACGCTGCCCGTACCCCTGTGGCCCGCCGGGACGCTGGTTGACGCGGAGGAACTGCGAGCTCTCCCCTTCGAGAGCGGCCCGCACGACCTCATAGGCACCGGCGCTGATTCCGCCGGTGGTGATGACGAGATCGACGTCCGGGACGATCCGGTCGAGGACGGTGAGGAACTCGGCGGGATCGTCACCGCTCGTCGCCGGCACGGCGATGTCGCCGTGGGCGGTGATCGCCGCAGCGAGCATGGGCAGGTTGGAGTTCGGGATCGTCGGCCCCGTGGCCTGTGGACCGCGGAGTTCGTCACCGGTGACGATGAGTCCGATCCTCGGCCGGCGCAGCACCTCGACATCGGTGATGCCGAACATCGCGAGCGTGCCCACGCCTGCGGCGTTGAGACGCTGTCCGCCGATCGCGACGACGTCGCCGAGCGCGGTGTCCTCCCCCACGTCCCTGATGTTCCAGCCCGAACGCAGTCCTTCAGGCAGTCCGGTGACGACGACGTCAACCGGGACGGCCCCCGTGCGGGCGGCATCGGTGAGTTCGACGGGGACGACCGCCTCGGCGGTGCCGGGAACCTGCGCACCCGTCATCACCCGCACCGCACAGCCTGCGGGGATCTCGACGGGAGGATGACCGGCGGGGATGTCCCCGGCCACGGGGATCGGCTGTCCGGTGCGGGCCAGGCTCAGTGCCTGCGCATCGAAGGCATAGCCGTCCATCGCCGAGGTGGCGAACCCGGGGATCGGGGCATCGGCGGGAACGTCGCGGGCGAGGATGCGGCCGACCGCCTCGGCGAGGGGAACGGTCTCGACGCCCACGGGCAGGTCTCGGGCGATGAGCCGGGAGTAGTCCTCGGGTTCCACACACTTCCTTTCGTCTCCGTCGATCCTAATGGGCCGGGAGCCTGCGCCGCGGGATGCCCGGGTCCCGAGTCGATCTGTCCTACAGTGGAGGACGTGGAGGCTGAGACCGAGGAGCAGAGGTGGAGCGTCGTCTCCTGGCCGGGCCTCTCCGCCGTCCTCATCGCCGTCTCCGCCGTCATCCTCTTCGGGATCGGAACGGACCTGCCCGAGGTCAAGGCATGGGGGTATGTGCCCATGCTCGCGGGCGTCGGACTCGCATGGACGACGACGGTGCGCTTCGCCAGGGATCTCAGCGTCATCGCCGGGGCGCTCGCCCTCATCTCCGCGATCTCGGTGGAGGCCGACATCTCGTGGGGCAACATCCTGCGCATGGGGATCGTGCTCAGCACCGTCGTCATCGTCCCCTTCCTCATCACCCGGTACTGGTTCAAGGAGAAGACGATCGTCTATCCGCGCCGGTACGGGGTGCCGTGGACGAAGCTCGAGTGGGCGTGGCTGGTCTTCGTCATCGTCGTCGCCTGGGCGGTCCTCCCCCAGTACTTCATCCGCACCGGCGTCTACCTCAACTGGCCCGCGGTGACCCAGTGGCACGAGATCCTGCGGCTCTTCATCGGCGTCAACGCCGTCGGACTGTGGGATGAGCTGTTCTTCATCTGCACGGTCTTCGCACTGCTGCGCCGCCACTTCGACTTCTGGACGGCGAACGTGCTCATGAGCATCATCTTCGTCTCGTTCCTGTGGGAGCTCGGCTACCGGTCGATCGGTCCCGTCCTGACGATCCCGTTCGCGCTCGTCCAGGCGGTGATCTTCACCCGGACGAAGTCTCTGCCGTACACCGTGACCGTCCATCTCCTCTTCGATGCGATCGTCTTCCTCACGATCGTCGCAGCCCACCACCCGGACGCGCTGCCGATCTTCCCCGGGGTGTGAGGGACGGCCGGTTTCGGGGGCTTGCGCCGTTGTGCGCCCACTTGCGGGTGAAGATCCGGTTGTGAGCACCCGGGAGGGTCCGCGCATTCGCCCCAAGGATTCCGCATATTCATCGTGCGCCACCCGACGGCACGCCACTCCGCAGCCGGGCCATCCGCGACAGACTGAAGCCGCCCTGCCCGGGGAACCGGGAGGGCGGCTTCACTGTCGTTGCAGTACGGAGTCCGCGCCGCAACCGGAAGTATCAGCGCACTTCCGCATCAGCGCTCAGCGGATCAGCGCACGCCTTTGAGCATCTTGAGCATCGGCTTCGTCAGCGTCAGGGCCAGCAGGCCGAGGACGACCGAGGTGCCGCCGATCGACGTCCAGTACGGAGTCTGGTTCGCCGGGTCGAAGTAGCCGCCGAGCACACCCGAGAGCGCGGTGCCCACACCGGAGGCGAGGAAGAACACCGCGATCATCTGCGACTGGAACACCTTCGGGGCGACCTTCGTCGAGAACGACAGGCCCACCGGAGAGATGAGCAGCTCACCGAAGACGAAGACGGCGAGGATGAGGCAGACCCAGAGCAGCGGCGTCGAGTTCGCCGGAGCGGTCGCATACGGCAGGAACATGAGGAAGCCGAGGCCGATGAAGATGAGGGCGAGCCCCGCCTTGACCGGCGTGGAGGGCTGCCTGTCTCCGAGCTTCATCCACAGAGTCGCGAACAGCGGCGCGAAGATGATGACGAAGGCCGCCGGAATGAGCTGGATCCAGTTGATCGGCATCTCCCAGCCGAAGATCGAGCGGTTGAGGTTCCCGTCGGAGTAGACGGTGAGCACACCGAAGATCTGCTGGTACATCGCCCAGAAGACGACGCTCGTGAGGAAGAACGGGATGAATGCCAGCACGCGGGAGCGCTCGGTGGAGTTCGTCTGCGGCGAGGTGCACATGACGATGAAGTAGCACGCTGCCGCTGCGGCGGAGATGCCGGCGATCCACCAGTCGAGGTTCTCCGGGTTGACGAGGCCGGTCATCCACAGCACGGTGGCGAGGATGACGACAGCGACGACCGCGACGATGAAGAGGTAGAGCTTCGACTTCGGCAGTGGGTTGACCGGCGTGCGTGCCTCGGCGGGAACGTTCTTACGCCCGGACGCGTAGATGATGAGTCCCAGCCCCATGCCGATGGCGGCGGCACCGAAACCGTAGTGGAAGCCGAGGTTCTGCTGGAGCAGGCCGGTGATGAGTGGTCCGAGGAGCGCGCCGATGTTGACGCCCATGTAGAAGATCGTGAAGCCCGCGTCCCGGCGGGGATCCTTCTCCTCGTAGAGATCGCCGACGAGCGCGGAGGCGTTGGCCTTGAGGCCGCCCGAGCCGAGCGCGACGAGGATGAGGCCCACGGCGACACCGCCGAAGCCCGGGATGAGTGCCAGCGCGATGTGGCCGAGCATGATGATGATCGCCGAGTAGAAGAGGACCTTCTCCGCGCCGACGATCCGGTCGGCCACCCAGGCGCCGAGGATGGTGGCGAGGAAGACGGCGCCGCCGTAGGCGCCGACGATGCCGACCGCTGTGGCCTGCGGCAGGCCGAGTCCGCCGTCGGTGACCTGGAAGTACAGGTAGAGGGCGAGGATTCCGTTCATCCCGTAGTAGGAGAAGCGCTCCCACAGTTCGAGGCTGAAGAGCTGCATGAGCGGAAGCGGGTGTCCGAAGAACCGCGTATCGCTCTTGACGACCTCGGTCGTCGAGGTGCTAGAAGACATATCGTGCTTTCCGTTGTGTCGTGCCATCACGCGGATTGAGGCGTGATTCACTCTGAACAAGTCGTGATCCTACTCCCACGACATGGCTCAGAGCACACTTTCACCCGACTGGGACGACTCGTCCCACAACGCGGAATTCGAGTGTGAACCAGGTCTCTGATCAGGTGTGAACCACGTCTCGTTTCCGCCTCCGCAGGCGCACGATGAGGTTGAGCAGACCGGCGACGAGGACGACGAGGGCGGCAGCCACGGGCACGGCGATCGCGGTGGAGGTGCCGGCCTCCTCGGCGAGGAATCCGCCGAGCGCCGAGGCGAGCGACTGGCCGACGATGATCGCCGACCCCGCCATCGACATCACGGTCGCCGACCGACCGCGCTGACTGCGTTCGGCGGCGAGGCTGAAGAGGGTGACAAGCGTGGGGCCGATGGCCGTGCCCATGAGCAGGAGGCCGATGACGACGGCGGCCATGGAGTCGGAGAGCGCGAGGACGATCGTGCCGATGAGCAGCAGCGGGGCGAAGCTCAGCCACCGGGCCCACAGGGAGAAGCGCGGGGAGAAGAGCGCGACGGAGATCGCGAGGATCGCCGATCCGATGCCGAGGACACCATAGATGAGGCCGGCCTGCTCGGGATGGCCGAGGTCGTTCATCAGCGAGGTGAGCGAGGTCAGTGTCGACCCGAAGACGAGGCCGATGCCGAAGACGCCGGCGATGACGACGAAGATGCCGAACGTGAACAGCTCACGGACCGGACCTCTGGCAGCGGACTGGCCCGCCCCCTCGGCAGCGAGACGCCCGCTGGGGTGCAGCGCGAAGCCGGAGACGAAGATCAGCGTCATGACCACGGCGCCGATGATCGGGGCGACGGGGGACAGCCACGTCGCCAGCAGGCCGACGATGAAGGGGCCGAAGACGAAGACCACCTCGTCGGCGGCGGACTCGTAGGCCATGGTGCCGTTGAGGACCTTCGACTGCCTCGATCCGGGCAGGGCGCGGAGGATGATGTCGACGAGTCGGGAGCGCGACATCGGCGAGACCTGCGGGGCGGTCGCACCGATGGCGAACGAGGCGATGAGGACGACGGCGTCGGGCAGCGGGGAGAAGACGACCCAGGTGAGGAAGATCAGGGCCGCGCTGTTGAGGGTGCCGACGATGAGGAGGACCGGACGTTGGCCCCACCGGTCGGCGGCGGCACCGATGAAGGAGCCGAAGATCGCCGTGCCGAGTCCGACCATGGCCGAGTTGAGGCCGCCGAGGCTGAGCGACTCCCGACCGGCGACGACGAGGGTGAGGACGCCGACGACGACCATCGCATAGGGCAGCCGGGCGAGGAAGGCGATGGGAAAGTAGCTCAGGCCCACGGCCGCGAGGAGCGTCTGCTTCTCAACGGGCTCCTCGGCGGGCTGCGGATCGGCACCGCCGTGGAGGTCGGAGCTGCGCGGGACGGAGTCCTGGGGCTCGGTGTTCTGCGATTCCGTGTGCTGGGGTTCGTGCGGCATGGCGATCATCATTTCTGCCTCGCCCGTCGGCGAGGATCGGTGCCGCCGTGGTGGACTGCTGCACAGCACTCGGTAGTGTCCTGCGCCTTAAATTCGGTCTGTAAGTTGTAGGATTGGAGTATGGCGCGAACTGGACGACCCAAGGCCGAACTGATCCTGACGGATGAGGAGCGGGAGCAGCTTGAGCGCTGGACTCGGCGTCGTAAGTCGTCTCAGGCGCTCGCGTTGCGCTCGCGGATCGTGTTGGCGTGTGGGGATGGCATGTCGAACAAGGACGTGGCCGCGTTGGTGGGTTGCTCGGATCCCACGGTGACGAAGTGGCGCTCTCGGTTCGTGGAGGCCCGTCTGGACGGTCTCGTTGATGATCCTCGCCCGGGGCGCCCGGCGACGATCACTGCGGAGCAGGTCGAGGATGTCGTGGTCGCGACGCTGGAGTCGACGCCCGCGAACGCGACGCATTGGTCGCGGGCGAAGATGGCCGAGCGCACCGGACTGTCGAAGTCCACGATCGGACGGGTATGGAAGGCGTTCGGTTTGAGACCTCACCAGGCGGACGGATTCAAGCTCTCTAACGACCCGCTGTTCGTGGAGAAGGTCTACGACATCGTCGGCCTCTACCTCGACCCGCCCGAATCCGCCGTCGTTCTTTCGGTGGATGAAAAATCTCAAGTGCAGGCGCTGTCGCGGTCACAGCCCGCGTTCCCGATGATGCCGGGCATGCCCGAAAAGCGCACGCACGACTACTTCCGACACGGCACGACGAGCCTGTTCGCGGCGATGAATGTCGCTGACGGCACGGTGATCGCGTCCACCCATCGCCGACACCGTGCGGTGGAGTTCAAGAAGTTTCTGCAGAAAATCGATCAGAACGTGCCCGAGCATCTGGATGTGCATGTTGTCTGCGACAACTACGGCACACACAAGCACCCGGCCGTGACAGCGTGGGTCGAAAAGCACCCCCGGTTCCACATGCACTTCACGCCGACGTACTCATCGTGGATCAATCAAGTCGAGCGGCTCTTCGCCGAAGTCACCCGCGAACTCCTCCAACGCTCAGATCACCGCAGCGTGCAAGCACTGGAGAAAGACCTCCGCGGCTGGATCAAAGCATGGAACGAGAACCCGAAACCCTTCATCTGGACCAAGACCGCCGACGAGATTCTCACCTCCATCGGACGACTTCTACAACGAATCAACGGCGCGGGACAGTAGATGCACTTCGACAAAGTGGACGTCTGCTCCCAGCCTACCCGGAGGCGGCATCCTGCGGGCCTTGATCTCGGTCACGATCGCCCCCGCGGACACCTGTTTCCCACGCCCGACTCAGAAAGGACGCAGATGGGTCTGGGAGGATACCAGCATGAGCTTCCTTCTCCGAGTCGGCATCAATGCGTTCGCGATCTGGGTTGCCGCATGGATCCTTCCCGGCGTCGCCATCGAAGGCAACAGCGTCGTCGCGGAGCAGACCGGACCGATTCCCGCGACGATCATCTCCTACCTCGTCATCGGCCTGATCTTCGGCCTCGCGAACGCCTTCATCAAGCCGATCCTCGCCTTCCTCTCCGCACCGATCACGTGCCTGACGCTGGGTCTGTTCTCCATCGTCATCAACGCCGCGATGCTCGCCCTGACCGCGTGGCTGAGCGGATTCACCCCGTTCGTGTTCACGATCGACTCGTTCTTCTTCCAGGCGATCTTCGCCGCCGTCATCGTCTCCATCGTCTCCGCGCTGCTCGGCTGGCTGGTCCCCGACCGCAGCTACGAACGGGACTGAGGCCCCCGCGGTTCGCCGCGACTACGCGCGGCAATCGCGGGTGACCGGCCGTCTGCGAATGCCCCGTCAGGTTCTCTACAGCATGTAGACTGAGGGTCGATCGACCGTCACCCGTCCCACCGCTCGGAGGAGAACATGTCCAACACTGTCGCGCAGAGAAGTCAGAGCAAGGCGAACTTCGCCGACGTCGTCGTCTTCATCATCGCCTTCGCGCTCTTCATCTTCTCCATCTACCTCTTCGGCGCGGCGTTCTCCACCCCCGAGGGCACGCAGTTCTGGGTCTTCTGGGCCGGCCTGCTCACCGCGACGTTCGCGTTCATCCTGCCGATGCTCTACCACTGGATCGTCGATCGCCGGTCCTGAACCGGCGCTCGGTGCCCGACCGGCAATCGGTGCTGAACCGACACTGACCGACGCGTCCTGACCGCGCCGTGGCTCGTCCGCGGCGCGGTCAGTCGCGTTCGGCGGAGAAATCCTCGATCGCCGAGGCGGCCGCATCGGGCCGTTCGTAATGGACCAGGTGCCCCACCCCGGAGAGTTCGACGAAGCGCACGTCGGCGAGCCCGTCGACGACGGAGCGGGTGACCTCGATCGGGGCGATCGCATCCCGGTCCCCGGCGATGACGAGCAGCGGCATCGTCAGGGAACCGGCCACCTCGGTGACGGTGTGGGCGACGGAGACGTCGAAGGCCTGCGCAAGGGAGCGACGGTCGCTGAACGTCGAGAAGTACTTGGCGTGCTGGTCGTGGATGTACCGGCGCAGCCCACGATCATGCGTCGTCGCCATCACCTCGCTCATCAGTCTGACGATGAGCGGATGGCCGAGCAGGGAGCGGCCGGCCTTCTCCGGCAGACGCGCGCCGAGGGCGTAGTAGACCCTCGTCAGGCCGGTGAGCACCTTCGCGGAGCCCTCGAGGGCCGGAGAGGTGATCGGGTTGATGAGCCCGAGCTCGGGCATCGCCGCCGGATTCCTCGCCGCGAGGTGGGAGACGAGGATCGAGCCGAAGGAATGCCCGACGAGGATCGGGCGGGCACCCCACGTGCGGTCCACCTCGGCGATGAGGGCCTCGAGGTGATCGAGGTAGCCCTCAAGACTGAGACCACCGGCCAGCGGCGGGTTCTCCCCGAACCCCGGCAGGTCGGGGACGAGCACCTCGCGGTCGCGCATCGCGTGGGCGATCCGGTCGAGCCCGTGATGGTCGCCGCGGAACCCGTGGATGAGGAGGACCGGCCGACCCTCACTGCGTCCGGGATGGACCCAGACGGGTGTGGGATGGCCGGCGACGTCGAGGTCGACCCGGTGAACGGCCTCCACCCTCAGTTCTGCTCGGTCGACTGCTCGGTCGAGGGTTCGACCGACTCAGCTGACGGCTGGGTCGCGCTGCTGTAGGGGCGGCGCGGGATGACGACGACAGGAACCGGCAGGACGCGCAGCAGTCGACGGGCTCGGGCGCCGATGAAGACGCGGCCGTGGCCGAGGCGGCTCGAGCCGATGAAGGCGAGTTCGCCGGAGATCCATTCGACGTTCTCGGCGGCCTCTTCGATGTCGGCGCCGGCCTCCGCAACGACGGTGGCGCGGCCTGAGGCGAAGAGGTCAGCGGCACGGTTCGCGAGCACGGCGCCGCCGTACTGCTCGGCGAACTCGGTCACCTCCGCGACTTCGTCCTCGGCCATGCCGTCGTTCTCGATGAGGGCGACAAGGCGCAGGTCGACATCGAAGGCCGTGGCCGCTTCGATCGCGGAACCGATGAGCGCGGCAGCACCGGGACGGGCGCCGAAGAGTGTGGTGATCCGGGAGACCGGACCGATGTCGGAGCGGCCGGCCGGGGCGAGGACGACCGGCACCTCGGAGGAGTGGAGCAGCGAGGTGGCGACGGTGCCGATCCGGAACTGGCGCATGAGCGTCGTCGCCCTGGCGCCGATGACGATGGCCACAGCGTCCTCGTCCGAGGCGACCTCCATGAGGCCCTTCGACTCGTTCGAAGCGGTGTGGATGACTCCGCGGGCGGAGATGTCGTCGGGGATGAGCGCCAGCGCCTCCTCGAGCCAGTCGTCGAGCTGCTGGGCGACGATGCCCGAGCCGTCCTTGGGGATCGATCCGGCCGCGTGGAACGTCGACGTCTCGGGCCGGATGATCGTGACGACGAGTTCGACCTCGACGGAGCGGGCGATGGAGATCGCGAGCGAGATGGCGTCCCGACCGCGGTCGGTGGCGATGTATCCGACGACCAGGCGCGGAACGGATGCAGCTGTCTCTGTCATGGACTTCTCCCGGATCGTAGCGACTTCACTTGCGATTCTACGTGGTCGGAGCGCGCGTGTGCCGGGACCGGGCGTGGGACTGCCCACAGTCGCGCATGCCCGTGGTGCGCGATGCTCGGATGCCGGCGTCGCACGGTGCTTGAGCGTCGGCACCGCTCGGCGCTCGGACACAGGCGGTGGAGAGCGACCGTGAGCAGGCTCCGGAAATCGATGGTGGGCAGGGCGGCGAATGAGCGGTCTGCGCAACGCAAAAGCCCGAACCGGAGAATAAAGTTCAGAAATTCTGAACGAAAGTCACACAGGAGTTACAGAGTGTGATAACTTCGTGAGTGCAATTACGGATTCGCACCCACACACAATTGCACAGTTCCCACATGAGCACTGACGCCGCTCATTGTCGATCCACGACCACGAAAGGAGTGCAGCCGAGATGAATATCTTCGACATCGCCTTCCCGGAGCGCTGCTCCGGAGCAATCGCATTCGCTGCCTGCTCGGTCGGCGGACTGGGACTCGCAGGCTGACTTCAGCCGCCTGACGCGTCGTCTTCCGTCGGCACCCTGATCGCCGGCAACTCCACTGCACCGCCTCGCTCATACGCGCCGTTCTCGTGAGAATGCGCGCGACAGCGTGAACGAACGCGCGCGACAGCGTGAGCCCGGTGACGCAGCGGTAATCGGCTCAGCGAGCACATTCATCATCACCGCGATGCATTGACGCATCCGACGGTCGATGATTTCACTTCACTCTTCTTTGGGGATTTCCCCTGCCCGAAAACAATGAGGAACATATCGTGTCCACTACTTTTGCATTCACATTTCCCAGACGTATCGCACTCTCCGCTGGTCTGCGTCTCGTCCGCTGGGCTCGGCGGCCCGAGTCGGCAGCATCAGCTCAGGCTCGCACCGCGCTCAACCGTCGGGTCGCCGAGGTGAGAAGGCTGGCTCGCCGCGAAGAGTTCGCTGATCGCCGAGAACGGGATGTCGACCGCTTCCTGTCCCAGGTGCGGCCGATCCTGTGAGCGCGTCCGGGGAGCCGGTCGGCGGCGAACCCCGGACGCGCTGCCGACCGTCTCCCCGGGCTCGCCGAAGATCGTCTCCCCAGACTGGTTGCCGACCGTCTCCCCCACCACGGCACCCTCACCTGCGCCGCCGTCGACCACTGTGCCGAGCGTCACTCCACACGGATTTGGCGCGACGGGCTTGTCTGAGTAATATTGATCAGGCAAGCGGGGGTATGGCGCAGTTGGTAGCGCGTCTCCATGGCATGGAGAAGGTCAGGGGTTCGAATCCCCTTACCTCCACCGCAGGGCGAAGGCCCCGGACTTCACGGTCCGGGGCCTTCGTCGTTCCCCCGCCCGTCGGCAGCCTGGAACCTTTGCGCCGTTCGTCCGGGCACATTCCGCCGGTCGCACCGGGCCAATTCCTTGGGTCGCCCAGGTCGCTACGCGCCGTCCGCCCGGACCGATTTCGCCTTGCGCGGCGCTCGAGCTCACCTCAGTCTCCAGAGCACAGTTCGCGAACTGAGCTCTCGAGACTCAGGTGAGCCCAAGTCCGGGCAGAGCCTGATCCCAGATGGCGCGGGGTGGGGCTGGTGCCTGAACCCAACCAGCGAGTGCACCCGGTCGGTGCCTGCACCCGGCCAGCGCTTGCTCTCGGCCGATCCCCGCTTCCGGTGGGCGCCTGCTCCGGGTCCCGTTGCGCCGGCACCCTCGAAGCCGGAGGCTCAGGCGCCGGTGCCCTCGAGGTCGAGGAGGGTGCGCTTGCGGTCCTCACCCCACGCGTACCCGGTCAGGGAGCCATTGGCCCCGATGACCCGATGGCAGGGAACGATGATGCTGATCGGGTTCTTCCCGTTCGCCGCCCCCACGGCCCGCGCGGCCGAGGGACGGTCGATCCACTCGGCGAGTTCGCCGTAGCCGGCGGTGGCACCGAAGGGAATCGTCGTCAGCGCCTCCCACACCTGCAGTTGGAAGTCCGTGCCCGAGGGGGCGAGCGGCAGATCGAAGGTCCTCCGCTCCCCCGCGAAGTACTCCGCGAGCTGTGTGCGGGCGCGAGCGAGCACCTCGAGGTCGGGGTCCTCGACCGCTTCGGCACCCGTGCGCAGAGACAGCCTTTCGAGCACGGCGTCGAAGCCGTCGAGGTAGGCTCCGGTGAGATGCTCGCCGTCAGCGGTGAGGAGGATCTCCCCGACGGGCGAGTCGATGATCGCATAGACGAGGACATTCGGGTTCGCTTTTGTGAAGTGCATGGTCGGTCCTTTCGTGGTCATGGCTGAGGGTGGTTCTAACTGGAAGCGGTCACGGCTGAGAGTGGTCATGGCTGAGACTGGTCATGACTGAGGTGGGTTCAAGTGCGCTGCCCTGGCGTGGGCTGCCCACAGCAGGTGCGTCAGGTATGACCGCCACGGTCGGGCCGCCTCGAGCTGAGCGTTTGTGATCGTACTGCCTGAGTCGGTGAGAGCGTCGAGGGCCTTCTTCACGCCGAGGTCGGAGGCGAGGAGGACGTCCGGATCACCGAGTGCTCTCATCCGGATGTAGCCCACACTCCACGGGCCGACCCCGGGAAGCTCGAGCAGCCGAGCGGCCGATTCGTCCCGATCGCATCCAGGCCCGAGGTCGATCTCTGAGGTGGCGAGGGCAACGGCCAGCGCGCGGAGAGTCTCGATCCGGCGCCGAGGCAGTGCCCAGGAACCGTCGGGCCGTTCCGCGATCGCCTCGGCCGTGGGAAAGAGCCGATCGACGCCGCCGCCGGCCATGTCCTCGGGCAGCGGTTCACCGGCATCGTCGACGAGGCGGGTGAGATGGGTCCGGGCGGCGCCGATCGAGATCTGCTGGCCGAGGACGGTGCGGATGGAGAGCTCGACGGGATCGCTGTGGCCCGGGGAACGGATTCCTGGGACGAGGGCGACGAGATCACCGAAACCGGCGCCGGTGAGCGTCGCGTGAACGGCAGTCGGATCGGCGTCGAGGTCGAGGATCCGCCTGGCGCGCGCGACGGCCGCGCCGATGTCGCGGGTGTCGGCGAGCCGGAGCCGGCAGGTGACGAAGTTGCCGCGTCCGGCCGTCAGGGAGATGACGCCCGGCCCGTGCGCGAGACGCAGCGACCGGGTGTACCTGCCGTCGCCGACGTCTTCGATCCCGGGTACGGCCCGGTACCGGAGATAGTTCAGCTGATGGTCGAAGTCGAAGGGAGGGCGGAACGCAAGACGCACGGCGATGTCCTCGGACTGCACACTCGCCGATCCGGTGCGCAGCTGCCCCGGGGCCACCCCGTACGTGTCCTTGAAGGTCTCGTTGAACTGGCGGATGCTCGCAAAGCCCGAGGCGAAGGCGATCTCGCTCATCGTCATCGCCGTCGATTCGACGAGGGTGCGGGCCGTGCGCACGCGTTCGCTGCGGGCCAGCGCCAGAGGTCCTGCCCCGAGTTCGGCGTGGAGGACGCGGCCGAGCTGCCGGGTGCTGTAGCCGAGCGCTGCGGCGAGACCGTCGACTCCCGACCGGTCGACGAGTCCATCGCGGATGAGGCGCATCGCACGGGCGCTGACGTCGGCGCGGACATCCCAGTCGGGTGAGCCGGGACTGACATCGGGGCGGCACCGCTTGCATGCCCGGTACCCTGCTTCGACGGCGGCAGCCGCGGTCGGATAGAAGTCGACGTTCGTCCGCTTCGGGGTGCGCGCCGGGCACGATGGGCGGCAGAAGATCCGGGTCGTCGACACGGCGGTGAAGAACATGCCGTCGAAGCGCGTGTCGCGTCCGGTGACCGCCTGATAGCACTGATCCGAGGTGAGCATGTCTCCATTCTGCTCCGCCCGCAGCTGTGCGGCTAGCGGTTTTCGGACATCGCAGTGTCGGGGACCAGGCGGGGCACGATCCGGACGAGGGCGACCATGACGAGCAGCTCGACGAGCGTCTGGGTGACGACGGCGGCCGACCCGAGGCCGTCGCCGTCGACGGCCCAGACGAGGGGCAGCATGACGAGCGAATTGCGGGTCACGCCGGTGAAGATGAGCGCTCGCCGCTCCCCCACCTCGGCGAGGGACCAGGCACCGAGACCCCAGCCGAGGATCGTCATGACGACGGCGAAGAGGACGCAGACGACGGCGACGATGCCGAGAGCGGGCAGGTGGGGGACGACGGATCGGACCTCGGCGGCCGCGACGGCGAAGAGGGTGAGGAGCATGAGCGGCATCATCGCCGTCGATGCCGCACCCCGGACACCGCGGACGATGCGTGAGCGTGCGGACCCGAGCTGGACGAGGAGGGCGGCGGCGAGCGGCAGGACGATGAAGAGCGTGAGCGCGGTGAGGAACGGACCCGGGGTGACGAGCATGGAAGCGGAGTCTCCGGCGATGACACCGAGCCACACCGGCAGGAGGAGGATCTGGACGATCATGAGCACCGGGGTCAGCGCCAAGAGCTTCCCGCTCGCACCGCCGGCCAACCCGGTGAAGACGATGACGTAGTCGATGCACGGGGTGAGGAGGACGATGAGGACGGGGACGGCGACCGTGGCGGGCAGCGACACGATCGTGTGGAGAGCCCAGACGAGCAGCGGGACGATGAGGAAGTTCGCCATGAGGACGACCGCGGCGAATCGGAGGTTCGCCGTTGCCGGCCCGAGGGTGCGCAGCGGAATGTCGATGAAGGTCGTGAACAGCAGGAGCACGAGGAGCGGGGTGACAAGGCTCGAGGCGACCAAGGCGGCCGATGGAAGGAGTGCCCCCGCCAGCACACCGAGGGCGACCGCGCCGAGGCAGGCCGCCGTCTGGTGCGCGGTGAGCCGGTCGATTGTGCGAAGGAGGCCCTGCCCTCTGCTCATGCGACGATCCGGGTCCGGTCCCCGGGCAGCGGTTCGGGCATCCGCTGAGCGTCCTCCCATGCGGCCGCGAGACGCGGGGCGACCTGGGCCAGATCCGCCTCGGCGACGGTGTAGGGCACGCGCACCCAGCGGTCGAGTCCCCCGACCGGGGCGAAGTTCGGACCCGAGGCGAGCGTGAGGCCGTGCGCGAGGGCGGCGGTGACGAGTGCCCCGGAGCGCTCCTCGGGCAGGCGCACCCACAGCGCCATGCCTCCGGCAGGGACGGTGATGTGCCAGCTCGGCAGGGCCTGCCGGATATCGCGCACGAGGCGATCGCGGGCGGCGGTCAGACGTGTGCGCATCTGGTCGAGGATCGCGTCCTGGTCGTCCATCAGTTCGATCGCCACGAGCTGTTCGAGCACGGGTGCGCCGAGGTCGAGGGTGAGTCTGACCCCGGCCGCCTCGTCCATCCGGCGCCCGGGCACGCGCATCCAGCCGATGCGCAGTCCGCCCCAGAAGATCTTGCTCGTGCTGCCGACCGTGATCGCATCGGGGACGAACGCGCCGAGCGGAGTCTGCGGCTCGGTGCCGTCGAGTCCGAGTTCGACGAGGGATTCGTCGATGACGGGCACGACCTGGGACCGGGCGAGCTCTTCGGCGAGTTCGGCCCGCTGCGCATCGGGCATGAGTGCGCCCGTGGGGTTGTGGAAGTCGGGGATGAGGTAGGCCGCGCGCACTCGTCCGTCGCGCATCGACTGGCCCATCGCCGGAACATCCCAGTGGTGCCCGGCTTCGGTGACTTCGAGCGGGTAGGGGACGATGCGGGCGCCTGCGGCGGCGATCGTCGCGATCGCGTTGGGGTAGCTCGGGCTCTCGACGAGGACTCCCCCGGAGCCGCCGAGCAGAGCCCGGATGCCGATGGCCGCACCGCCCAGGGCACCCGAGGTGATGAGGATCTCGTCCGGATGCGTGCGCAGTCCGCGGCGGGTGTACCTCTCGGCGATGATCTCGCGCAGCTGCGGGATCCCCGACGGGTAGTAGCCGGTGCCGGGCAGATACGCGTGGAGCTTCGACAGGGCCCGGTCGTAGGCGTCGAGCACGCCGAACGGGGCGAGCGTCGCCGTGCACGTGAGGTCGATGCCGCCGGGCTGCGGTCCGGCCGGTGCGAGGAGGTGGTCGATCCGGCCCCCGGGGACCTGCGGGAGTTCGACGAGGCTGCCGGAGCCGCGTCGGGTGCGCACATAGCCGAGCTCCCGGAGCCGGGAGTAGGCGCGCGTCGAGGTGGTGCGGGAGAGGCCGAGCGCTGCGGCGAGTTCACGCTCGCTCGGCAGTCGGACGCCGACGGGGATGCGGCCGTCGGTGATCGCCCGGGCGATCGTCGCGGCCAGCGACTCGTAGGCAGGCGGCTGCCACGGTCCGGTGCCGATGAGGGCGGCGAGCCGCCTCGCACTCATCGCAGTCGTCATGGGGCCCCTTTCGTCATGGAACCACTTTCCTGCAATTGGCTCTTTTCCGCAATGCCAATCTGCGCGACGATGGGGTGGACAGCCCGACCACGATGCCCAAGGACCACTCGATGTCATCCTCGCCCGCGCCTCGGCGCGAACTCGCCAACGTCGGCCCGCTCCAGCAGCTCGCCGGCGGCCGTCTCGTCAGGCGCCTCGCCCAGCTCATGCTCGGCCTCTACCTCTACGGCGCCTCGATGGCCCTCGTCGTCGTCTCCGGGCTCGGGATGATCCCGTGGGATGTCCTCCACTCGGGCATTCTCCGCCACGTCCCGCTGACCTTCGGCACGATCATCACGATCACCTCGGTGCTCGTCCTCCTCGCCTGGATCCCGCTCAAGCAGCAGCCGGGACTCGGCACCCTGCTCAACGCCCTGACGATCGGCCCGGCGCTCGACCTCACCCTGCTCTTCCTCCCCCGCACCGAGGTGCTCGCCTGGAACATCGTGTTCCTCGTCGCAGGCGTCGTGCTCAACGGCGTCGCCTCGGCGATGTACATCGGCTCCCAGTTCGGACCTGGGCCCAGGGACGGCCTCATGACCGGGCTCTCCCGTGTCACCGGACGGTCGATCCGACTCGTGCGCACCCTCATCGAGGTCACCGTCGTAGCCATGGGCTGGGCGCTCGGCGGGGTCGTCGGCATCGGCACCGCCCTCTACGCGGTGAGCATCGGACCGATCACACAGGCCCTCCTGCCGTTCTTCACCGTCGAGCTGCGGCCACGGGAGCAGGGCGAGCAGGACGGATGAATGCCGCCCGACCGGCTGTCCGCAAAGGACAGCCGGTCGGGCGGCGTCGTCACAGGACGAGGGAGTGTCACTCCATGGTGAGGGAGTGTCACTCCATGGTGTCGAGGATGTCGATGAGATCCTCGTACGTCGTCAGTGGGTTGACGATCGCGAAGCGGGCGTTCGGCTGACCCTTGTGCGAGCTGGGGACGACGAAGGCGCGCTGCTCTTCGAGGAGCTTGTCCGACCACGCATCGTAGTCCTCCCGGCTCCAGCCGACACGTTCGAAGACGACGACGGAGAGCTCGGGGTCGCGGACGAGACGGAGATTCGGACGCTTCTTGATCTCCGTGCCGATCTGACGCGCGAGGTCGATCGAGTGGCTGATCGCGGCCCGGTAGGTCTCGGCGCCGTAGCTGGCCAGGGAGAACCACAGGGGAAGCCCGCGGGGGCGACGGGTGAGCTGGATCGCGTAGTCCGAGGGGCTCCACTCATCGGATTCGGTGAGCGTGTCGAGGTACTCTGCGTGCTGGGTGTGGGCGCGGCGCCCGTTGCGCGGGTCCCGGTAGATGAGCGCGCAGGCGTCGAACGGGGCGAACAGCCACTTGTGCGGGTCGACGATGACGGAGTCGGCGTCCTCGACGCCTGTGAACTTGTGCTTGGCCAGCGGGGAGAGCATGGCCGCGAGCCCGTAGGCGCCGTCGATGTGGAGCCAGAAGTCGAACTCCTTCTTCAGCTTCGCGATCCCGGCGATGTCGTCGATCGTGCCGAAGTTCGTCGTCCCCGAGGTGGCGACGACGGCGATGACGGCGTCGCCGTGCTCCTCGAGGGCCTCGCGCACGCCTTCGGGGCGGAGGATGCCGTCCTCGCCGGTGGCCACGGGGGCGACGTCGACGTCCATGACGGCCGCGGCCGAGGCGACGGAGGAATGCGCCTCGGCGCTGCAGACGATGACCCACCGGCCCGGCCGCTTGTCGCCGAGTTTCGCCTTCTGCGCCTCACGCGCGGCGACGAGGGCGGAGAGGTTGCCGATCGTTCCGCCCTGGACGAAGACGCCGCCGGCGGTCTTCGGCAGCCCGAACTCGGAGGCCAGCCAGCTGAGGACCTCGTTCTCCGCGTGGACGACACCGGCGCCTTCGAGCCACGACCCGCCGTAGAGGGCACTCGCGGAGACGACGAGGTCGAAGGCGACCGCGGCCTTCGTCGGGGCGCTGGGGATGAAGGAGAGGTACTTCGGGTGGTCGGTGGTGATGCAGGCGGGGGCGAAGATGTGCTCGAAGATCGCCAGCGCCCGGGACGATCCGACGCCTTCCTCGCTGATCGTCGGCCCGGCGAGGCGGGTGAGCTCGGAGTCCTTCATCGGATGGTCGAGCGGGGTGTCGACGGACAGGGTCCGACGGCGGGAGTAGTCGAGCACGAGGTTGACGAGGTTGCGGGTCTCATCGGAGACGACGTGCATGCGGGAATGGAGTTCGGGGTTCATGGGTGCCTCCGAGGGCGAGTGCGTGGTGTTCATCCGTTCGAGGATATCCGCTGCGCGCCCGAAACCCGACCCGAGCACGGGCAGCTTCTCAACCGCACGGCGAATCTCCGCCGCCGAAATCGCAAGTTCTGACTTATCATCACAAATGCTTGCGATAGTCGCAGGCGCTGGGGTAGGTTCGGGGCATGGCCACCACGATCGCCGCACGGGCGCGGGAATCCGTCGCCGGCAGCGGCCTGTCGCAGCGCCGCCTGGCTGAGGCCATCGGCATCGACGAGACGAAGCTGTCGAAGTCCCTCTCAGGCCGGCGCAAGTTCACCGCCGAGGAGCTCCTCGGCCTCGCGACCGCGACCGGAGTGACCGTGCGGTGGCTGCTCGGCGATGAGTCGACCGTCTCCGCCGTGCCCACCGGGCTGCGGTCCCCCGGGCCGGTCACTGACGCCGACGAAAGCTCTCCGCGCAGGCTCATCGTCGAGACCGCTTGGGACCTCTTCGCCCGTCGCGGGTACGACGCCGTGCGCATCGCCGACATCGCCGAGGCGGCCGGAGTCTCGAGTGCCGCCGTGCACTATCACTTCGCCGGGAAGTCCGAGCTCTTCGACGCGACTCTGGAGTTCTCCGTCAAACTCGCCTTCGACCGGCAGGTCGCGTGGCTCGACGAGATCGTCTCCCCGCGCAGACGGCTCGAACGCCTCCTCGAACTCCAGTCCCCCATCGGCCCCCGTGCCCGCGCGGAATGGTCGATCTGGATCCAGACGTGGAGCCGCCTCGCCCTCGAGGACCCGGGCGAGTCGGCCTATCCGGCAGGCTACGACCGCTGGTCGCGGACGGTGCGGGCGACGATCGTCGACGGGCAGGACCGCGGGGTCTTCCGCCTCGGCGATCCTGAGCTCATCACCGACGAGCTCACCTCTGTCCTCGACGGCCTCGGCATCAAGGTCGTCACCGGGATCATGGACGTGCCCACCTTCCGGGACCGCCTCGATGCCTATCTGCACCGTGCCGTCTTCACCGCCGACGGACCGCCTGCCAACCAACCGACAACAGCCCACCCATCGACTGACGAGGAGTCATCATGAATCGCAAGGTCATTCTCACGTGCGCCGTCACCGGCGCCGGCGACACGACGAGCAAGAGCGAGCACGTGCCCGTCACCCCCGAGGAGATCGCTGCCGACGCGATCGCCGCCGCCCGGGCCGGGGCCTCGGTCGTCCACATCCACGTCCGCGATCTCGAGACGAAGCAGGGTTCACGCGAGGTCGCCTACTATCGGGAGGTCGTCCGACTCATCCGCGCCTCCGACGTCGACCCGGTCATCAACCTCACCGCCGGCATGGGCGGGGACCTCGTCATCGACCCGCAGGACCCGACGACGCACATGCCCGGCACCGACCTCGTCAATGCCCTCGAACGCCTCCCCCACGTCGAGGAGCTGCTGCCGGAGATCTGCACCCTCGACTGCGGATCGCTCAACTTCGGCGAGGGATCGAACATCTACGTCTCGACCCCGGACATGCTCCGGGAGGGGTCGAAGAAGATCCAGACGCTGGGGGTGCGTCCCGAGCTCGAGATCTTCGACACCGGCAACCTCTGGTTCGCCAACGTCCTCGTCGAGGAGGGGCTCATCGATCCCCCTCCGCTCTACCAGCTGTGCATGGGCATCCCCTACGGCGCGCCCGTCGATGCGGGCCTCCTCCAGGCGATGGTCCATCTGCTGCCGAAGGGTGCGCAGTTCACGTCGTTCGCGATCGGCCGTGACCAGCTGCCGTGGGTGGCTCAGTCCGTGCTCGCCGGGGGTCACGCCCGCGTCGGACTCGAGGACAACCTCTACCTGTCCAAGGGCGTCAAGGCGACGAATGCCGCCCTGACCGACCGCGCCGTTTCGATCATCGAGGACCTCGGCGCCGAGGTCGCCACCCCCGCCGAGGCGCGCGAGATCCTCGATCTGCGCGTGCAGACCCCGACCGCGATGGGAGCCGATCTGTGACCGACTTCCCTTCCTTCCCCGCTCCCGAATCCGTCCGGACGATCACGTGCATCGGGGCGGGCACGATCGGCGGCGGCTGGGTCGCGTACTTCCTCGCCCGCGGCTTCACCGTCAAAGTGTGGGATCCCGATCCCAACGCCGGGGACAAGCTCTCCCGCCTCATCGACGCCGCATGGCCTGCCCTGGCCGCCCTCGACATGGTCGACGGTGCCGATCGGACCGCGTGGACGATCCACACCGACCTCGCCGAGGCGCTCGCGGGCACCGAGTTCGTCCAGGAGTCGGCGCCGGAGAACCTCGACCTCAAACGGCAGCTCTTCGCCGACATCGACGCCCTCACCCCCGCCTCGGTGATCATCGGATCATCGACCTCGGGGTACGGAATGACGGAGATGGCCACCGAGGTGGCGCGTCCCGAGCGCTTCGTCGTCGGGCACCCGTTCAACCCGCCCTATCTCATCCCCCTCGTCGAGGTCGTCGGCGGTGAGGGCACGTCTGCCGAAGCCGTCGACTGGGCGGCGGAGTTCTACGACCTCATCGGCAAGTCGGTCATCCGCATGGACCGCGAGGTTCCCGGCTTCATCGCCAACCGCCTCCAGGAGGCGCAGTGGCGCGAGGCGTTGCACATGGTCGCAGCCGGTGAGGCGACGGTCGAGCAGATCGACCGGTCGATCACGGACGGACCCGGCTTGCGCTGGCCCTTCCAGGGGCCGATGCTCACCTTCCACCTCGCCGGTGGTCCGGGCGGGATGGGGCACATGCTCGACCAATTCGGGCCCTCGCTGAAGTCCCCGTGGACGAGGCTCGAAGCCCCCGAGCTGACGACCAGGCTGCGCGATGACGTCGTCGCCGGGTGCGAGGACGAGAGTGGGACGCGTTCGATCGCCGACCTCGTCGCCGAACGCGATGCCGGGATCGTCGCACTGCGGAAGCTCATCGCCGGCGGGTCGACCCCCGCCGCACCAGATGCTCCGGCGGCTCCGGAGTCGGCCGCCGCCTCGGCGACGGCGAATGCTCAGGGCCGCGAGCTCGCCGACTATTCGACACCGGTGCGTGAGGAGTGGATCGACTACAACGGGCACCTGTCCGAGGCGTTCTACGTCCTCGTCTTCGGGTTCGCGACCGATCAGGTCATGGACGAGCTCGGGCTCGATGCCGCCTACCGTGAGGCGAGCGGCTGCTCCCTCTACACCGTCGAATCGCATGTCCGCTACCTCGACGAGGTGTCCCTCGGATCGACGTTGGTCGTCCGTCCGCGGCTCGTATCGGCCGGGGCGAAGAAGCTCCATCTCGCCTATGAGATGCTCGTCGAGGATCGGGTCGTCGCGACCGAGGAGATCCTCGCCTTCCACGTCGACCAGAAGGCGGATCGGGCCGTCGAGTTTCCGCCCGCGATCGCTGCCCGTATCGCCGAGGTGGCGACGTCCACCCCGGAATGGAGCGGTCGCAGCGTAGGCTGAGCGTGGCCGGACCGACCGAACAGGACCCTGACCGACGGCAACGGATCCGGATCGGACCCGCTTCATCGCGGCGTCAGCGGATCGTCGTCCACCCGGCCGCCCCGGCCCGGAAGTCGGTGGGGCTGAGGGTTCCACAGTGATCGGGCAGCGCACCGATGAGCGGACCGAGTTCGCCGAGGCGACGACGGTTGTCGATGTCGACCGGGCTCGGGTGTCTCGGCCAGGTGCCGAGGACGATGCCGCTCACCGACAGCCCCCGACGGTGCAGCGCCTCGCAGGTGAGCGCCGTATGGTTGAGGGTGCCGAGACCGGGTCGGGCGACGACGATGACCTCGACCTCGACGCCGGGGTCGACGGCGAGGGTGGTTGCGGCGATGTCAGCGATCGTCGCTCCATGACCGAAGTCGACGAGGAGTCCACCGGCGCCCTCGACCAGGATGATCGTGTCGCCTGCGGCGTCCTCATCATCGGGCGCCGGGGTGAGCAGACCGAGGATCGCCTCGGCGTGTTCCCGGGGAGACGGCAGCTCGGTGCCTGACGCGGACGCCGCGGCGGTCGGCGTCATCGGCAGAGTGAGGCACACACCGGTCGAGTACTCCACTCCGGCCAGGTTCCCGGCGATCTGCGCATCACTTCGGGTGACGACGTCGGAATAGGCGGATTCGAGAGCCGGACGGCGCGGATCGTCGGCATCGATGCATCCGGTCTGGACGGGTTTGCGGATGTGCACCCGATTTCCGCGGCCGCGCAGGCGGGCCGCAAGCGCCGCCGTGACCATGGTCTTGCCCACCCCGGTGTCGGTGCCGGTGACGACGATGACGCGACTGCTCATCGGCTCATTCCGGTGGTCTCACCGATGGCGGCGGCCGCTTCGAGGACCTCTTCCGTGCTCAGGTCGCCGCGGCATGTGACGCGCAGTCGGGACACCCCATCGGGAACGGAGGGCGGACGGAAGCAGCCGACGGTGAACCCGTTCACTGCGAGGGTGTCGCGGGCGGTGACGGCCGCCTCCGCCGAGGGCATGGGCACTGAGACCACGGCGCCTGCCGGTTCGGCGATGCCGAGCGCGTCCGTGAGACTGCGCCGGTTGTCTGCGATCCGACTCACCGGCGCCTCCCCGGCGGCGATGAGGTCGACCGACGCGTTGGCCGCCGCAGCCGCGGCCGGGGCCAGACCCGTGTCGAAGATGAACGTGCGGGCAGTGTTGACGAGCGCCTCACGCACGGCGGGCGAACCGAGCACTGCGCCGCCCTGGGAGCCGAGCGCCTTCGACAGCGTCGCGGTGACGACCACACGGTCGGAATGCTCGGTGAGGGCGGCCGCGGCTCCGCGTCCGTGGCCGACGACGCCGAGACCGTGGGCTTCGTCGATGATGAGCAGGGCGTCGTAGGCGACGCACAGGTCGAGCAGTGCCGGGAGGTCCGCGGCGTCGCCGAGCACGGAGTAGACGGATTCGACGAGGACGATCGCCTCGGCGTGGGAGCTGCCCGCCAGTGCCTGCTCGATCGCCTCCAGGCTGAGGTGAGGTGTGCGGTGGACGGCGGCCCGGGAGAGTCGGCACGCATCGATGAGGGAGGCATGGTTGTGGGCGTCGGAGACGATGAGGCAGTCGGGCCCGGAGAGTGCGGTGACGGCGGCGAGGTTCGCCGTGTAGCCCGAGGAGAACACCAGACCCGACTCTCGCCCGGTCAGGTGGGCCAACGCGGCTTCGACGTCACGGTGGGCGGGAGTCGTTCCGGTGACGAGCCGCGACGCCCGTGCCGAGGTGCCGTAGCGCTCGATCGCCTGCACTGCAGCCGCGCGCACCCGGGGATGTCCGGCCAGGCCCAGATAGTCGTTCGAGGCGAGGTCGAGACCGCGGGCGCCGGCGTCGGTACGGCGAAGTCCGTCGGTGAGTCGCTGTGCCGCCTGCTCGCCGAGGCGGTCGAGGATCCGATTGCGGGTCGACACGTGAGTGGTCATGGCTGTCCTCCGGCCGCTGCGGCCATGGCGGTGGCGATGCGCTCGATGTCGTCGTCGGCGGCGATGTAGGGCGGCATCGTGTAGATATTGGTGCCGAACGGGCGCAGCCACACCCCGTGCTGGGCCGCTGTGGCGGTGACGGCTCCGATGTCGACGCGCTCACGCATCTCGATGACCCCGATGCCGCCGACGACGCGCACATCGGCCACGCCGGGCAGCGTGGCGGCGGGAGCGAGGTGGGTCCGCAGCCCGCGGCTGAGCCGAGTGATGCTGCGGGCCCATGCAGGCTGCCCGTCACTGGTGTCGAAGAGGAGATCGAGGGATGCGCAGGCCGCGGCACAGGCCAGGGGGTTGGCCATGAAGGTGGGACCGTGCATGAGGGCGCGGTGACTCGAATCGGAGATGACCTGCGCGATCTCTGCGGTGCAGAGCACGGCGGCGAGGGTCATGTATCCGCCGGTCAGCGCCTTGCCCACGCACATGATGTCCGGAGTGATGCCGGCACGTTCGCTGGCGAACGCCGAACCGGTGCGTCCGAATCCCGTGGCGATCTCGTCGGCGATGAGCACCGCCCCGAGTTCGCCGGCCCGGGTTCGCAGGTGCTGGAGGGCGCGGACATGGTAGGGCCGCATCCCGCCGGCCCCTTGGAACAGGGGTTCGACGATGATTCCGGCGAGTTCGTGGCCGTGCCGGTCGCACAAGGCGTCGACGGCGGCACACCATTCGTGAAGCTCGGCGTCGCTGGCGTGGGGTCCCGGCGGCAGCGGGGCGAAGACCTGCGGGGTGAGGACGGCGTTGAAGTCCGCGTGCATGCTGGTGACGGGGTCGCATACGCTCATCGCCCCGGTGGTGTCCCCGTGGTACGCGCCGCGCAGGGCGAGGAAACGCCCGCGAGTCCGGCCCAGTGCCCGCTGGTGCTGGACGGCGAGCTTGAGAGCGACCTCGACCGAGACCGAGCCGGAGTCGGCGAGGAAGACATGATCGAGCCCGGCTGGAGTGACAGCGACGAGTCGTTCGGCGAGTCCGACGGCAGGGGCATGCGTGAGTCCGCCGAACATGACGTGGGAGAACGACTCGAGCTGCCGTGCGACCGCCTCGTCGATGTCCGGGTGACGATAGCCGTGGACGACCGACCACCACGAGCTCATCGCGTCGAGGGCGGTGAGACGGCGTCCTTCGCGGTCGACGAGGTCGACCCGCGGCCCGGAGGCCCCGGAGACGGCGAAGTGCGAACCGTCGGAGAGTGCCCCGTAGGGGTGCCAGAGCAGTCCGCGTTCCCTCTCATGAAGAGAGGTGGTGTCAGCGGTTCCCTCATCCCGCCGGGACTGTGTCTCACGCATTGGGCGAGACCGTGGTGCCGGCGCCGCGGCGCCGGATCGTCGGCACGAGGACGTTGTCGCTCTCGACCGAGACTCCGGTCGGTGCCGACTTCCCGCACGGCAGGGTCGAGCCTGCGGCAGACTCGGTGTGCTCGGGCCCGTCGACCGGGCTGAACGCAGCCGTGTGCGCGGCCTTCGCAGCCCGCACCTGCTCGCGCAGCACCTCGGCGCTGTCGTGGCCGATGATGGAGAAGCCGCCGTCGACGATCATGTCGAGGTCCGCCTCGGCGTCCTGACCTTCACTCGTGAGGTAGTCGCCGAGGAAGAGTGAGTTCGCGACATGGAGGGCCAGCGGCTGGAGGGTGCGCAGGTGCATCTCCCTCCCGCCGGCGATCCGCAGTTCACTGTCCGGGCACATGAGCCGCACGGCGCAGAGGATGCGCAGGCACTTCTGCGGGGTGAGCTCATAGGTGCCCGCGAGCGGTGTGCCTTCGAAGGGGATGAGGAAGTTGACAGGGATGGAGTCGGATTCGAGTGCGCGCAGGGCCTCGATCGCCTCGACGATCTGCTCGTCGCTCTCCCCCATGCCCACGATGAGTCCCGAGCACGGGGACAGACCGGCGGTACGTGCCCGGTCGACCGTGTCGACGCGGTCGGCGAAGGTGTGGGTCGAGCAGATCTCCGCGTAGTTCGATTCGGCGGTGTTGAGGTTGTGGTTGTAGGCATCGACCCCGGCTGTGCGCAGGCGTTCGGCCTGGCCGTCCTTGAGGAAGCCGAGGCATGCGCAGACCTCGACGCCGGGGTTGTTCGCCTTGATGTCCTCGGTCATCGAGGCCACCCGATCGACGTCGCGATTCGAGGGCCCGCGGCCGCTGGCGACGAGGCACACCCGGGACGCTCCCCCGGCCAGTCCGAACTCCGCCTGCCGGCGTGCTTCGTCTCCAGGCAGCCACGAGTATTTGAGGATCTCCGTGTCCGAACCCAGACGTTGGGAGCAGTAGCCGCAGTCCTCGGGGCACAGCCCCGACTTGAGGTTGACGAGGTAGTTGACCTTGACCGAGTCGCCGAAGTGGTGGCGTCGGACCCGGCCGACGACGGCGACGAGGTTGAGGAGGTCGTCGTCTGAGGAGCGGAGGATCTCAAGGGCGTCGGCGGCGCTCGCCGCGGTGCCGGCGCAGGCGCGATCGGCCATCAGGGTGAAATTCGGCATGAGCCGATCATTGAACAGTGTTCAGGAGATGTCAACAACGACTCGCGGGGACCGTTGCGTCCCCGCGGGGACGCAACGGTCGGACGGATATCCTCTGAGGCATTCGTGTCAGGAATCGAGAAGCGGACACCGAGGCGGCGAAGCTATCCTGGAATCCACGGCCCACGAGCCTGCCGACCGTTCCCGATTGAGGAGAGCCATGACCACGACGACGCAGACGGCGATCGACTTCGACGCCGAGGTGACCACTCGCGGTGACCGCACGATCGTCCTCCTGCCCGCTGAGTCCAGTGCGCAGCTGCCCTCCCGCGGTCAGGTGGCCGCCGAGGCGGTCGTCGCCGGTACCGAGTTCCCCACCGTCATCGAACCTGACGGGATGCGCGGGCACTGGCTCAACCTCGATGACCTCAAGGGGCTGCGCGACGGGGAGACCGTGACGGTGTCCTTGACTCCGACAAAGGCATGGCCTGAAGTCGTCGTGCCCGACGATCTGCAGGCGGCACTCGATGAGGCCGGAGATCTCGACGACACATGGGCGAGCCTCACCCCGATGGCTCGCTGGGAGTGGGTGCGGTGGATCAAGGCGACGAAGAACCCTGCGACTCGGGAGAAGCGCGTCGGTGTGGCCATCGACAAACTCGAGAACGGCAAGCGGCGCCCGTGCTGTTTCGATCTGTCCTCGTGCACGGATCCGGAGCTGGCGAAGAGCGGGAAGCTCATCGGATTGAGCTGAGGCGGCACCGTCGGCGAGTTCGTGGTCCTAGCCGGATTCTGCCCGCCGACCCGGCGCCTGGGTCGCAACAGCGATGATTCCGAGCGTCAAGACCGCCGCGACAGCGATCATCGAGACATACGGGACGGGATCGAGCACAGCCAACGGCGTTCCCAGCTTCGCGATCGCGAACGGAACCACGGCGATCGCTGCCACCACGGTGGCGCAGACGGCACTGGCGAGGACGGCGACGGCCCCCTCCGTGAGCACAGTCCCACGCACCTGAGTCGTCGTCGCTCCAACGAGCCGCATGTCCGTGAGCTCCTGCTGTCGCGCATTGATCGCGGAGACGAGGTTATTGGCCAATGCGATGGCCATGAACGCGGCAATGAGGACCACGACGAGGTAGTTGATCGACGCCATCACCGCGCCGATTCCGCCGGAGTCAGCATTGGCCTCGTTCTCGATGGCCTGCATCGACAGGGTCCCCGCGGAGACACCGATGAAGAGGACGAGAAAGGTGACAAGCGGCCTCGTGCGTTGGGGCACCGCGCGCAGGTTGATGCGGGCGAGGTGGCCTACGGCCGAACCGCGATCGGGAACGACGCCGAGCACGCGGTTGGTCAGCGCGAGGATCTCCCCGGCAAGCAATGCCGTGCCGACTGAGACGAGGACGACTCCCGGTCCGGTGGCAGCGGTGGCGTAGACGCTCGCGGCGTCCATCGTCAATGACGTCGCCGAGGCTGTCAACCCCGCAGCGATGAGCATGACGGCGGCACCCCTGCGGATCCCTGGACTTTGTCGTCGTGCTCTTCCGATGTCGATGGCCCCGACCGGGCTGCGGTGCGCCGCGGCCCGTGCCCCGAGGTAACCGCCGAGGACGCCGGACACGACGACGAACAGTCCCGCCGCTGCGGGGAGGACGACCCCCGGGGCAAAACCAGAAGCCGGACTGATCAGACCCAACGCCACGACCCGTGAGACGATGACACCGCCGAGCAGATAGCCCAGGAGCGCACCCGGCACCGCGGCGACGACCGAAATCGCCGCAGTCTCGACAGCCGTCATGTGCCTGACCTGTTCAGGCGTTGCCCCGATGAGCCGCAGGCCGATGATCTCCTCAGTACGGTTATCGAGGGCGACTGCCACGGTCGAGACGACGGCGAAGATGACGATCGCAAGGATCCACGTCCCCATGATGAGAGGGAACTGCGTAAGGAATGGCCGGTCGGCGCCCACAGTCCCCGCGTCGAGTCCGGTGGCGAGGATCCCTGCCATCGCAGTGACGAGGGTCGTTCCGACAAGGATGACGAGACCGGTGGCGAGGAAGCTGCGACGATGGTGGGCAGCTGACTGGAGCGCGATGCGGATCATCGCTCCACCTCGGTGTCGGACTTATCCTGCTCTGCCGATTCGACGAGAACGGCCATTCTGGCGGCCACCGCGCCCGCGGTGGGTTCGTTGAGGCGGTCGACGATGCGTCCGTCGGCAAGGAAGAGCACATGGTCCGAATAGGCGGCTGCGGTGGGATCGTGGGTGACCATGACGATCGTCTGCCCACTGTCGGCGAGTTCTCGGAGCAGGGAGAGAACGTCTCTTGCGCTGCGCAGATCGAGCGCTCCAGTGGGTTCATCGGCGAAGACGATGGCGGGCTGTGACACGAGTGCACGGGCCACTGCCACGCGCTGGCGCTGTCCGCCGGACAGCTGGTTCGGACGGTGATGGGCGCGCTGGCCCAGCCCCACCCGGGTGAGGATCCGATCCGTTTCTTCACGATCGACCGGCTGCCCATCGAGGCGCAATGGCAGCTCGACGTTCTCAGCTGCGGTGAGAGCGGCAAGGAGGTTGAACGATTGGAACACGAAGCCGAGCTCACGCCGGCGCAGGTGGGCCAGCTCAGTCTCATCCATGCCGCCCAGTTCATGGCCTCCCAGCTCCGCTGTCCCGCCGGTGGGCACCTGGAGCCCGGCCGCACAGTGCAGCAGCGTGGTCTTCCCCGAGCCCGACGGTCCCATGATCGCTGTGAAGGTGCCCTTCGGGATGGTGAGGTCGATTCCTCGGAGCGCGTGAACGGGACCACCGTCTCCCGGGTACGTGCACGAGAGGCCTGTGAGTCTCAGTGCAGGCGAGGCAGTGGACTGCTGCATGGTCCCGTGTGGTGACGAGGCACGTGTTCGGTTGTCAAAGCTCATGATTCTCCCCTCTGCGAGGCGCGGCGCCCCGCATGAAACAATCGTATGAAACGTATGTTTTAAACACAAGTGTTAAGATGCTTTCATGAACCACGGCACGCCCGACGCGACGAAGAGCCGTCTTCTCACAGCGGCCCGAACATGCCTGCTCGACAAGGGATATGCCGACACCACCGTGCGTGACCTCATCGGCGAGAGCGGCACGAATCTGGCCTCGATCAACTACCACTTCGGCTCGAAGGAAGCACTGCTCAACCAGGCGCTCTACGACCTCAACGGCGAGTGGGGTGAGCTGCTCTTCGGAGCGGTCGCGGCACCGGACCTATCAGCCGCCGAGCGGTGGCAACGTGTCATCGACTCGATCGACGACAATCGCGCGATGTGGTTCGTCAACTTCGAAGCGATCAGCATGGCTCAGCACAATGACACCATCCGCGCAGGCCTCGCAGAACGCGGCGAAGCTGCACGGAACGTGCTCGCACACGCATTCGGTGGTGACGACGAGGGGTCCGGTTCGCGCCACTACGCGATGCTCATCGGAGTTGCCGCTCAATGGCTGCTCGACCCGGAATCAGCTCCGAGCGCAACGGAGATCACCTCTGCGGCGCCCGAGGACTAAGCTCCCTTCGCGACCAGTCCTCCACCCGACGCAGTTCCAGTCATTGACCCGTTCCATGTGGTCCGTCTCGCCGACGACGCGCTCGACCACTGCCAGTAACGAGGTCGCGCTGGCGACCCGCTCGATAGGTCGTGGCGTATGCTGCACGCCGGCTCTACGGTCGGTCGGTGGAGTGAGGATTCCCGGGCGCTGATTCGACGGTAGGGGCCGAGGTCCCCGAGGAGCAGAAGCGTCAGCTCTCTGATCAACCACCGAGGTCCTCGACGTCCTTCACCCCACTCAGGGGTGCGCTGACCCGCCTGTTCGCAGCTTGTTTCGCAACCGCTCACGCTATGTCACCGACTGTCGACTCTGAGGACTCAGCGCCGCGAGTCTGCTTCCCGTGCGATCGCCCACGACATCTGGACGAGCGGAATCTGCAGCGGCAGCCTGGCCAGGGCGATAGCGCGACCTTTCGGTGACTTCCAGTGCTTGGCCACGGTGTAGATGTTCGCGGGATAGACGGCGACCATGAGCGCTGCGGTCGCCGCGCCGCCGAGGCGCCGGGTTGCGGGAACGGCGAGGAGTGCCGCGCACCCGAGTTCGGCGACACCGCTCGCGTAGGTCCACGCACGGCGATTGCCGAGGCTGGGCGGAACGATCGAATCGAAAGGCGTGGGCCGAAGGAAGTGCATGGCCCCGGCGAACCCGAGAAGACCGGCCATGAAGACAGTGCGAGCATGAGTCGAGGTGGCGCGCGATCGGCCTCCGAGTGTTTTGGTCATGCACATGATTGTGCCCGAGATCCGCCGATGAAGTGCATTCATTCCGGCGAGATGCCTTGCCGACATTGACATCGCACGCCGCGCCCTAGACGCGTCAGACTCGGCGCAGAGACTTCCGCCGTCCTACGATGAACTCACAGGAGACCAGTGCACGACGGCGAGCACGGGCAACGGTGCGCGTGGTCGAGGCGGAAGGCGGGACGACATGACTCAGCGTTGGCGTATCGGAGCTGTTCTCTGGGCG
The DNA here is from genome assembly GCF_037101285.1 of Brevibacterium metallidurans. Lineage (NCBI taxonomy): Bacteria > Bacillati > Actinomycetota > Actinomycetes > Micrococcales > Brevibacteriaceae > Brevibacterium > Brevibacterium metallidurans. Next base: position 265,383 of record NZ_BAAAAF010000002.1, read on the forward strand.
GCCAGTGCAATGCTGCTGCCGATCCAGGTTCTCGTCGCCCTGCAGTGGCCGCAGGGGTATTCGGTGACGGCGAATGCGATCAGCGACCTCGGGGTCACCGTCTGCGGGCCTTTCACCGAAGGCGGCCAGCAACGGGAGGTGTGCTCGCCCTGGTTCGCCGTGTTCAACATCGGCATGGTCCTCTCCGGAGCGCTCACCGCACTCGGCGCAGTGCTGCTCCACGGACGATGGAGCGGCCGATCGGGCAGAGTCGGGACGATCCTCATGGCTCTCGTCGGGATCTGCGTCGTCATCGTCGGATTCTCTCCGTGGAATCTTCAGCCGGCCCTCCATGACAGTGCTGCCTTGGTCCAGGCGCTGGCACAGTGGGTGGCGATGATCCTCCTCGCCGTCGCGGCCGGCCGCGGGCTCTTCCGGGGGCTGACCATCGCCGCCGTCATCGTCTCCGTGATTGGTTTCGCAGCGTTCCTCTTCGCGCTCGACGGTGCCGCGGTTCCCGGACTGAGCTTCGGAATGGCCGAGCGCCTCTCCTTCGACACGCTCACCGTGTGGACCGCGGCCGTGGGCATCGCCCTTCTCGTCGGCCGCGGCCACCTCGGCGATCCCAGAGAGATCGGCCGGCCCGATTGAATGGAGGGAAGCTTGCGGGCACAAGCCTCGGCGTTACGGAGAATGCGAAAGGCGCCGCGATCACGCGACGCCTCCGACAGGGTGGAGCTAAGGGGAATTGAACCCCTGACCTCTTCATTGCGAACGAAGCGCTCTACCAACTGAGCTATAGCCCCTGACTGGATCCAACTCTAGACCCGAGGACCCGGGTTGCACAAAATCACGACACGACCGCCTCGGCGAAAGTCCCGAAACGAAGCCGGGCGAGCACGACACAGGATGCCGGATGCCCACGACAACCCACCATGTCTCACGACTGTTTGACTCTCACCCCACGGCAGTACAGGCTGTGATTGACACCACTGATGAGAAGGAGCGGCAATGGCACAGGAATTCGGAATCGTCGTCATCGGAGCAGGCATCGGCGGAGGTCAGGTCGTCGAAGCACTGCGCAACGACGGATTCGCCGGGACGATCGCCCTCGTCGGCGCCGATCCCCTTCCCCCGTACTACCGTCCGGACCTGTCGAAGAAGGTCATGCTCGAAGACACCGACCCCGCCGATTCCGCCCTGCGCGGCCCAGAATGGTATCCCGCCCACGACGTCACGACCTACTTCGGCGACGTCGCCACGCAGCTCGACACCGATGCGCGCACCGTCACCCTCGCCTCCGGTGAGGAGCTCTCCTACGGCCAGGTGATCCTCTCCACCGGCTCGACGCCGCGCACCCTCCAGGTGCCCGGCGAGGACCTCGCCAACGTCCACACGCTGCGCAGCGCCGGCGATGCGGTGGCCATCCGCTCCCAGTTCGGCGAGGGCCGCAAGGTCGTCATCGACGGCGGCGGCTGGATCGGACTCGAAGTCGCCGCTGCCGCCCGCTCCCACGGCTCCGACGTCACCGTCGTCGTCCGCGACGCCCCACCCCTGAAGAAGGTCCTCGGCGAGGAGATGGGCCAGTACTTCGAAGACCTCCACACCGCTCATGGGGTGACCTTCCTCGACAACGCCGAGATCACAGGATTCACCGGCGAGGAAGCGGTGACCGCGGTGCAGACGACCCAGGGCGAGATCCCCGCCGACCTCGTCGTCATCGGCATCGGCGCAGAACCGACGATCGAACTCGCCGAGGCGACCGACATCGAGATCGACAACGGCATCCCCGTCGACGAACGCATGCGCACGAGCACCGGCAACGTGCTCGCGATCGGCGACATCGCCAACGCCTTCAACACCCGCCTGGACTCGCGCATCCGCGTCGAGCACTGGGACAACGCGGTCCGTCAGGCCGACGTCGCCGCCTCCACGCTCACCGGCGGCGACAAGGTCTACGACTGGGAGCCGTACTTCTACACCGACCAGTACGACCTCGGCATGGAGTACGTCGGCCACGGCTCCGGTGACGACGACGTCGTCATCCGCGGCGACAAGGACTCCGGTGAGTTCATCGTCTTCTGGCTCAAGGACGGCACCCTCACCGCGGCGATGAACGTCAACATCTGGGACGTCAGCGACGAGCTGCGCGCCCTCATCGGCCGGGACATCGCCCCCGAGCGCCTCGCCGACGAATCGGTGCCGCTGACCGAACTGTGACGCCCAGCGCTCACTGACATGGACGCCCTCTTCGCCGACGACGCCTTCGATCGCGCCCCACGGGTCATCGCCCCGGGCGCGGTCTGGCTGCCCGGTTTCCTCGACGAGGCAGGGCAGTCGTGGATCATCCGCCAGTACGCCCAGTGGCGATCGGGCCCGGTTCCCGCGCATGCGACGACGATCCGCGGGCATCCCATGAGCGTGACGACGATCGGGCTCGGCTGGCACTGGCGCCCTGGCCGCTATGACCGCGAGGCCAGGGACGTCAACAACGAACGGGTCCTCCCGTTCCCCGACTGGATGACTCGGCTGGGTCGCCAGGTCATCGATGCCGCCGCCGAGGCGGTCGCCGCCGACCCCGATTCCCCCGCTTCCGCGCCCGCCGCCTGGGGACTCGATCCGGGTGCGTACGAGCCCGACGTCGCGCTCGTCAACTACTACGACGAGTCAGCGAAGATGGGCATGCACCAGGACAAGGACGAACACGATCCGGCTCCGGTCGTCTCACTCTCCCTCGGCGACACGTGCACGTTCCGCTTCGGCAACACGGAGACGAAGAACCGCCCGTACGAGGACATCCGCCTCGCCTCGGGCGACGCCTTCGTCTTCGGCGGTCCCGCCCGCTTCGCGTTCCACGGAGTGACGAGGATCCACCCGGACACGGCACCGTCCTACGCCAGGCTGGACGACCTCGGCGGGGGCAGGATCAACATCACGATGCGCGCCACGGGACGGGACTGAACCCAGCGCCTGCGCGATCCCAGCGCACGCGAACCGATGCCCCCCCGCGCACCCGGCTCACCCGAACAGGGTCTGCCCGATCCAGCCGCCCTCGGACACCCCCGGCGGGATCGCGAAGAGACCCGAACCGGTGTGGAGGAGGTATTCGCTCAGCGCATCCTGCGAGGCCAGGCGATTCTGCATGGGCACGTAGTCCGTGGCCGGGTCGGCGACGAAGGCGATGAAGAACAGGCCCGCATCGAGGTTGCCCTGCGCGTCCGCGCCGTCGGCGTAGTTGTACCCGCGACGCAGGATCTGCGTCCCGCCGTTCTGCTTGGGATGGGCCAGGTGGACATGTGAGGTCACGGGGATGATCGGCTGATTGCCGGCACCGGCCATCGCGAAATCCGGTTCCGTGAACTCCTCACCCCCGGACAGAGGCGCCCCGGTCATCTTCGTGCGCCCGAAGATCCGCTCCTGCCCATCGAGGCTCTCCCGATCCCACGTCTCGATGTGCATCCGAATCCGCCGGGCCACGAGGTAGCTGCCGCCGTCGAGCCACGACCCGTCGCGCACCCACACATGCTCATTCAGCGCTGTGTCCTCATCCGAGCGGATGTTGGCTGTCCCGTCCTTGAACCCGAAGAGGTTCCGTGGGGTCTCCTGCTCCGGCGAGGTCGACGCCGTGCGCCCGAAGCCCAGCTGCATCCACCGCGTCGAGACGATCCCGAAGCCCATCCGGATGAGATTGCGCACCGCATGGACGGCGACCTGCGGATCATCCGCGCATGCCTGGATGCACAGGTCTCCCCCGACCCTCGCCTCGTCGAGGTTGTCGCCGGGAAAGTGCGGCAGGTCGATGAGCCCGGCCGGCAACCGGTCGCCGAGGCCGAAACGGTCCTTGCCGTCTGCTCCGACGAAGAGGCTGCGCCCGAACCCGATGGTCACCGTGAGGTGCCCCGCGCTCAGTCCCTGCGCCTCCCCCGTGTCCTCGGGCGGAGCGTAGCGCGAGCCGCCGGCCACGCCGTCGGGGACGACGGGCAGCCCCTGACTGAGGTTCGCCGCCGCAGACGTCCACGTCTTGAGCAGGTCGATGAGCTCGGTGCGATCCTCGGTGAGGACGTTGACCGCGGCGAAGCACATCCGATCCTGCGCCTCGGTGACGATCCCGGCCTGATGCTTCCCGTAGAAGTCGACGACGTCGCTCTCGGCTCCGACCGCCTCGGTGATCGGATCATGGGCGAAGAAGCCCGCGGCGGCACCCGCCGCGAGCGTACCCGCACCCACCCCGAACATCGCCCGTCGGGAGACTCCAGGCCGGTCGTTCATCAGCCCACCACTTTGTCGGTGAGCTGTGACAGCGGCTCCGAGAGCGCATTGACGGAGTCGGAGAGCTTCTTCACCTCGTCCTTGCTCAGCTCGGTGTAGAGGACGAACCCGTCGCCCTTGCGATGCGAGTCGAGCAGCGTCTGCAGGTCGGCGAACCGGGTCTTGAGCGTCTCATCGAGGTCCTTGTCCCGGGTGGCCAGGAGCGGCTGGAGGTCCTCATAGGCGACCCGTGCGCCGTCGACGTTGGCCTGGAAGTCCCAGAGGTCGGTGTGCGACCACGTCTCCTCCTCGCCGGTGACCTTGCCCGTGGCGACCTCGTCGAGGAGTTCCTTCGCACCGTTGGAGAGCTGATCGGGGGTGAACGTCATCGACCGGGTGCGGTCGTAGAGGACCTTCGTGTCGGCGACGAGGAGGTCGGCGTACTTGACCCGATCCGCCTGGCTCATCGCGGTGTAGCCGTCCTTCGGCGGCCACAGGTCCTTCTCGATCCGGTGCCAGCCCGTCCACTCCTGGCCCTCTTCGAGGTCGGCCTCTCGGAGGTCGAGCTTCGGGTCGAGATCCCCGAAGGACTCCGCGACCGGTTCGATGCGCTCCCAGTTCGTCCGCGTCTTCGGGTAGAGCTCGCGGGCCTTGTCGTCGTCGCCGTCCTTGTACGCCTTCGCGAACTCCTCGGTGCCGGTGAGGAGCTGCTCCGTCTGATCCTTGACGTAGGCCGCGTACTGCGTCGTCGCCTGCTCCGCCAGCTGCGAATCCTCGGCGCTGACCTGCTCGCCGCCCTTGCCCTTGGTCACCGTGAAGTCCCCGCGCAGACCCTCACCGACCATGCCCGGCTTGCACGCGGTGAAGTACTTGCCCTCGGGCGCGGTGACCGTCAGCGACCGTTCGAGACCCGGGGCGATGTTCTCGACCTCGCCGATGATGCGCAGACCGTCCTCGCCGAGGAGGTAGAACTCCGTGACCTTCGAGCCTTCGTTCGTGACGTCGAACTTCAGGGTGCCGGCCGGTGCTTCGGTGGCCGCGACATCGCACTTGTCGTCGGTGCTCGTCACCGCGATCGCACCGTTCGACTGGTCGTTGGGTTCGCAGCCGCTGAGCACGATCGAGGCGCCGAGGGCGATGACGACGGCGGTGCCGGGGTTGAGTGCTTTCATTTCCGTCCTTGGGTGTGGTCTCCGCAGGGGTCCGCGGAGGCGGGGTATGGGTGGTGATGTGGTCCGCGCAGTCGGCGGTGGTGCAGGGTATCTCAGGCCGCGGCGACTCCGCCGGGAGCCTTCGCCGGTGCCGGTTTCGGCGAGGAGCGCAGGCTGCGGACGAAGAAGGCGCCGACGACGATGACGTAGAGCCACCACACGGTGAACTCGACCCACGTCGTGGCCGGGGAGAAGTTGAAGATGCCCTTGAGGAGGACGCCGTACCAGCTCGTCGGCGGAATCGTCTCGGAGACGTCGAAGGCGAGCGAGTTCAGCCCCGGGATGACCCCGGCTTCCTGCAGGTCGTGGAAGCCGTAGGCGAGGACGCCGGCGGCGATGATGATGAGGAACGCCCCCGACCAGCGGAAGAACGCCGAGAGGTTGAGGCGCAGCAGGCCCTTGGCGATGAGCCAGGCCAGGAGGATCGCGATGACGATGCCGGCGACCGCTGCCAGAGTGAGCCCGAGGGCCGAGGTGCCCGCCGAGGTGTTCGCGCGGGTCGCCGCCCACAGGAAGAGCGCGGTCTCGAGGCCCTCACGGCCCACGGAGAAGGCGCCGAGGATGACGAGGCCGATGAGCGGACCGTCGAGGGCCTTGTCCGCCGCCGCCCGCAGCTCACCGCCGAGACTCTTCGCCGTCCGCGCCATCCAGAAGATCATCCACGTGACGAAGCCGACGGCGATGATCGACAGGGTGCCGCCGATGAACTCCTGGGCTTCGAACGTCAGGGTCGAGGGACCGAAGGTGAGGAGGGCGCCGAAGGCCAGGGAGACGAGGATCGCCGCGGCGATCCCCCACCACATCGCGCGGATCTCGCGGGTCCGGCCGATCTTGCCGAGGTAGCCGATGAGGATGCTCACGATGAGAGCGGCCTCGAGGCCCTCGCGCAGGCCGATGAGAAACGTCTGGAACATTGCTGGCTTTCTGCTGAGATTTCGCGCCGTGTCTGCGGCTCGCTCATCCTAGCATAGGACAGCCTTACTTAAACCTCGGTTCGACCGTGGAAAAGGACGCCGACCACGGCCCCTCGAGTGTGCTCACGCCCGGTCGCCGGAGGGGCTCAGCCCTCCGGGGCCTCACTCGCCCGATTTCGGCGCGGCAGTGGGATCCGGGTCCTCGATCCCCTCGGGCGGCTGCGCGAGTCGGTTCGGTGAGGTCTTGCGGTAGATCGGCTGCCCGGAGAGCACGCTGGCGCGCGAGAGCGTGTTCGACGCGACCGAGGAGACGATGACGAGGCAGAGGATCGTGACGATGAGGATGATCAGCGAGGTCACGCTGAAGCCTTCGACGTAGACGTCGCTGACATAGGCGGCCAGAGCGATGAGCGGCATGCCCAGGCCGGTGGCCGGCGAGAAGACGTTGATCCGGGAGAGGGCGTCGCGGACCCGGAACATCGCCAGCGCCGAGGCGAGGACGATGAGGGAGCCGGAGATCCCGAAGACGCCGACGAGGATCGTGGCGGTGAGTTCGTTCATCAGCGGTGCCCCCTGGTGAGGATGCGGGACAGGGCGATGGTCGCGAGGATGCCGACCATCGAGGCGAGGAAGATGATGTCGAGGATGATCGAGGACGAGACGTGGATCCCGATCATCGTGAGCATCCCGATCGCCGAGAAGTACACGAGGTCGCTGACCACGGCGCGGGAGCCGAGGTCCTTCGCGGTGACGACCCGGATGAGTCCGACGACGATGGCTGCGGCGAGGATGATCTCGCAGATGATCGCGATGACGGTCATGGCGTTGTCCTCTCCTCATCGGGATCGACGAAGGCGGCTTCGACGTCGGCGACGGCCGAGGCCGCACTCTGCGGGGCCCGTCCCCGCGTCATGGCCAGCAGCCTCGACTCCATGTCGTAGAGGCCCTCGAGCGCGGCTTCCTCGGAGTCCTCGAAGAGCGCGTGGACGAAGAGCACGGGCGGGGTGTTCGCCGTGCCTGCGGCGATCGCGGTGACCAGCGTGCCCGGGGTGATCGTGATCGACGACGAGAACAGGGTGACCTCGAGGTCGGTGCGGCACCGCAGCGGCACCTCGACGATCATCGGCTCCGCGTACGGCCTGCGCACCCGGAAGAGATGCCCGATGACCTTGCCGGTGCCGACGATGATCGCCCAGAGGATGTAGAAGACGTAGGACACGCCGTTGACGAAGCGCCTCATGGTGACGTCACCGCCTCGATGTAGTTCGTGTGGTCGAGCAGTCCCTCGGCGACGCGCGCAGTGATATCGAGCAGCGGTTCGGGCCAGACGAATATCGCCACCGACAGCGCGATCATGATCGTGCCGGGCACGAGCAGGCGGGCGGGGATGCGCAGCGAATCGGGGATCTCCTCCGTCGGGGCGCGTCCCGTCTCCGCGGAGTCGGGCCGGTAGCTCTGCATGGGCGGACCCCAGAACGTGTTGCGCCACGTCCGCTGGAGGGCGAGCATCGAGATGAGCGCCCCGAGGACGATCGCCGTGACGATCCACCATCCGGCCGCACTCCGAACGGCTGTCGACGCGGTGATCAGGCCGATCTTCCCCCACATGCCCGAGGTCGGCGGCAGACCGATGAGGGAGAAGAGCCCGAGGACCATGAGCACGCTCGCCCACTTCTCCCGACCGGCCAGGCCGGAGAGCTTCTTGAACGAGCCGGTGCCGTAGGTCTGTTCGACCGCCCCCATGACGAGGAGGAGGCCGGCCATCGTGATCATGCTGTGGACCATGTAGAACGAGCCCGCGGCCAGGGAGGCGGCCGTGATGAGGGCGACGCCGACGAGCGTGTGGCCCACACTGGCCGTCATCTGGAAGGCGAGCACATTGCGCACGCGGTTCTGGCCGAAGCCCGAGAGCGACCCGATGATGATGCTCGCGATGACGATGACGACGATGACGTTCGCCCACGCCGGAGGTTCCCCGTAGACGGTCGTGCACACCCGGTAGATCGCGTAGAGTGCGACCTTCGAATGGAGACCGGAGAAGAGCGCCATCATCCCCGCCGAGGTGTTCGGGTAGCTGCGGGCCAGCCAGCCGTGGAACGGCGCGCCGCCGGCCTTGACGAGGAGAGCGAAGAGGACGACGCCGAGCGCCAGCTGCCCCTGCCCGGTGGGCGTGCCGAGGCCGGCGAGGACGGCGAGGTTGACCGTGCCGGTGGCGCCGTAGACGAAGCCGACGCCGATGAGCAGGATCGTCGAGGTGAGCAGGTTGACCATGACGAACATGCGGCCCACGCCGAGGCGGCGCCACGTTCCCGTGACCGCGATGAGCGCGTAGGCGGGCAGGACCATGACCTCGACGAAGACGAAGAAGTTGAACAGGTCGCCGGTGAGCAGGGCCCCGTAGACGCCGGTGAGCATCATCATGATCAGGGCCGGGACGAACCGGTACTGGTCCTCCCCGGTCGCGATGAGGAAGAGGCAGCTGACCAGCGCCGTCAGCGAGGTGAGCACGAGCATGAGGGCCGTGAACGAGTCGGAGACGAACGGGATCGCCAGACCCGGGATGTAGCCGCCGACGTCGTGGGCGATGACCGGGATCCGCTGGTGGAGGACGAGGAGCCCGATGCCGGCGAGCCCGACGAACGAGGGCACCGCGAGCATGAGGACCCGGTCGAGGGTGCGGGAGGTGATGAGCACGCTCAGCGCCGAGGCGAGCAGCGGGATGCCGACGAGGAGGAGCAGGAGGGCGGGGTTCACGATTCGCGCACCTCCCCCGTCTCGGGCGCGCGCTTCTGGTCGTCGTCGTGGCCGAGCACGGCGAGGGCGAGCATGAAGATCGTCACCGCCAGGGTGATGACGATGGCGGTGAGCACGAATGCCTGCGGCAGCGGGTCGGCGGCGAGGCTCTGGTCCCCGCGTCCGGCCAGCGGTTCGACGCGCCAGGCGCCGACGCCGGCGGAGAGCAGGATGAAGTTCGCGGCGTGCGAGAGCAGGGTGAGCCCGAAGACGCCGCGCACCATGGAGCGCTGCATCATGAGGTAGACGCCGCCGGCGGTGAGGACGCCGATCGTTATGGCCAGGATCATCGGTCCCCCTCGGCTGTGGTCGGGGCTTCGCCGCGGTCGAGCGGGGCGTTGCCGTGGAGTATGTGGGTCGTCGAGGCTCTCACCTTCCGGTCGGAGCCGCGTCCGACGATGCGGTCGCCGCGACGTGGGCGCTCACCCCTGATCGACTCCATCGGACCCTTGAGCTCCCCGTAGAGGAGTTCGTCGGCGCGCTCGCGGGTGCGTTCGACGTCGCGGCGGATGATGCCGTCGGTGAGCACATCGTCACCGGCCGGGGTGGCAGCGGAATCGGAGACGCCGAGGAGGTTGAAGGAGAGCAGGATGAGTCCGAGGACGGCGAGGTAGACGCCGACGTCGAAGAGCAGGGAGGACGTGTACTTCTGCCCGAAGATGTAGACCTGCATCGGTTCGAGGAACGATCCGGCGAGCACGAGCCCGAGGAGGCCGGTGAGGATCGCGATCGAGATGCCGATGCCGATGAGGTAGAGCGGGGCCCGCGGGGGTCCGATCGCTCGGTCCTTGGCCGTGGACATGTAGAGCAGGCCGATGACGGCCGAACCGATGAGGGCGGCGATGAACCCGCCGCCGGGTTCGTTGTGTCCGCGCCAGAAGATCAGCGCCGAGGTGATGACGAGGAGGGGGCCGAGGACCTTGATCGTCAGCTGCAGCGGGATGACGTTGGGCCACGCCTCGTGGACGCCGCGGTAGGCGCTCGTGCCCTTCGGTCGCACGGTCACCCACGCCCGCCTCGGCGGTTCGGGGATGTTCTCCGCCGGCGGGTCGATGTAGCGGTCCTTGACCGTCGACATCACCGCGACGATCGCGATCCCGGCCATGCCGAGGACGGTGAGCTCGCCGAGCGTGTCCAGGGCACGGAACTCGACGAGGATGGTGTTGACGATGTTGTGCCCGCCGCTGATCTCCGGGGCGTTCTCGATGTAGTACATGCCCACCGAGGAGCGTTCGCGACGGCCGTTGAGCGCAAGCGTGAGCAGGGTGACCGCGGCGCCGACGAGGATCGCGAAGACCGCGCGCGTCGACTGCAGGCGCTTCGAGTACCGCCAGAAGGAGCGGGGCAGCTTCTGCAGGACGAGCATGATGACGATGATCGTCATCGCCTCGACGAGCAGCTGGGTGAGTGTGACGTCGGGGGCCCCGAGGACGAGGATCTGCACGGTCGCGAGGATGCCGACGGCCGAGAGGGCGACGACGGTGGTCAGCCGCGAGTGCGAGGTGCACACGACGAGGACGGCGATCGTGATGAGGACGAGGAGGACGATGTCGGGTGCCCGCCACAGGTTGTCCTGCAGCGGCGGCAGGCTCGGGTAGATCGCCGGGACGGAGACGAAGGCGATGAGGGCGAGACCGCCGAGGCTCATCGCGAGATACGGTCCGGAGTTCATCGGGCGGGCGAAGATGCTCAGGCCGCGGCCGAGGCGGATGAGGCCGAGCACGATGCCGTTGATGACGTCCGCGCCGTCGAAGCCCAGCCGTGCCCGGTGGAAGAACGCGAAGACCTTCGAGCGGTTGATGATGAGGATGATGCCGATGACGATGATGAGCGCCGAGGCGTAGAGCTCAGGGGTGAACCCGTGCCAGAACTTCACGTGCACCTCTTCGGGGGTGCCCGGGATGGCGGCGGCGACGACCTCGGTGAGCGGGGTGTCGAAGACGAAGAGGACGAAGCTCAGCGGCAGCGAAGCGACGATGGGCAGGCCCGCGGCGGCGAGCATGACCGGCGAGGAGTGACCGAGTTCGGACTTCGTCACCGGTTTGCCGTCGATGAAGGCACCCCACACGGTCTTCGCGCAGTAGGCGAAGGTGAGCACGGAGGCCGCCACGGCGCTGGCGAAGAGGATCCACCCGGAGGCGGGGACCTCGAAGAGCGCGGTGAACAGCGATTCCTTCGACACGAAGCCGAGCAGCGGCGGGATGCCCGCCATCGAGGCGCAGCCGAGCACCATGACGGTGAAGGCGACCGGGGCGGGTCCGATGAGACGGGGGATGCGGGTGAGTTCGCGGGTGCCGGCGAGGTGGTCGACGACGCCGACCATCATGAACAGACCGGACTTGAAGAGTGCGTGGGCGATGACGTGGAGGGCGGCTGCGGCGATCGCGGCTTCGGTGCCGACGCCGATGACGGCGGTGATGAGGCCGAGCTGGGAGACCGTCGAGTACGCCATGAGCTTCTTGACGTCGTGCTGGTTGAGGGCGAACCACCCGCCGATGAACGCCGTGATGAGGCCGGCACTGATGAGGATGACGTTCCAGGCCGGCGTCGCATGGAAGGCGGGCGAGAAGCGCATCATGAGGAAGATGCCGGCCTTGACCACGGCAGCGGCATGGAGGTACGCGGAGACCGGGGTGGCCGCGGCCATCGCATCGGGCAGCCATGAGTGGAACGGGAACTGCGCGGACTTCGTCATCGCCGCGATCGCCACCAGGACGGCCACGAGCGTCGTCACGGCCGGCTGATTCGCCCAGACATCGGAGACGAGGGCCTCATGGAGGTTCGTCGTCCCGGTCACCGCGATCGTCACCCCCACCGCGACGAGCAGGGTGAGGCCGCCGATGAAGGTGATGAACAGGGTCCGCAGGGACGGCGCCTGACCGGGTGAGCCGGAGCGGGCGATGAGGAAGAACGAGGCGAGGGAGGTCAGCTCCCAGCAGATGAAGAGGACGATGAGGTCGTTGCTGAGCACGAGCGCGACCATCGAGAACGTGAAGACGACCATGAGCCAGTAGAAGCTCAGGGTGCCGGGGCCCTGCGGCAGGTAGGCCGTCGAGTAGACGAAGACGATCGCACCGATGATCAGGGCGATGTAGGTGAAGATCACGCCGATGCCGTCGGCGCGCAGGGCCATGTCCACACCGAGACTCGGCGCCCACGGCAGCGTCACCTCGGGGGTGGTCCCGGTCATCACCTCGGCGGCGGTGGGCGTGAAGAGCGCGGCCACACCGAAGTATGCCGCAGCCAGCGGCCATCCGGTGGCCCGACCCATGAGGCGGGTGAGGAACGGGGTGAGGACGACGAGGGCGGCGAGTGCGATAATCGTTAGGATCATGACCGGAGCCTCAGGGCTTCGGACGCAGGTGCTGGTTCCTTCACTCACTGGCCCTTCGTCGCGGCGAACGCTCACTTTCGAATGTTCAGACTATCGACTCGGAGTTCCATGAGCAAAAACTCAGACGCCCCCCAGACCCCTGGACCCATTCGGGTCTTCTTCGATGCCCGGTTCACCAGGACCACCCATCATGACGGCATCTCCCGCTACGGTTCGTGCCTGCTCACCGCACTGCTCGAGGCCACCGCGGGCACGGACATCGAGGTCACGGCGATCATCAGCGACGAAGCCCAGCTGGGGCTGCTGCCCGAGTGCACCTGGGTGAAGCTCAACTCCCCCACCTCCCCCGCCGAGGTGGGGATCGCGAAGTCGCTCAACGACTTAGGGGCCGACGTGGTGTTCTCGACGATGCAGGTCATGGGCTCGATGGGCCGCCGCTACGGGCTCATCCTCACCGTCCACGACCTCATCTACTACTCCCATCCCCTGCCGCCGGCCGACCTGCCCGCCCCCGTGCGTCTGCTGTGGCGCCTCTACCACCTCAGCTACGCCCCGCAGCGTCTCCTGCTCGACCGGGCCGATGCCGTGGCAGCGGTGAGTGAGACGACGAAGGCACTCCTGGCCGACGAGAGGCTGACGAAGCGGCCGGTGCGCGTGGTGTCGAACGCCGCCGAGGTGACGGCGGCCGAGAAGCGCACCGTCAATCGTGCGCATGCGAAGTCCCTGGTCTACATGGGTTCGTTCATGCCGTACAAGAACGTCGAGACGCTCATCCGGGCGCTGCAGCACCTGCCGGGCTGGACCCTGCACATCGCGAGCCGGATCGAGGGTCGTCGCGAGGCACAGCTGCGAGCACTCATCCCCGACCGAGCCCGGGTCGTCTTCCACCGCGGGGTCAGCGACGAGACCTACGCCGAGCTGCTCGAGTCCGCGACCGCGCTCGTCACCGCCTCCCGAGCAGAGGGGTTCGGGTTGCCGGTCATCGAGGCGATGGCCAAGGGCGTGCCGGTCGCGGTCTCCGACATCCCGATCTTCCACGAGATCGCCGGACGGGCCGGCGTGTACTTCGACCAGGACGATCCCGCGTCGATCGCCGCTGCGGTGACGACGCTGACGGATCCGCAGGAGTGGGCGGAGAAGGCCGCCGCCGGGCAGGAGCAGTCGCAGCGGTTCGCGTGGAGCGATTCAGCCGAGGCCCTCGTCGACCTCATCCGTGAGGTGCATGCGGGACGGGCGTGAGCCTCAGAGCGGGGGCGTCCCCCAGTGGCGGAGCACCCAACGGTCTCCGGTGAAGCCGAACTCCCCGTGCCCGCAGTTGCCGAGCACGGCCAGCCGACCGGTGCCGGTCATCTCGAGCAGCTCTTCGGCCGCACCGCGCAGCACCGCGCCGTGGGCGACGATGACGATGACGTCGGCGTCGGAGCCGGTGACGATGTCGGTGATGGCGGCGGCGACCCGGCGGGCGGATTCGGTGCGGGTCTCTCCCCCGGGCGGTCGAGTGTCGGCGCCCGAGAGCCACATGTGGAGCTCATCGGGCCACGACTGGGTGATCTCATCGCGAGTCAGCCTCTCCCAGTCCCCAAATGAGGTCTCCCGCAGGCGGGCATCGCGTCCCACGCTCAGTCCCACTCGGGAGGCGAGGGCATCAGCGGTCGCTGCCGCCCGGACGAGGTCGGAGGAGACGATGAGGTCCGGTCCGAGTTCGGCCAGGTCGGCCGCGGCGCGAGCGGCCTGATCTTCCCCGACCGCGTTGAGCGGGATGTCGGACTGGCCCTGGAAACGCCCGGCGAGGTTGTAGTCGGTCTGACCGTGACGCCAGAACACGACGGTCCGCGTCATCAGGCGTCGGTCTCGCCGTCACCGGCCGAGTCGGCCTCGGCGGGAGCCGCCTCGGCGTCGAGGGCGACGTCGATGACGGGAACGTCCTTCCACAGGCGCTCGAGCGCATAGTACTCACGCTGTTCCGAGGAGAAGACGTGGACGACGATGTCGCCGTAGTCGAGCAGCACCCAGTCGCCGGAACCGCGACCCTCACGGCGCAGCGGCTTGCGGCCGCATTCCTTGAGCAGTGCCTCTTCGACGGCGTCGACGATCGCGGAGACCTGTCGTTCGTTCTCCGCGGAGACAATGAGGAAGGCATCGGTGATGTAGAGGGTCGAGCTGACATCGAGGGCGACGATGTCGGTGCCGAGCTTGTCGTCGGCGGCCTTCGCGGCCGTCCGGAGGAGTTCAGTCGTGGTGTCCACGCGGTCCTTTCAGGGAGGTCACAGCAGCATGACGAGTGCGATGACGATGAGGGCGATGGCGAAGAGTGCGGCGATGCCCAGCACGACAAAGGATACTTTGGACGGCTCTTCGCCGACAAGGATCTGCCCGTCGTAGCCGGTCACCGCACTGGCCTTGATCCGCGTGCCGGGAGGGTTCTCGGTCTCTTCGTCTTCGTAATCGGGGTTCGGCAGCGCCCAGGCTTCGGGCACGGCGTCCATGGGCCGGGTCTCGGGATTCGCGGCCAGCGCACGGGCGGCTTCATCGGCCGTCTGCGCGGAGTCGGCGGCGTCGCTCGCCCGATCGTCGTCGGTGCGCTCCTCCCGGCGGGCTGTCGGGGGCACGGGAGTCGTCTCGGTCGCAACGACCTCGGTGACCTCCGTGCTCTTGGGGGTCTCGGTGACCTGCGCCGAGGCGGCCGTGACGACGCGGACGCCCGAGGTCGTCGGCGGCTGGACGATCGGCATCCGGCGTGAGCGCGTCGACGGCTCTGCCTGCCTGCCGGTGTCCGCGGCCTTCTCCTCCGTCGCCGGGGCGGCCGGCAGGGTCAGCGCATCATCGGAGCTCGGCTTCTCGGTCGCCTCGGCGGGCTTGGCGACGGTGTAACCGGCCGGTGCGGTCTCGGCAGGACGCGAGAGAGCGTCGTCACCGGAGGCCGGACGCGGTGCGGAATCCGCGGTGACCGGGGATTCGAAGTCCCGGGCGGCCACCTCGTCGGAGGTGCCGCCGAAGCCCGCGGTGTCGAAGGATTCGTGTTCGCGCGGCGCTGCCACCGTCTCAGCGTCGGCGCTCTCGGCGTCGGCGGCCGCGGTCTCCTCGGGAGTCGCGATGACGGGGATCGCCCCCGTCGAGAGATCGCCGTCGAGGGAGAGCCCGTGCTCCTTCAGGTAGCGTTTGCGGGCGGCCCGCGACTCGAAGTGCGGCAGCGGTGCCCGCCTCGGGTCCAGACGGTCCTCGGCATTGACCGGGGGCCTCTCCTGCGGAAGGTGATCGGAGGCCAGGGCTCCGCGTTCGTGCGAGATGCGCTCCGCCGGGGCCGGATCGATCCGCGAGGCCGGAGCAGCATCGCCCTTGTCGGCAGCGCCGTCGTTCTTCACAGCCGCCGACTCGTTGTGCTCGGCGTTCTCAGGCGTCGGTGCCGGCGCGGCCGGGGCCTGCGGCGCGGGAGCGCTCGGGGCGGAAGCGCCCTGAGACGGACCGCTCGGTGCGGGTGCGGGTGCGCTCGGAGCGGCGGGGAGGTCGCCTGGGGCGCTCGTCGCCGACGGTGCGGCCGCCTCGGCGGGAGCCTTGGGCTTCTCGGTGGGACGCTGCGGCGGGGTCAGCAGGTCGGCGCGGTTGGTCTCGGTCGGCTGTGCAGGGGTGGACCTGGCCTCGAACTCCTGTTCGGCCGCCAATCGTTCGGCTTCGCGCCTGGCACGCCGTGACGTGAACTGCTCTTCAGCCATTATCACTCCTGTACAGATCGTGTTTCGCGATGTACTGCACCACGCCGTCGGGCACGAGGTACCAGACCGGGGCTCCGTCCATCACCCGTTGTCTGCAATCCGTTGACGAGATCGCCAGCGCCGGGATCTGCGCCAGTGACAGACGGTCGACGGGCAGACCCTCACTGCGCAGTTCGTGGCCGGGCCTGCTGACTCCGACGAAGTGCGCCAAGGAGAACAGCTCATCGACATTCTTCCACGTCAGAATCTGAGCCAAAGCGTCCGCGCCGGTGATGAAGAACATCTCCGTGTCCTCATCGAGCGTCGCGGTGAGGTCGCGCAAGGTGTCGATCGTGTACGTCGGCCCGGGCCGGTCGATGTCGACGCGGGAGACCTTGAACCGCGGGTTCGACGCCGTGGCGATGACGGTCATGAGGTACCGGTGCTCGGCATCGGTGACCGCTTGGTCGTCCTTCTGGTAGGGCCGTCCGGTGGGGACGAAGATCACCTCGTCGAGGTCGAAGGTCGATTGGACCTCGCTCGCCGCGACCAGGTGTCCGTGGTGGATGGGGTCGAAGGTGCCGCCCATGACACCGACCCGACGGGTGCGCTCTGCCATATCAGTGGCGGTACGAGATGCCCTTCCACGACCGAGCCACAATGGCCATGGTGATGAAGATCGAGAGCGTGATGAGGCCGTAGAAGATCGGCTCCATCGGCAGCTCGGGGTGGCCTGCTGCTTCTTCGGCGGCTGCCAGCAGAGTTGCGTTCACGGTGGTGCTCCTTGTGTCGTGGACCGGTGGTGGCCGGTGCGGTTTCTCTTCAGTTTCTCATGTCCAGTCGCCGGCGCATGCAGCGACATGGGGTCAGTCGCGGATCTGTCCGTTGCCCTGCATGATCCACTTCGTCGTCGTCAGCTGTTCGACGCCCATCGGGCCGCGGGCGTGGAGCTTCTGCGTCGAGATGCCCACCTCCGCGCCGAAGCCGAACTCGCCGCCGTCGGTGAAGCGGGTGGAGACGTTGACGCCGACGGCGGCGGCGTCGATGGCTGTGACGAAGGTCTCCGCATTGTCGATGTCCTTCGTCACGATCACCTCGGTGTGTCCGGAGGTGTAGGCGCGGATGTGCTCGATCGCCTCGTCGATGCCGGAGACGAGCTTGACGGCGAGTTCAAGGTCGAGGTACTCCTTGGCCCAGTCGCGACGGGAGACCCGACGGATCCGCATCGACTCCGGCGCCAGGGCCGCGACGTCGGCATCGGCATGGACGACGACGCCGGCCGCCTCGAGGCGTTCGAGGATCTTCGGCAGCACCCGCTTCGCGGCCTTCTCGTGGACGAGGAGGGTCTCGAGCGAGTTGCACACGCTCGGGCGCTGCGTCTTCGAGTTGAGGACGAGGTCGACGGCGTTCTTCACCGTCGCCGAGGAGTCGATGAACATGTGGACGTTGCCGATGCCGGTCTCGATGACCGGGACGATCGAGTCCTGGACGACGGCGTTGATGAGGTCGGCACCCCCGCGCGGGATGAGGAGGTCGACGTAGTCGCGGGAGTTCATGAGCACGCTCGCGCCCTCGCGCCCGTACTGGTCGATGGTGTTGATCGTGTCCGCGGGCAGCCTGACCGATTCGACGGCCCGGCGCAGGACCGCGACGAGTTCGGCGTTCGAGTGCTCAGCCGCCGAACCGCCGCGAAGGATCGTCGCATTGCCTGCCTTGAGGGCGAGGATCGCGATGTCGACGGTGACATTGGGGCGGGCTTCGTAGATGGCACCGATGACGCCCATGGGCACCCGGGACTGGGTGAGGCGGATGCCGTTGGGCAGGGTGCGCCCGAGCACGGTGGTGCCGACGGGGTCGGGGATGTCGATGACCTGCTCGACGGAGTCGGCGATCGCTGCGATCCGGGCCTCGTCGAGGCGCAGCCGGTCGAGGAGGGACTCGCTCATCCCGTTCTCGACGCCCGCGGCGAGGTCGGCTTCGTTGGCCTTGACGATGCGGGCCGAGGACTCCCGCAGGCCGTCGGCGATCGCCTGCAGTGCGGCATCCTTCTCCGCTGTCGACGTCGTCGCCAGTCTGGCCGCGGCCGCTTTCGCGTTCCGCGCGATCCTCGTCACCCCGCGCACGGTCTTGGGGTGGATGTCGGCTGCTGCGGTCATGGACTAACTCCTCTCGCTCACATGCGTGAGAACGAGATCATTGCGATGGATGACTTCTTTACGGTAGTCACTTCCCAGCCGGGTGCCAAGTTCCTCGGTGGTCAGGCCGAACATCATCGGCAGCTCGGCCGAGGAGAAGTTCGTCATCCCCCGGGCCACCGTCTCACCGCGCAGATTGCGGATCTCGACGGGATCTCCGGCTTCGAACTCTCCGTCGACGCCGACGACTCCGGCGGCGAGGAGACTCGTCCCCCGGGAGCGCACGGCCGCCTCGGCGCCGTCGTCGATCGTCACCGAACCGAAGGTCTTCGCGAGGTGCCGCAGCCACAGGAGCCGGGTGCCGCGACGACGGTGGGTGACGGAGAAGGAGGTGCCGACGCAGTCCCCGGCGAGCACCTCGGCGACCCTGTCGGCGGAGGTGAGCACCGCGGGGATGCCCGAATCGGTGACCATGAGGGCCGCGTCGACCTTCGTGGCCATGCCGCCGGTGCCGGTCCCAGCCGCCCCGACTCCCCCGATCGCCACCCCGCCGAGGTCGTCGGGCCCGGCCACGTGATCGATCCGGGAGGAGGTCTCCAGGTTCGGAGGTCCCGTGTAGAGGGCGTCGACGTCGGAGAGGAGGACGAGGGCGTCGGCGTGGGAGAGGTGGGCGACGAGGGCGGCGAGCCGGTCGTTGTCGCCGAAGCGGATCTCCTCCGTGGCCACGGCGTCGTTCTCGTTGACGATCGGCAGGGTGCCGAGGGTCAGGAGCCTGTCGATGGCCCGCTGTGCATTCTTGTACCGGGTGCGGCGGATGAGGTCGTCGGCGGAGAGCAGCACCTGCGAGGGCACGAGGTCATAGCGGCCGAGCGCCCGCGTGTAGGCGGCCATGAGGAGGCTCTGCCCGACGCCCGCTGCGGCCTGCTGGGTCGCGAGGTCCCGGGGCCGGCGGCGCAGGCCCACGGGTTCGAGGCCTGCGGCGATCGCACCGGAGGAGACGAGGACGACCTCGCGTCCGCCGGCGCGGTGGGCGGCGATCGCGTCGGTGAGCGCGATGAGGCGGGACTCGTCGAGTCCGCCGTCGAGCGTCGTCAGCGACGAGGAGCCGACCTTGATGACGATGCGCTTGGCTCCGGCGATGTCGGCACGCACCGCCGACGCCTCATCTTCAGGCCTCACTGCTCGTCGGCGGACTCGACGTCGGCGGACTCGACCTCGGCGGGCGCTGTGCCCGCACGTTCCCGGGCGGCGCGTTCGGCCAGGCGCTCCTTCTCGAACTCCGCGCGCGTGGCAGCCTTGGCGTCCTGGCGCTCATGGTAGGCGGCCTTGCGCTCCTTGCGGCTCGCGCGGGCCTCCTCTTCGAGGCGGAGGTCGGTGCCGCGGGAGCCGAGCAGCTCGGCACCGCCGACGCTCGTGGGATCCCAGTCGAAGACGACACCGGCGCCTTCGCCGATGACGACCGTGTCGCCCGGCTTCGCACCGGTCTTGAACAGCGCCTCCTCGACGCCGAGGCGTTCGAGCCGATCGGCGAGGTAGCCGACTGCTTCGTCGTTGGCGAAGTCGGTCTGGCGCACCCAGCGTTCGGGTTTGTCGCCGAGCACGCGGAAGACGGGGCCATCGGCATCGTGTTCGGCGCGGATCGTGAAGCCCTTGTCGTCGACGGCCTTGGGGCGGATGACCACGCGCTGGGGCACGGCCTCGAGTTCGGCGCGGCGTTCGCGTTCGGCGGCGACGAGTCCGGCCATCGCGAAGGAGAGCTCCCGCAGGCCGGCATGGCTGACCGCGGAGATCTCGAACACCTGGTAGCCGGCGGCTTCGAGGTCGGGACGGACGATGTCGGCGAGTTCACGACCGTCGGGGATGTCGACCTTGTTCAGCGCCACGAGCTTCGGGCGCTGGGACAGCGGCACATCGTTCGCGCCCTCGCCGAGGTCGACGGAGTAGGCGGCGAGTTCGGCTTCGATGACCTCGAGGTCGGAGACCGGGTCGCGGCCGGGTTCCCACGTGGCCATGTCGATGACGTGGACGAGGGCCGCGCAGCGTTCGACGTGGCGGAGGAACTCGAGGCCGAGTCCCTTGCCCTCCGAGGCACCGGGGATGAGGCCGGGGACGTCGGCGATCGTGTATCGCACGTCGCCGGCTTCGACGACGCCGAGGTTGGGCACGAGCGTCGTGAACGGGTAGTCGGCGATCTTCGGCTTCGCCGCCGAGAGGGCCGCGATGAGGCTCGACTTGCCGGCCGACGGGTAGCCGACGAGGGCGACGTCGGCGATGGTCTTGAGTTCGAGGACGAGCGTGGCCTCCTCACCGGGTTCGCCGAGGAGGGCGAAGCCGGGGGCCTTGCGCTTCGTCGAGGCCAGCGCCGCATTGCCCAGTCCCCCGCGACCGCCGGCCGCGGCGACGAACTCGGTGCCGGGGCCGACGAGGTCGGCGAGGATCTCCCCTGACGGCGACTTCACGACCGTGCCGTCGGGCACGGGGACGATGAGGTCTCTGCCGTCGGCGCCGTGGCGCAGGTCGCCCTTGCCGATGCCGCCGCCGTCGGCCTTGAGGTGGGGACGGTGGTGGAGAGGCAGCAGGGTCGTCGTCTGCGGGTCGACGACGAAGGTGATGTCGCCGCCGCGGCCGCCGTTGGCGCCGTCGGGTCCGCCGAGGGGCTTGAACTTCTCCCGTCGGATGGAGCTGCAGCCGTTTCCGCCGTCACCGGCAGCCAGGTGGACCGTGACGCGATCAATGAACTCGGTGGCCATAATGTCCTTATATCAGATGAAGGGTGAGTCGTGAGACTCACCCTTCATGCACCCCCGAGAGCGGGGGAAGATCAGTATCGGTCGGTCAGACGCCGACGATGTTGACGATCTTGCGACCGTTGCGCTTGCCGAACTCGACGGCGCCTGCCGTGAGTGCGAAGAGCGTGTCATCGTTGCCGCGGCCGACGTTCGCACCGGGGTGGAACTTGGTTCCGCGCTGGCGGACGATGATCTCGCCGGCCTTGACGACCTGGCCGCCGAAGCGCTTGACGCCGAGGTACTGCGGGTTCGAGTCGCGACCGTTGCGGGTCGAGCTGACTCCCTTTTTGCTTGACATGTCAGGTGTCTCCTCTTACTTGATGTTCGTGATCTTCAGACGGGTGAGGTCCTGGCGGTGGCCCTGACGCTTCTTGTAACCGGTCTTGTTCTTGTACTTCTGGATCACGATCTTGGGACCGCGCAGTTCATCGACGACCTCGGCGCTCACCGAGATCTTCGAGAGGGCATCGGCATCGGTCGTGACCGCATCGCCGTCGACGAAGAGGACGGCATCGAGTTCGACGCTGTCTCCGGCCTTCGCCTTCATTCGGTTGACTGTGATGATGTCGCCGACGCTGACCTTTTCCTGGTGGCCACCGGCACGGACAATGGCGTAGACCATGGTCGAACCCTTTCTGCTGTTTCACAAACGAACGGCGGTTGATCCCTTGGCTCGGACGGGAGCGAGGCTTCCGCGGGAGACCCATTGAGAGGAATCACCAGCCGTGGTGCGTCAGATCGCACCGACGTATGAGTCTAGTCGATGAGGGCCCGGCACGGCAAACCGCCGATCCCACGACGCTCGGCTCTCGACTCAGGCTTCGCGGGACTCCGCGATCCGTTCGTGATGGTGGATCACCTCGGCGACGATGAAGGCGAGGAACTTCTCCGCGAATTCGGGATCGAGGTGGGATTCCTCGGCCAGCCGCCGCAGCCGCGCGACCTGCCTGGCCTCCCGGGACTCGTCGGCCGGGGGCAGGCCGTGGTCGGCCTTGAGCTCCCCCACGGTCTCGGTGAGCTTGAACCGCTCGGCCAGCAAATGGATGAGGGCGGCGTCGATGTTGTCGATGCTGCCGCGCAGCTGGACGAGGCGCTCCTGTGCGCGGGCCGGGGAATCATGGTCGTCGTTCACCGGACCAGTCTAACCGGGCGGTGACGCACTGCGCCCCGGAACCCGTGGCGGGTCCCGGGGCGCAGTGGGAGCTGAATCAGGCTGCTGACTCAGGCGGGCTGTTCGACAGGGACGGCGTCCTTGGTGTCCGGGTCGGTGAGCGTACCGGCCTTGCGGTCGGCGAGGTACTTCTTCATCTCCTTCTTGACCACCGGCATGAGCAGGTAGAGGCCGAGGATGTTGATGAAGGCGCACATGAACAGGGCCGCGTCGGCGAACTCGACGACCTTGCTGAAGCTGGCCACACAGCCTATGACGACGAACACGCAGACGATGACACGGAAGACCATGATCGTCGCCTTGCTCCGACCGAAGAGGAAGCTCCACGCGCGCTCACCGTAGTAGGCCCAGGTGATGAGCGTCGAGAACGCGAAGAGGGCGACGGCGATGGCCAGCAGCACCGGGTACCACGAGGCGACGGTCGAGAACGCATCCGAGGCGAGGGTGACGCCGCCGATCTCGCCGGTGCCGATGGATTCGGTGTACGAGGGCTGGTTGGCGACGATGATCGTCAGCGCGGTCATGGTGCAGATGACGACGGTGTCGATGAAGGGCTCGAGGAGGGCGACGAAGCCCTCGGAGATCGGGCGGCGGGTCTTGACCGCGGAGTGCGCGATCGCAGCCGAGCCGATGCCGGCCTCGTTCGAGAAGGCCGAGCGCTGGAAGCCGATGATCATGACACCGACGATGCCGCCGGCAATGCCCTGCGGGTTGAACGCGCCTTGGAAGATCTCCCCGATCGCCATAGGGATCGAGGTGAAGTTGATGGCGAGGACGAGCAGGCAGGACAGGACGTAGAAGATGCCCATCGCGGGGACGAGCTTGTCGGTGACCTTCGCGATCGAGCGGATGCCGCCGAGGATGACGAGGCCGACGAGGAGGGCGAAGAGGATGCCGAAGATCAGGCCGGCGAACGGGCCGCCGAGGAAGCCGTCCTCACCGCCGGTCGCGGTGCGCACCTGCGCGAAGGTCTGGTTGGCCTGGAACATGCCGCCGCCGACGACGCCGAAGATGAGGATCGCGACGGCGAAAACGCCGGTCAGCGTCATCGCGACGGGACGGGAGAAGCGGCGGAACGCGACCGGCAGGTACTTGAAGGGCCCGCCGTGGACGACGCCGTTCTCGTCGATCTCGCGGTACTTCACGCCGAGGGTGCACTCGACGAACTTCGTGCACATACCGAGCAGACCGGCGATGATCATCCAGAACGTCGCACCGGGACCGCCGAGGGCCACAGCCACGCCGACACCGGCGATGTTGCCGAGTCCGACGGTTCCCGACAGTGCCGAGGCCAGCGCCTGGAAGTGGGTGACCTCACCGGGGTCGGTGGGCGAGGAGTACTTCCCGCGGACGACGTCGAGGGAGACCTTGAAGCCGCGGAACTGGATGAAGCCGAAGTAGATCGTGAAGATGAGCGCGCCGATGATCAGCCACGCGACGACGAACGGGAAGGAGATCTCGCCGATGGTCACGGGAACGAAGATGACGCTGGAGAACCAGGTGGCGATCGGATCGAACCACGCGTTGATGGCGTCGTCGACAGGTGATGTGGGAGCCTCTGAGGCAAGTAGGAGTGTGTCCATGAGGCCCAAATGTTCCGCAATGGGGAGTCTGGATCAAGCGAAATCGCGTCCGTCATTCGGACAGTTACAGAACTGTTACCTGCATCACATATTCGGCGCCGCCGTACGATGGACGGTGCCGCCTGTGGCCTAGGCTGGCGTCATGTCACAGAATCAGCCACAGCCATCGCCTGACGATCCCCGACGCCCGCACGGGCCGGGGCCTGCAGGCCACCTCGGCGGACCGGGAGGACAGGGTGTGCCCCGCGGGCAGGACGGTCCGGGTGTCCCGACCCGGCTCGTCTCCCCCGAAGGCGAACGGGTGCGCGAACGCCCCGCGGGTGGGGTCTCCGGGTACTTCGCGATCGTCGCCGCCGTCGGCCTCCTCGTCGTCGCGGCTCTCCTCGCGCTCATCGGCTTCGGATTGATGGTCTCCGGTCAGGGCTTCGGCATCATCCTCATCGTCCTCGGCGTGCTCACCTTCATCGCCTCGATGTTCCTCTTCAAGGGCTGCACCTCGGTGGCCCCGGGCCAGGCCGTCGTCCTCCAGCTCTACGGCCGCTACGTCGGCACGGTGCGCCAGTCGGGGCTGCGGTTCGTCAACCCGTTGTATTCGAAGGAGCAGGTCTCGACGCGCATCCGCAACCATGAGACCTCGACGCTCAAGGTCAACGACGCCGACGGCAACCCGATCGAGATCGGCGCCGTCGTCGTCTGGCAGGTCAGGGACACCGCGCAGGCCCTCTTCGAGGTCGATGACTTCGAGGAGTTCGTCGCGATCCAGGCCGAGACCGCGGTGCGCCACATCGCGAACTCGTATGCCTACGACTCCTCTGACCCTGCCCGGATGTCCCTGCGCGACAACGCCGACGAGATCACCTCGAAGCTCTCTGCGGAGGTCGCGGCCCGCGTCGCCTCGGCCGGCGTGACGGTCATCGAGTCGCGGATCACGCAGCTCGCCTACGCCCCGGAGATCGCCCGGGCGATGCTCCAGCGCCAGCAGGCGACGGCGGTCGTCGCGGCCCGTCAGCTCATCGTCGAAGGCGCGGTGGGCATGGTCGAGACCGCGATCGAGCAGATCGAAGGCCGCGACATCGTCACGCTCGGCCATGCCGAACGCAGCGACCTCGTCACGAATCTCATGATCGTCCTCTGCGGCGATCAGGCGGCGCAGCCGACGATCAGCACGACGCGGAACAAGCAGCCGGGCGCCTGAGTCCCGGATGCGACGAGCGCCCCGCGTCGGCTGACGCGGGGCGCTCGTTCTCGTCTCGGGCGGGCTCAGTGCTCGCCGTCGCTCAGTCCTCGCCGATGATGACGAACGAGGTCGGCAGCGACTCCTGCGGGGCCGGCTCCGCCTTCTTCTTCGGCGCCCTGCGCCGCGGGGCTGCCTCCGGCGCCGCCACGGCGACCTTCGTCGTCGTATCCGCACCGATCATCAGCGGCAGCTCACCGGCGGGCTCGGCCGCTGCGGGTTCGGCTGTCGTCTGCTGAGCGGCGGGCTCGGCCGCGGGAGCCTGGTCGGCCGCGGGCTCGGCCTGCGTCTGTTCGGCCGGCTTCTCGGTCTTCGCGGACTTCTTCCGTCCCCGGGACTTCGACCGGTTCGACTTCGACTCCGTGCGCTCGTCCGCCGCGGATTCTCCGCGCTCTTCAGTTCGCGGGGCCGCCTCGGCGGGAGTCTCCTCATCGTCCTTCTTCAGCGTCGCCTTCGCGATCGCGGCGACCGCGGACCGGGAGGCCTCGTTCGCCGCCGACTCCGCATGCGACTCGGTCTCGGCCGACTTCGAGTTCGACCGGCGCTTGCGATCGCGCTTGTTCCCGGAAGACGAATCGGAGTTCGACGGACGACCGCCGCGGTGGGCCTTCGTCCCGTCCTCCTCCGAACCGGGCAGGAGGAGTCCGCGACCGGTGAGGTCGGCGCCGGCGGAGACCATCGATTCGGCCAGTCCGGTGCCGATGCGCTTGCGGGTCATCTGTACGAGACCCAGCGAGGTCACCTCGGCGACCTGGTGCTTCGTCCGGTCCCGGCCGAGGCATTCGACGAGGCGGCGGACGACGAGATCGCGGTTGGACTCGAGGACCATGTCGATGAAGTCGACGACGATGATGCCGCCGATGTCGCGCAGCCGCAGCTGGCGGATGACCTCTTCGGCAGCTTCGAGGTTGTTCCGCGTCACGGTCTCCTCGAGGTTGCCCCCGGCACCGGTGAACTTGCCGGTGTTGACATCGATGACGGTCATCGCCTCGGTGCGGTCGATGACGAGTGACCCGCCCGAGGGCAGGTTGACGGTGCGGTTGAGGGCCTTCTGGATCTGCTCCTCGACCCGGTAGTGGTCGAAGATGCCCTCGTCCTCGGAGTAGCGGTGGACGCGGTCGAGGAGGTCGGGGGCGACCGCTTCGACGTATTCGTGGATCGTGTCCCAGGCGCCGTCGCCGTCGATGACGAGGGAGTTGAAGTCCTCGTTGAACACGTCGCGGATGATCCGCACAATCATGTCCGGCTCACTGTAGAGCAGCTGCGGGGCGAGGACCTTCGTCGACTTCGACTTCTTCTCGATCGTCTCCCAGCGCTTGGTCAGGCGCTCGACGTCGCGGCTGAGCTCCTTGTCAGTCGCCCCTTCGGCGGCGGTGCGCACGATGACGCCGTTGGAGTCGCCGACGAGCTCCTTGAGGAGCTTCTTCAGGCGGGCGCGCTCGACGTCGGGCAGCTTGCGGGAGATGCCGGTCATCGAGTTCCCGGGCACGTAGACGAGGAAGCGTCCCGGCAGGGAGATCTGGCTCGTCAGGCGCGCGCCCTTGTGGCCGACAGGGTCCTTCGTCACCTGGACGAGCACGGAGTCGCCGGGGCTCAGCGCCGTCTCGATGCGACGGGCCTTGCCGTCCATGCCGAGGGCGTCCCAGTTGACCTCACCGGCGTAGAGGACCGCGTTGCGGCCCTTGCCGATGTCGATGAACGCCGCCTCCATGCTCGGCAGGACGTTCTGGACCTTGCCGAGGTAGACGTTGCCGATGAGCGAGGACTGCTGGCGGTTCTCCTTGAGGTAGTGCTCGACGGCGATCCCGTCCTCGACGACGACGAGCTGGGTCTGGTCGCCGCTCTCGCGCACGAGCATCGTCCGGTCGACGGATTCGCGGCGGGCGAGGAATTCGGCTTCGGTGATGACCGGGCGGCGACGCCCGGCCTCACGGCCCTCCTTGCGGCGCTGACGCTTGGCTTCGAGGCGGGTCGATCCCTTGAGCGAGGTGACTTCGTCGGAATCGGAGCTGCGCGAACGGGAGCGGCGACGGCGGCGACGGCGCGAACCGCCGTCCTCGTCATCACTGTCGTCATCGGTATCGCCCGACCGGTCGGCGGGTTCGTCCTCGGACTTCTCGGTGTCCTGACGCTCGGACTTCCGGTCACCGCGACGCCGCGAGCGGGCAGGACGCTCGTCGTCGGATTCGGTCTTCTCGGACTTCTCAGTCTTCTCGGACTCCGCGGCCTCCGACTTCTCGGAATCGGACTCGTCCTCATCGCGGTTGCGCGAGCGGCGGCCGCGACCGCCGCGGCGGCGGCGACGGCCACCGGACTCCGTGTCGTCGTCGGTCTCGCGGTCATCGGAGTCGCGATCGCGGGTCTCGCGGTTCTCGGGCTCGTCGCGGTCGCGGTCGTCGGTGAGGTCGTCGTCCTCGTCGTCGTAGTCATCGTCGGCGACGACGACCTCGGCGAGTTCGGCCTGTGGGACCTGGAAGATCAGTCCGCCGTGCTGCGGTACGGCGGGAGCCGGACGGCTCGCAGGCTCGGCCGGCTGGGGCGCCGCCGGGGCGGCGAAGGGGTTGCGGGGGTCGAAGGCGGGAGCCTGTGGCGGCTGTGGCTCGGACTCGTCGTCGGCTGTGTCAGCGTCGTCTGCCGCTGCCTCGGGGCTGGTCTCGCGGACGAACTCCTCGAAGACGAGGCCGCGGTTGGCCACGGCGTCGCGGGCTTTCTTCGGTGCCCGGCGACCGCGGGGCCGGTCGTCGTCGGTGTCGGAGCCTGAGTTCTCGGCGCCGTCGCGCAGGGAGCCGGCGGCGTCGGCGAGGCTGTCGAGCTCTTCGCGGACCCTCTCATCGACCGGGCTGTCCGCACCGCGTGCGGCGTTGGCACTCTCCTGCAGATCAGCGAGATCGGCGAGGATGCCCTCGGTGGCATCCGATGTGCCGTTGTCGTTCGTCGAATCGTTCATGTTCACTCCTGGACCGGAGTCTCCGTCCACACCACACGGATGACCGGTGTCCTGCATGGTCCGCGATCGGACCGAAACCTGTGGATGGCATGTCGGGCTCGCGCTCAGCGCGTAGGCCGTCGATGCTGCCTCAACTTCGTGTCGACCTGCGAGGCCGTTCCCTCGACTCGGTGGAGGCACGTCGCCTGCCCGGTGTGGAGGCAGGTATCCGTCGCACCATTATGTCACAGTTCTCCCCGGTCCAGCCCGGCGACAGGCACGCCGATCCGTACCGTGCGTCGATCGCAGTGCCTGGGACTGTGGCGGTGGGATCGCTGTGGGTTTGCCGCATTCCGCGTGGCCGGGCATGCTTGAGGGGTGAACACCGCACCCGCGCCCGCAGAAGAGACCTTCGACGACGACTTCGCCACCGGCACACCGATCCGGTCGTGGGTGCTGCGTCCCACGGCGCTGGGGATCTTCCTCATCGTCGGTTCGGTCGTCGGCTTCCTCGCCGCCTTCGCCCTGTCAGTGGAGAAGTACTGGAAGCTCGAGAACCCCGATGTCTCGCTCTCGTGCGACCTCAACCCGTTCTTCTCGTGCGGTTCGGTCATGGAGTACCCCCAGAGCCAGCTCTTCGGTTTCCCCAACCAGCTCCTCGGCGTGGCGGCTTTCATCTTCCCGCTCCTCCTCGGCGTCCTCCTCGTCGCGAAGGCGCGAATTCCCGGCTGGGTGATGGTCGGGCTCAACATCGGGCTCGCCCTCGGCGTCACCCTCGTGATGTTCCTCTTCTACACCTCGATCTACGTCATCGGCGTCGGCTGCCCGTGGTGCATGGTCGTGTGGGCGATGACGATCCCGATGTTCTGCGCGGTCACGGCCCACAATGCGCTGGCCGGCAACTTCGGCTCCGGGATCCGCGACAATGCCGTCGTCCGGGTGCTCGCCCGGGAGAACATCGCGATCTCCGTCGTCTGGCTGCTCATCATCGCCTTCTGCATCGTCATCCAGTTCTGGAACTTCTTCTCCACCCTCTTCTGAGGCGGGTCCTCCCCTCTCTCCCGAGGTGGGCCAACCGCCTGAACCGGCATCTCCTACCCGTGCGCGCATTTCACCCCTCGAGGCACAATCCCTACCCTTAGCGCGTATTCCGCGGTCTGGCTCAGCGAAACTTCCAAGGAGCGGCTCGTCCTACCCGTGCAAAGGTAGGACGAGCCGCTTGAGGTGAGGGGTGGCCGCTCGCGCTCGGGTGCGTTTGCTTGGCGCGGCGCCCGGTTGCGGCTGCTGGTTAGGCCGGCTGGGTGCGCCGGCCAGAAGTGGCGAATGTGCGAATACCCCAGCGGACGAGTTGTCCGATGGGGTATTCGCAGCCCAGCATCGCCGAGGCGGACGGTTGCGCCCAGCATCACCGACGCGTGATTGTCGCCGAGGTGGAGTTCAGTTCCCAGACCTACTGCGCCGAGGTGCCGGTGCTCAGAGGTCGGGGTACCAGATCGCGATCTCACGTTCGGCCGACTCTTCCGAGTCCGAACCGTGGACGAGGTTCTTCTGGACCTTCTCGCCCCAGTCGCGTCCGAGGTCGCCGCGGATCGTGCCGGGAGCGGCCGCCGTGGGATCGGTGGCGCCGGCCAGTGACCGGAAGCCGGGGATGACGCCCTGCCCGGAGGCGACGATCGAAACGATCGGGCCTTCCGACATGAAGTCCACGAGCGGCTGGTAGAACGGCTTGCCCTCGTGTTCGGCGTAGTGGGCGGCGAGTTCCTCACCGGTGGCCGTGCGCAAGCTCAGCGCATCGATCGTGTAGCCCTTGGCTTCGATGCGCGAGAGGATCTGTCCCACGAGCCCGCGGGCGACTCCGTCGGGCTTGATGAGGATGAGCGTGCGTTCCATTCCGGTCCTTCCGGTCGAAGAGATCAACGAGGGCAAGTCTACTAGCGCAGAATCGACGCCCGACGCAGGATCGGTGCCGGACGCAGTCCTACGCGTCCGACGCAGGTCCCCGCGCCCGAGTCACCCCTGTGCTGCGCGTTCGACGACCTCACGATCGATGCGCGCCGACCAGTAGACCGAGACCGCGAACATCGCGACGAAGATCGCTGCGACGAAGAACATCGCGGGAATGATAAAGCCGGTGGCGACGAGGAGGACCTGGACGAACCAGCCGATGGCCACCCCGGGGCGCCGCTGCCCGATCCGCCGAGGCAGGAGGACGACGGCGACGATCGCGACCACGGCGATGGCCGAGGCCCCGATGAGCAGCTGGGGCAGGGTGAGCGTGCCGTTCGTCTTCACCGTGAGACCGAAGGCGGTCAGTGCGGCGAAGTAGACGACGACGAGTTCGCAGATGAGGATCGACCCGGCGAGCACGGGATACTTCGACTTCATTCCCCCTCCTCCCGACCGAGGAGCACACGCGCCTCGGCGACGGTGTAGAGCGACCCGGTGACGATGACTCCCGGACTCTCGGCGGCGGAGGCTTCGACGAGGTCGAAGGCCTTCATCAGCGCCGCATTGAGGTCGGGTGCTGTGAGCACCGCATCCTCGTCGACCCATTCGCGGGCCGCTGCGGCGAGCGTGTCGACCTCCAGCGCCCGATCGCTCACCGGTGCGGTGACGACGAAGGCATCGGCGGAGCGGTGGAGGGCCTCGAGGACGCCGTGGACGTCCTTGTCGGCGAGCATGCCGAGGACGATGACGGTGTAGTCGAAGTCGAACGCCTCGGCGATCGTGTCGGCGAGCACACGCGCGGCATCCGGGTTGTGCGCCCCGTCGACGAGGACGGCCGGTCCCGTGCGCACGAGTTCGGCGCGCCCGGGCGAGGTGACATGGGACAGCCCTTCGGCCACGGTGTCGCGGTCGAGCGGCTTGTCCTCATCGCCGAGGAAGGTCTCAGCGGTGACGAGGGCGACCGCGGCGTTGTGCGCCTGGTGCTCGCCGTGCAACGGGAGGAAGAGGTCGCTGTAGACGTCGCGCAGACCCTGCACGGAGATGAGCTGACCGTCGACGGCCCGCTGCCGCTCGAGGAGCCGGAAGTTCCGATCCTCGACGAGCGTGGGAACACGGCGTGCGGCCGCCTCGGCGTCGAGGACCGTGAGAGCCTCGTCCTCCTGCAGGGCGATGACCGCGGTCGGTTCGGGGGCCGGGCTCGGGTCGATCGAACGGTTGAGGATGCCGGCCTTCGTCGCCGCGATCTCGGCGAGGGTGTCGCCGAGGAAGGCCTGATGGTCCATGCCGATGCGGGTGAACACGCACACCTCGGCGTCGGCGACGTTCGTCGAGTCCCATTCCCCGCCCATGCCCACCTCGGCGACGACGACGTCGACGGGAGCGTCGGCGAAGATCGCGAAGGCGAGGATCGTGAGCACCTCGAAGTACGTCAGGCGCGCCCGACCCGCCTCGGCGAGTTCCGCGTCGACGATGTCGAGGTAGGGGGCGATCTCATCGAAGATCCGCACGAAGTCCTCATCCGGGACCGGGGCGCCGTCGACGGAGACCCGTTCGGTGACCGAATGCAGGTGCGGGCTCGTGAAGCGGCCCACCCGCAGGTCGTGGGCGGTGAGGATCGCATCGATCATCCGCGCCGTCGAGGTCTTGCCGTTGGTGCCGGTGACGGTGATGACGGGCGCGGCCCGGTGGATGTCGCCGAGGAGTTCGACGGCGCGCTTCGTCGCATCGAGGCGGACCTCGATCTGCGTCTCCCCCGCCCGGGTGAGCAGGGCTGCGTACACGCGGGTAAGTGCCTCCGAGCTCATGCCCTCACCACCGTGATCCGGGTTCCCTTGGGAAGCTCTTCGGGGGCGAAGACCTCGGCGGCGCCGTCGAGCGAGGCGAAGTCGAGTCCGGTCGCCAGGGTCTCGGTGCTGATGAGGTCCCGGTGCGCCTGCAGCGCCGCAGTGACCGCGTCCTCGGCTTCGACGACGACGGTGATCCGGTCGGCGACATTGAGGTCGAGCTGCTTGCGGATGCCCTGGATCGCGCGCACCGTGTCCCGGGCGACCCCTTCGGCCTCGAGTTCCGGGGTGACCCGGGTGTCGAGGGCGAGGAAGCCGGAGTCGAGGGCGGCGAGCTCCATGCCCTCGGAACCGGATTCGGCGACGGACTCCAGGGTGTACTCGCCGTCGACGAGTTCGATGCCGCCGCTGGTGACGACTCCGTCCTCGCTCACCGACCAGTCACCGGACTTCGAGCCCTTGATGGCCGCCTGCACCTGTTTGCCCAGGCGGGGACCTGCCGCACGGGCGTTGACGACGAGGTTCTGCGACAGCGAGAACCCGGCGGCCTCCGCCTCGGCGAGATCGAGCGATTCGACGGTGCGGACGTTGAGCTCATCGGCGATGATGTCGGTGAACTCCGTGCCCAGGTGCTCGCCGCTGGCGACGACGAGGCGGTTGAGCGGCAGGCGCACGCGCAGCCGGTTGGCTTTGCGCACCGAGGAGGCCGTCGAGCTGATGTCGCGGGTGAGGTCCATCGCGGCGACGAGCTCGGGATCGGCCGGGAACGCCTCGGCGTCCGGGTAGTCCTCGAGGTGGACCGAGCGGTGACCGGTGAGCCCGCGGTAGATCTCCTCGGCCGTGAACGGCAGCAGCGGGGCCGCGACCCGGCAGAAGGCCTCGAGGCACGAGTAGAGCACGTCGAAGGTCTCGTGCGTCTCGGCACTGCCCGACCAGAAGCGGCGCCGGGAGCGGCGCACGTACCAGTTGGTGAGCATGTCGAGGTAGCTGCGGACGATCTCGCAGGCAGCCCAGACGTCGAAGTCGTCCATGGCCTCAGCGAAGTCGGCGATGAGGTCATGGGTCTTCGCGAGCAGGTAGCGGTCGAGGACCTGGGAGGACTCGAAGCGCTTCTGTGCGCGGTAACCGGAACGGTCCCCGGCTTCGCCGACCCCGGCCGCAGGGTCCGCGGTGTTGGAGTACGTGGCGAAGAACTGCCACGTGTTCCACAGCGGCAGCACGACCTGGCGCACGGCGTCGCGGATGCCCTGTTCGGTGACGACGAGGTTGCCGCCGCGCAGGATCGACGACGCCATGAGGAACCAGCGCATCGCATCCGAGCCGTCACGGTCGAAGACCTCGTTGACGTCGGGGTAGTTGCGCAGGGACTTCGACATCTTCTGCCCGTCGGAGCCGAGGACGATGCCGTGGGAGATGACGTTGCGGAACGCCGGGCGGTCGAAGATCGCGGTGGCGAGGACGTGGAGGAGGTAGAACCAGCCCCGGGTCTGGCCGATGTACTCGACGATGAAGTCCGCCGGGAAGTGGTTGTCGAACCATTCGGCGTTCTCGAACGGGTAGTGGACCTGGGCGTAGCTCATCGAGCCCGAGTCGAACCACACGTCGAAGATCTCCGGGATCCGGCGCATCGTCGACTTGCCAGTCGGGTCGTCCGGGTTGGGACGGGTGAGGTCGTCGACCCACGGACGGTGGAGGTCGACCTCGCCCTTGTCGTTGACCGGGAGGCGGCCGAAGTCGGCTTCGATCTCCGCGAGCGAACCGTAGACATCCGTGCGCGGGTATGTGGGGTCATCGGAGATCCACACGGGGATCGGCGAACCCCAGAACCGGTTGCGCGAGATCGACCAGTCGCGGGCGTTCTCGAGCCACTTGCCGAACTGGCCGTACTTGACGTTCTCCGGCACCCAGTTGATCTGCTCGTTGAGTTCGACCATCCGGTCCTTGAACTCGGTGACGCGGACGAACCACGAGGAGACCGCGCGGTAGATCAGCGGGTTCCGGCAGCGCCAGCAGTGCGGGTAGGAGTGCTCGTAGCTCTCGTGGCGCACGAGCAGGGCGTGACGGCCCTCGAGCGGACCGGTGTGGTCGCGCAGGTCCCGGATGATGGGTCGGTTCGCGTCGAAGACCTGCTCGCCCTGGTAGTCGGGCACGAGCGCATCGAAGAGGCCGGCGTCGTCGACGGGGCGCACGGCGAGGATGTCGTAGGAGTCGGTGAGCTCCTTGTCCTCCTCACCGAAGGCCGGCGCCTGATGGACGATTCCGGTGCCGTCCTCGGTGGTGACGAAGTCGGCGGAGAGGATCGTGTGCATCCGCTGCCCGTACTCGTCCTGGCGTCCCTCGAAGTAGGGGAACGGCGGTTCGTACTCGCGGCCGACGAGCTCACCGGCGGGGAAGGTGCGCAGGATCTCGGGGTTCTCCCCGAGTTCACGGGCGTAGGCACTCAGGCGCGCCTCGGCGAGGATGAGGGTTTTGCCCTGGAGTTCGGGCGCACCGTCAGGGCCGGGGACGACGGCGACGAGCGGGATCTCCGGGTTGACGGCCACGGCCTGGTTCGAGGGCACCGTCCACGGGGTCGTCGTCCAGATGAGGACCCATTCGTCCGCGTCGACGAGTTTGTAGCCGATCGTCACCGCCGGGTCCTGGCGCATCTTGTAGACGTCGTCGTCCATGCGCAGCTCATGGCTCGAGAGCGGGGTCTGGTCCTTCCAGCAGTAGGGCAGGACACGGTAGCCCTCGTAGACCAGGCCCTTGTCCCAGAGCTGCTTGAACGCCCAGATGACGCTCTCCATGTACCGGACGTCGAGCGTCTTGTAGTCGTTGTCGAAGTCGACCCACCGTCCCTGGCGGGTGACGTACTCCTCCCACTCCTGCGTGTAGCGCAGCACGGAGGCGCGGCAGGCGTCGTTGAAGGCGGCGAGACCCATCCGCCCGATCTCGGACTTGTCGGTGATGCCCAGCTGACGTTCGGCTTCGAGTTCGGCGGGCAGGCCGTGGGTGTCCCAGCCGAAGCGACGGTCGACCTTCTTCCCGCGCATCGTCTGGAACCGGGGCACGACGTCCTTGACGTAGCCGGTGAGCAGGTGGCCGTAGTGGGGCAGGCCGTTGGCGAAGGGAGGACCGTCGTAGAAGACGAACTCGTTCGAGCCGTTCTCGCCCGGGTCGCGCTCGTCGATCGAGGCCTGGAACGTGTCGTCCTGCTTCCAGTACTCGAGCACGGCGCGCTCGATCTCCGGGAAGTTCGGGGAGGCGCTGAGGCCGAAGGCGGAGGTCGACACCTTGGGGTAGAGCGGTTGCGTCATGAGCGTCCTTGTGCGTAGCAGCGGTCACTGTCCGCGAGGACGACATCGCTGCCGCGGTACCACCCCGCTTATCCGCATCCGCCGGCGCGTGCGCCGACCGAGCGCGGATCGCTCATTGAGGGGACGATGACGGGTCCGACCGTCCGGTTCTACTGGGCGACCTCCCTCGCCGAGGCGGGTCGCCGTTCTTCCGGATGCTCCCCGGTGATGGCCGGATCGATGCACACACGATTCTATACCCTGCCCGGAGCCTGCGACCACCCGCCGCGGGAGGGTCACACGGGAATGTGCGGAACCTCCCGGGTGGAATCTGCGCCGAGATCGCCCGTGAGTGGGCGCACAGGAACCATGTCTGGTCGGCAGTCACAGACCTCGGTTGCGGGCCACCTTGTGCTGGGCGGCCTGAGCGATGGGCCGGATGACCATGAGGTCGACGTTGAAGTGGTGAGGGCGGGTGAGCGTCCACGTCACGGCGTCGGCGACGTCCTCGGCGGTCAGGGGGTTCTCCACGCCTTCGTAGACCTTGCCGGCACGGTCGGCGTCGCCGCCGACGCGTTTGAGGGTGAACTCGTCGGTGGCGACCATGCCGGGGGCGATCTCGATGACGCGGACCGGCTCGCCGGCGAGTTCGAGGCGCAGGGTCGCAGCGATCGAGTGGGTGCCGTGCTTGGCCGCGACGTACCCGCCTCCGCCTTCGTAGGCCTGGTGGCCTGCGGTCGAGGACATGACGACGATGTCGCCGCGTCCGGACTCGATGAGCGCGGGCAGGAAGGCCTTGACGACGCGCAGCACTCCGAGGACGTTGATGTCGAACATGTCCCGCCAGCCCTCGACGGAGGCCTCGGCGACGGTGTCGGTGCCGTACGCGGCACCGGCGTTGGCGACGAGGGCGTGGACGGGTCCGCCGGCGAGCACCTCGGCGGCCATCGCGGCCACGGCCTCGTCGTCGGTGAGGTCGGCGACGATCGTGCTCGCACCGGTCTCCTCGGCCAGGTCGGCAAGCTTGTCCGCGCGCCGGGCCACGGCGACGACGTCCCAGCCCTGTGCCCGCAGGTCGCGCACCGTGGCCGCGCCGATGCCCGAACTCGCTCCTGTGACCACTGCCCGCAGAGTCTCCATGTGTCCTGCTCCTTCGCATCCGCCTGAGTTCGTCGGTTCTCGTTGACGACGATGTGCGCCCAGTCTAGAGGAGCATCCGAGGTGGGCTGGGTCGATCCGGATCGCGGATCCCGGCGGTCGCCTCGGCGAGGATATGCCTAGGACGACGCCTTCGGTGGGGAGGAGTGCGGGTTGCGGGGCCCGCCTTCGCCGAAGACGGCGCGCACTCCGGGGATCTTCACCGCCACCCAGGTCACGGCCACGCAGATGACGGTGTAGACGATCGGCATGACGAAGGCGTGGAGGAGCACGCCGGGCACGGTCGTGGGCAGGCCGATGAGGTTGCGCAGGGGGTAGAGGACGAGGGGATGGAGGAGGAAGACGCCGAAGGAGTACGGGTAGAACCAGTGGAGGAAGCGGAATCCGGTGCGCATGTAGTGGTGGAGGAGCAGGTAGGCCGCGAGCGAGGCGACGACGACTCCCGGGGAGAGGTACTCGTACGGGTAGAGCCACGGCTTCTCCCCGGGTCCGAAGCCCGCCCACAGGGCGGTCGTGGCCGTCGCCGCGATGAACGCGACCCAGGCCCAGATGACGGTCCGCGTGGTGAGGACGACGTCGCGCAGCACCCAGCCGAGGATGTAGAACCCGGCCATCGGCAGGAACCGGGTCGCGATGTTCGCCTCCCCCACGGAGAAGATCATCGACACGAACTGGTCGACCATGCCGATGCCGAGGAAGATCAGTCCCGTCCCCCACTGCAGGCGCCGCGAGCCGTGGACGCTGAGGAGGCGGAAGAACGGGGTGAGGAGGGTGAGGCCGGCGAGCACGTAGAGGAAGTAGAGCTGGACGAACGGGGATCCGGAGAGGATCGCGAGGAAGGCGTTCCAGTCGGAGTCGGGTCCCAGGAGGTAGAACCGGCGGAAGGCGACGTAGACGATCGTCCAGAAGACGAGCGGGATGCCGATGCGCCACACCCGCTTGGACAGGAACTTCCGCGGTTCGGTCCCCCGTCGCGGATCGAGGGCGAGGGCGCCGGAGATCATGATGAACACCGGCACCGACCACCGGCACGCGGAGTCGATGATGTTCGCCAGCCACCAGTCGGGTCCCTGACCTGCGAAGTTCGCTTCGACGACCGTGCCGAGGGAGTGGATGGCGACGACGGCGACGATCGCGAACGCACGGGCCGGGTTAATCCAGCCCGTCGAGGTGGGCGGCGGATTCTCTGTGCCGATTCTGTCCAAGGTCGCCATGGCCCCATCGTCTCATCTCCCCTCGTCGGTGCGTCCCAAGCTCGCGTTCAGCGGCAGGTCAGCACGCGGTGAGGAACGCGGCCGGGACCGGTTTGGCGAGTCGGGGCGCGAGTGGGAAAATCGACAACTATGAACTCACCTGCCTATGGAGACTCGACGCACGAGTCGGTCAGCCTGCCGGACAAGCCGGCCCTCGAAGGACTTCGCGACAAATGGGATGCCGCCTGGGCAGAATCGGACGTCTACGCGTTCGACGCCGACACCGATCGCGAGCAGGTGTACTCGATCGACACTCCCCCGCCCACGGCCTCGGGGTCGCTGCACGTCGGACACGTGTTCTCCTACACGCAGACCGACATCATCGCCCGCTACCAGCGCATGCAGGGCAAGAACGTCTTCTACCCGCTGGGCTGGGACGACAACGGCCTGCCCACCGAACGGCGCGTGCAGAACTACTACGGGGTCACCTGCGATCCCTCGCAGCCCTACGACGCGGACTTCGTGCCGCCTGCGAAGCCGGCGAAGAACTCCCGTGACTTCGAGCGCGTGTCGAGGCAGAACTTCATCGAACTCTGCGAACGCCTCTCCGCCGAGGACGAGCAGGTCTTCGAGGACCTCTTCCGCTCGACGGGGCTGTCGGTGGACTGGAAGTACACGTACCGGACGATCGACGACACCTCGCGGGCGGTGAGCCAGCGGGCGTTCCTCGCCGATCTCGCCGGCGGACACGCGTACTCGCAGGACGCCCCGACGATGTGGGACGTCACCTTCGGCACCGCCGTCGCTCAGGCCGAACTCGAGGACCGGGAGAAGGAAGGCGCCTATCACAAGGTGAAGTTCTTCCCGCAGGGCACCGACGGCCTCGCCGACACCTCGGTCGATCCGATCATCATCCTCACCTCACGGCCCGAGCTCATCCCGGCCGTCGTCGCCCTCGTCGCCCACCCCGAGGACGAGCGCTACCAGCCGTTCTTCGGCACCACCGTCGTCTCCCCGCTCTTCGGCGTCGAGGTCGAGGTCAGGGCCCACGAGCTCGCGAAGTCCGACAAGGGCACCGGCATCGCCATGGTCTGCACCTTCGGCGACCTCACCGACGTCACGTGGTGGCGCGAACTCGACCTGCCGACCCGGGCCGTGGTCAATCGCGCCGGACGCCTCAGCCTCGAGGTCCCTGAGTGGATCAGCGACTCCCCGAAGTCCGATGCCGTGGCCAACTACGAGCAGCTGGCCGGCAAGACGACGTTCACCGCCCGCAAGGACATCGCGGAGATGCTGCGGGACTCCGGCGATCTCGTCGGTGAGATCGAGGCGATCACCCACCCGGTGCCGTTCTACGAGAAGGGCGACAAACCGCTCGAGGTCGTCACCTCCCGCCAGTGGTACATCCGCAACGGCGGTCGTTCTGCTGCGCTCCGCGATGAGCTCATCGCCCGCGGCCGCGAGATCGACTGGCACCCGTCGTTCATGCGCTCCCGGTACGAGAACTGGGTCGAGAACCTCAACGGCGACTGGCTCGTGTCCCGGCAGCGCTACTTCGGCGTGCCGATCCCCCTGTGGTACCGCCTCGACGAGGCCGGCGAGCCGGACTACGAGAACCCGATCGTGCCGCAGTCGCTGCCCGTCGATCCCATCGCCGAGGTGCCTGCCGGCTTCACCGAGGAGCAGCGGGATGTGCCCGGCGGGTTCTCCGCCGACCCGGACGTCCTCGACACGTGGGCGACGTCGTCGCTGACCCCGCAGCTGCTGGGCAAGTGGAGCCGGGACGAGAAGTTCTTCGAGACCGTCTTCCCCTTCGACCTGCGCCCGCAGGGACACGACATCATCCGCACGTGGCTGTTCTCCACGGTCGTGCGCGCGAACTCCCTCAACGATGCGGCCCCGTGGAAGCATGCGGGACTGTCCGGCTGGATCCTCGATCCCGACCGGAAGAAGATGTCGAAGTCGAAGGGCAACGTCGTCGTCCCCTCGGACATCCTCGCCGAGGCGAAGCCCGGGTTCGGTCCCGACGCCGTGCGCTACTGGGCGGCGAGTGCGAAGCTCGGCGCGGACACCGCGTACGACGTCTCGCAGATGCAGATCGGCCGTCGTCTGGCGATGAAGCTGCTCAACGCTTCGAAGTTCGCGCTCGCTCAGGGCGTCCATGCCGGACTCGTCGGCCAGGTCGGCGCGGTCACCCATGACCTCGACCGGGCACTGCTCGTCCGCCTCGGCGAGGTCGCTGCGACCGCGAGCGAGCACATGGCCGCCTACGACTACGCGCATGCGCTGCGGGTCGTCGAGAGCTTCTTCTGGGAGTTCACCGACGACTACGTCGAACTCGTCAAGGACCGGTCCTACGGCGCCGGCAGCGAGGACGACCAGCTCTCGGCCCATGTCACCCTCGCCACGGCCCTCGATGTCCTGCTGCGGCTCTTCGCCCCGTTCATGCCCTTCGTCACCGAGGAGGTCTGGTCGTGGTGGCGCACCGGGTCCATCCACCGGGCGCCGTGGCCGGGCAAGGAGCAGCTCATCGACCCGATGGGGTCGGTCGACCCGCAGCTGCTCGCCTCCGTCGCCGCGGTGCTCACCGAGATCCGCCGCGCGAAGACCGAGGCGAAGGTGTCCCAGAAGACCCCGATCCTCAGCCTCACGATCGAGGCTCCGGCCCAGATCACCGGGGCCGTCGCCTCGGCGGAAGGCGACCTCAAGGCCGCCGGTCGGGTGCACAGCCTGAAGACCGACGTCGGCGGTGACGGGATCACCGTGGCAGCGATCGAGTTCGAACCGCAGGCCTGATCTGCCAGCCGGCGCGAGTCGGCGGCTGCAGAGACGAAGGCGGGATCGGGACTACTCCCGATCCCGCCTTCGTCGTCCGTGTTCCAGATCCAACACACGAAGCTTCGGCGTTTCGCGGTCGCAGCCGCATATCATTGAGTCGTCGCAGGGGAAGGACAATCGGTCCCAACCGGAACGAAAGGCATGAGACGACCATGAGAAGTGAGCTCTTTGCGCAGCGCAATGCTGAGGTTCAGAACCAGGATCGGTGGACGCTGCAGTCGAGCAAGATGCTGCGCACGGTGATCACGCCGAACGCTCCCATGATCGCCACGAAGGGCGCTATGGTCGCCTACCAGGGCGATGTCCGCTTCTCCCACCAGGGGTCGAAGTCGATGGGCCAGTTCATGAAGAAGGCGGCCACCGGCGAGGGCGGCAACGTCATGCGCGTCGAAGGCCAGGGCGAGGTCTTCTTCGCCCGCGAGGCCTCGAACATCTTCATGATGTCGCTCGAAGGGCAGCAGGACGCGCTGACCGTCAACACCTCGAACCTGCTCGCCTTCGACGACGCCCTGGCGTGGGAGATCAAGCGCATCAAGGGCGGCGTCGGTGCCCTTGTCAGCGGTTCGGGTCTGTTCAACCTCGAACTCAGCGGCACCGGCACGGCGGCGATCTGCTGCAAGGGCGACCCAATGGTCCTCGACGCCTCGCAGCAGCCGACCTTCGTCGACCCGCAGTCGGCCGTGTGCTGGTCGTCGTCGCTGGCCCCGCAGATCAAGACCGACGTCAGCGTCGGATCGTTCTTCGGCCGCGG
The DNA here is from genome assembly GCF_037101285.1 of Brevibacterium metallidurans. Lineage (NCBI taxonomy): Bacteria > Bacillati > Actinomycetota > Actinomycetes > Micrococcales > Brevibacteriaceae > Brevibacterium > Brevibacterium metallidurans. The sequence continues at coordinate 306,338 of NZ_BAAAAF010000002.1, forward strand.
TTCGGGCGAATCGATCCAGCTCGCCTTCCACGGTCCGGGCTTCGTCGTCGTCCAGCCTGCCGAGAACGCGGTCTACTCCGCCCAGGCCTGATACCCAGGCACTCCCCTCACGCGCGCGTCTCGGCTGCGAGCCTCGAAGCGCGTACCCAATGCGTGTACCCAGCGCGTAGGCAATGCGCGTATATCGCGCATCCCCATGCAGAGACGGTCGTCGGTGACATCGCCCGGCGGCCGTTTCGCGTGCCCGGGGTGCGGGTGGTGAGGCTCTGGGGCACGCTGGGGCGCGGAGCGATGCGGCGCGCGGCTTCACGGGGCTCGAGTTCGCTGCGGCGTCCGGTTCGACAGGGTTCGCGGTCGCTGCGGCTGTCGGCGCATGCACCACCCTCCGCGCCACGCACCACCCGAGGCCGCACACACTACCCTTGGCTCAATACAACGCCCGCTCAGCTCCAAAAACTACCTGTGCACGGGTGGTTTTTGGAGCCGGACCGTCGTATAGATTATCCGCGCGAACACGCCCGTACCCGCCAGCAACCCGAAATCCGGCGTAGCGTTGGACACCGTCGAGCGCTGACGGAGAATGCGCCTCGGCGACCTGACCGCGACCCGCGACCCCGAACGAAACGGAGACTCACGATGACTGATGAGCGCACGATCGACGTCGACCAGTTCATCACCCACTCCCCCGAGACTGTCTGGCGGGCACTGACAGAGCCGGAGCTGCTCGCCGCATGGTGGGCGCCGGGCGACATCGCTCCCGTCGTCGGGCATGCGTTCACCCTCGACATGGGCGGATTCGGCCAGCAGCCGTGCACCGTGACCCACGTTGAACCCGGACGCCTCATCGCGTTCACGTTCGCCGAGGGCAGCCTCGATTCGACGCTGACGTTCACACTCGAACCGGAGGGCACCGGGACGCGTGTCCTCCTTGCCCATTCGGGTCTCGACGTCGACTCCCCGCTGGGGCTGCAGGCCTACAAAGGCATGGGCGCCGGATGGCCGGGTGTGCTCGCTCGCATGGAGCCGGCCCTCGCCGAGGTGTGAGCACGTCCCCGCGCGGACGCCACGGTCCCGACGTCCCAGCGGGGACGCTGATGTCCCCACGTCCTCGCGGGGACGTCCGACACGGAAGAGCGAGAGCGTCGCACCGGTGCGAAAGCGTCCCCGTGGGGACGTCGCTGTCTCCACTTCCGCGAGGGGACGTACATCCCCGAGGAATGAGCGCGAACTCGAGGTGTGAATGCGACCCTGCGGGGACGTCCGACGCCGAGGTGTGAGAGCGTCCCCGTGGGGACGCCGCTGTCCCGACGTCCCCGCTGGGACGTCCGACATCGAAGTGTGAGAGCGCCACAGCAGTGCGAAGGCGTCCCCGCGGGGACGTCCGAGGCCGGGGAATGAGTGCGGACCAGCGTGGCAGAAGCGTCCCCGCGGGGACGTCCGAGGTCGAGGCTTGAGCGCGTCCCCGCAGCATGAAGGCGTCCCCGCGGGGACGCCCGCGGCAACGAGGCCGACGTCCGGCTCACGCCACCGTTCGGAGGTCGTCCTTCCCGCCGCGCTCCACGCGGTAGCGCCGGAACGCCGGGAACGCGAACGCACAGACGAGGACGAGGACGATCACGGCGATGCCCCCGCCCGCCGAGGCGATGGTCGTGTTCGTCGCCTCCGCGGCGTAGCCGTGGACGATGTCGGCGATCCGCGGACCGCCGGCGACGACGACGATGAAGACACCCTGCATGCGGCCGCGCATGTCTTCGGTCGCCGCTTCCTGAAGCATCGTCGAACGGAAGGCCGCGGAGATGATGTCCGCTCCCCCGCCGAGGGCGAGACCGAACAGGGCGACGATGAGGGCAGCCGTCCAGAAGCTGCGGGCGAACTCGAGGGAGAACCCGAAGATCGTCATCGCCGCACCCCACACGATGATCGCTGTGATGACGGCCAGACCCTGCCGCTCGACCTTCGAGACCCAGCCGGAGAAGATCCCGGCCAGCGCACTGCCGGCGGCCAGCGCGGCGAAGAGCAGCGAGAACACGATGCCGCCCTCGGGCGGACCGTCGAAGGTCTCGGTCGCGATCTGCGGGAACAGCGCCCGCGGCATGCCGAAGACCATCGCGATGACGTCGACGAGGAGAGAGACCATGACGACGGTGTTCGTCCCCAGATACCGGAAGCCGTCGATGACCCCTTTGAAGCCCGACCGGGTGTCCGGCTGACTGTCCGGCACGAGCGCCGGCAGCCGGATCACCGCGTAGAGGGTGGTTGCGAGGAAGACGGCGTCGAGGATGTAGAGCATCTGATACCCGAAGACCGGGATGAGCGCACCCCCGATGACGGGACCGGCCACCGCCCCGAGCGTCGCCACCGTCATATTCAGCGAGTTCGCCGCCGGCAGGAGCGAGAGCGGAACGATCGTCGGCAGCAACGCACCCCGTGCCGGCTGGTTGAGCCCGAAGAACGCCTGCTGCATCGCGAACACACTGAGCAGCAGCCACACGTTGTCGACCTGGAGGACCGCCAGCAGCGCCAGCACGATGCTCGTGAGAATGAGACTGGCGGTGGAGACGATGAGCAGCTTGCGCCGGTCGATGACATCGGCCAGTGAGCCACCCCAGAGTCCGAAGACGATGAGCGGGACGAGACCGAAGATGCCGCTCAGCCCCACATAGCCCGAGGAGCCGGTGATGTGGAAGATCTGCGCAGGAATGGCGACGACCGTCATCTGCGCACCGAGGACGGTGACGATGTTGGCCAGCCACAGCCGGCGGTAGTTGTCGTATCTGAGCGGTCGGGTATCCGCGAACAGCTTCATCCGCGCGGTGGCGTCAAGCTGACTTCTTGCGGGTCCGCGTCTGCTCCCGGGGAACGAGGGTGGGGGCGACGTTGCTCTCGACGACGTCCTTGGTCACGACCACCTCGGCGACATCCTCACGGGAGGGCACGTCGAACATGATCGGCTGGAGGACTTCCTCCATGATCGACCGCAGGCCGCGGGCACCGGTTCCGCGCAGCAGCGCGAGATCGGCGATCGCCTCGAGGGCCTCGGTCTCGAAGCTGAGTTCGACCTTGTCGAACTCGAACATCCGCTGGTACTGCTTGACCAGGGCGTTCTTGGGTTCCGTGAGGATCGACATGAGGGCGGCACGGTCGAGGTTGGAGACCGTGGCGAGCACCGGGAGGCGGCCGATGAATTCGGGGATGAGACCGAACTTGAGCAGATCCTCGGGCAGGATGTCCGCGTAGAGGTCCTCATCGTCGTTCTTCGACTGGAGCAGGGCGCCGAAGCCGATGCCGTGCTTGCCCTTGCGTCCGGCGACGATCTCCTCCATCCCGGCGAACGCACCGGCGACGATGAAGAGGACGTTCGTCGTGTCGATCTGGAGGAAGTCCTGGTGCGGGTGCTTGCGTCCGCCCTGCGGCGGCACCGAGGCCTGGGTGCCCTCGAGGATCTTCAGCAGCGCCTGCTGCACGCCCTCGCCGGAGACATCGCGGGTGATCGACGGATTCTCCGACTTGCGGGCGATCTTGTCGATCTCGTCGATGTAGATGATGCCGTGCTCGGCGCGCTGGATGTCGAAGTCCGCGGCCTGGATGAGCTTGAGGAGGATGTTCTCGACGTCCTCGCCGACGTAGCCGGCCTCCGTCAGCGCGGTCGCGTCGGCGACGGCGAACGGGACGTTGAGGCGCTTGGCCAGGGTCTGGGCGAGGTAGGTCTTGCCCGAGCCGGTGGGGCCGACGAGGAGGATGTTGGACTTCGAGATCTCGACGTCCGAGTCCGCGGCACCGAGGGTCTTCGCGTCGTCGCCGCCCTGGAGCGCGCGGATGCGCTTGTAGTGGTTGTACACGGCCACGGACAGGGCCTTCTTCGCAGGGTCCTGACCGACGACGTACTCGTGGAGGAAATCGAAGATCTCCCGCGGCTTGGGCAGCTCGAGTTCGGCGTGCTCGGCCGTGGTCTCGCTGAGCTCCTCTTCGATGATCTCGTTGCACAGTCCGATGCATTCATCGCAGATGTACACCCCAGGTCCGGCGATGAGCTTCCGCACCTGCTTCTGTGATTTGCCACAGAAGTTACATTTGAGCAGATCTGCTCCGTCCGCACTGCGAGCCACTGTCACAACCTTTCGCCAGGGCGCTTCGCCCCAACTCTACCGCTCGTGTTTCCTGTACCTCAATAGCTTCCCATACGACACTGACACAGACCCTGCGCGGTGTCATACGGTGTGTCGCCGCCCCGGTGTCCTGGGCAGGCGCGCCCCGGTGTCCCGAGTGGAGTCCGACCTGGTGTCCGACCCGGGCGCTGAAGTGGGCGCCGACGCCGAACGGGCCCGGACGATCGAGGATCGTCCGGGCCCGCATGGCCGTGTCTCAGACTCCCTTGCGGGAGGTGAGCACCTGGTCGACGAGACCGTAGTCCTTCGCCTGTTCGGCGGTGAGGAAGAGGTCGCGCTCGATGTCGTTCGAGACCTGCTCGGCGGTCTTGTTCGAGTGGTCGGCCAGGGTCTGCTCGAGCCACTGGCGCATCCGCAGCACCTCGGCGGCCTGGATCTCGATGTCCGAGGCCTGTCCCTGTCCCTGACCCTGCATCGAGGGCTGGTGGATGAGGACGCGGGCGTTGGGCAGCGCGAGGCGCTTGCCCGGGGTGCCCGCAGCCAGCAGCACGGCGGCTGCCGAGGCGGCCTGACCCAGGCACACGGTCTGGATCTCCGGCTTGATGTACTGCATCGTGTCGTAGATCGCCGTCAGCGCCGTGAACGATCCGCCCGGTGAGTTGATGTAGAGCGTGATGTCCCGGTCGGGGTCCTGCGACTCGAGGACGAGCAGCTGGGCCATGATGTCGTCGGCGCTCGTGTCATCGACCTGCACGCCGAGGAAGATCACGCGATCCTCGAACAGCTTCGTGTACGGGTCCTGACGCTTGAAGCCGTACGGCGTGCGCTCCTCGAACTGCGGCATGACGTAACGCGAGACCGGCATCTGGCCGGCGGTCGAACCCGGCATGATCATTTCGTTCATTCTTCCCTGTCTCCGTCTCAGTTGTCGGTGACTTCGGACGACTGGGTCACGACGTTGTCGATGAAGCCGTATTCGAGGGCCTCCTCGGCGGTGAACCAGTGGTCGCGGTCGTTGTCTTTGAGGATCTGCTCGAGCGACTTGCCGGTCTGTTCGGCGGTGAGCTCGGCCATCTGCTTCTTCATGTGGAGGATGAGCTCGGCCTGGATCTTGATGTCCGTGGCCGTGCCGCCGATGCCGCCGAGCGGCTGGTGCATGAGGATGCGTGCGTGCGGGGTCGCGTACCGCTTGCCCTTGGCACCGGACGAGAGCAGGAACTGCCCCATCGAGGCGGCCATGCCCATCGCGACGGTCGCGACGTCGGGCTTGATGTACTGCATGGTGTCGTAGATCGCCATGCCCGCGGTGACCGATCCGCCCGGCGAGTTGATGTAGAGCCAGATGTCGGAATCCGGGTCCTCGGCTGCCAGCAGCATCATCTGCGCGCAGATCGCGTTGGCGTTGGAGTCACGCACTTCCGAGCCCAGCCAGATGATCCGCTCTTTGAGCAGACGGTTGAAGATGTGGTCGTCGAGGCCCATGCCCCCACCGGCGTCGAGGCCGACGGGCGCTGTCGTGTCGTGTGCGCTCACGTTTCTCTCCTGATTGGTCGTGATTGGCTTGCTATGGACTCTAACTGGTGACACCTGGGTTTTAGTCCCCCCGCTCACCCGTGTTCGCCCTCAGCGTGATCCCCCGGATCCGCGGGGAGGATCGCCGGCGATGCCCGCTTCGCTGAATGCGGAAACGGCGGGCACGGTCATCCCGTGCCCGCCGTTGTCCCCTGCTGAGGCGGAAGCTGAGCTCACCCGCCGAGGTGGAGGTGCGATTCCCCCGCCGAGGCGGTCAGAGCGTTCGGCTCAGAGCGTTCTCACTTCTCGGTCTCGACCGTTTCGGTCTCCTCGACCTCGACGTCGTCAGCATCGTCGGCTGCGGTTTCGTCACCGGCGGGAGTGGTGAACTCCTCCATGTCGACGACGTTGCCGTCGGTGTCCTTGACGATCGCGCCGGCCAGCGCGGCGGCGAGGGCCTTGCGGCGGGAGACCTCGCCGACGAGGGCGTTGACCTGACCGGAGTTGTCGAGCATCTGCGCGAACTCGTTCGGGTTCATCCCGTACTGCTGCGAGGCGGAGATGAGGTACTCGATGAGCTCGGGCTGGGTGACCTCGACGTCCTCGGCTTCGGCGATCGCATCGAGGACGAACTGCGTGCGCAGGTTGCGCTCGGTCTCCTCGGTGACCTCCTTGCGGTGCTCGTCGTCGTCGACACGGTCCTCGGATTCGAGGTGGCGCTCGACCTCGTCGGCGACGATCTTGCCGGGAACCGGCACGTCGACGGCGGCGATGATGGCTTCGAGGACCTTGTCGCGGGCCTCGGCGCCCTGCGCGAACTCCTTCTGCTTGCCGGCCTGGACCTTGAGGTCCTCACGGAGTTCGTCGATGGTGTCGAACTCGCTGGCCAGCTGCGCGAAGTCGTCGTCGGCCTCGGGGAGCTCGCGCTCCTTGACGGCCTTGAGCGTCACGGTCACACTGCCGGACTCGCCTTCGTGCTCGCCGCCGGCGAAGGTCGTGGAGAAGGTCGTCGACTCATCGGCCGAGAGTCCTTCGAGCGCTTCGTCCATGCCCTCGAGCATGGTGCCTGCGCCGACCTGGTAGGAGATGTCGGAGGCCTGATCGATCTCCTCGTCGTCGATCTTCGCAACGAGATCGAGGGTGACGAAGTCGTCCTTCGCAGCCGGACGGTCGACAGCGGTGAGGGTGCCGAAGCGGGAGCGCAGCTGCTCGAGCTCAGCCTCGACGTCGGCGTCGGTGACCTCGATGGGGTCGACCTCGACGGTGATCGAGTCGTAGGCGGGCAGGGTGATCTCGGGGCGCACGTCGACGTCGACGGTGAAGACGAGGTCGCCGTCCTCGGTGCCGTCGAGGCCGGGGACCTCGGAGATCTCGACCTCGGGCTGGCCGAGGGGCTTGAGGTCGTTCGCCTCGACCGCGTCACGGTAGAAGGCGTCGAGTCCGTTGTTGATGGCTTCCTGGATCACCGTCGGGCGGCCGATGCGCTGGTCGATGATGCGAGCCGGGATCTTGCCCTGGCGGAAGCCGGGAACGGTGACCTGGCCAGCGATGGTCTTGTAGGCCTCGTCGACGCTCGGCTTGAGTTCGGCGTAAGGGACTTCCACGCTGATCTTGACCCGGGTGGGGTCGAGTTGCTCGACGGAGCTCTTCACAGTGTGACCTTTCAGAATCGACAGTCATGCTCGGGGTCGGCATGACCCTGCAGGGTCATGGGACCGGTGAGGCTGCGGACATGGGCCATGTCCGCAAGATGCAGTCACCCATCCTACTTGACACCGGGTCCAAAACACGAAACCCGCCGAGGCGCTCAGCCGCCCGAGTCCGAGCCGGGCTGACAGCGATGCAGGTCCGTCGCCGAGGCGGGCACAGGTGCGGGGTGGATTCGCACCCGGTGAATGCAGAAACCGGCCGGACCCTGAGGTCCGACCGGCCGGTGGAGGGGATGACGGGAATCGAACCCGCACCATCAGTTTGGAAGACTGAGGCTCTACCATTGAGCTACATCCCCGTGTTGCGAATATGACTATAGCCGAGGTCCGCAGGAGCGGACAAATCGAGCTTTCGTGACGTGTCTCACGCCCGGTCCTCCTCGTTGGGCGCCGACGCGCGGGTGTGGTTAGATTGAGTCCGTCGCGGGATGTGGCGCAGCTTGGTAGCGCATCTGTTTTGGGAACAGAGGGTCGCAGGTTCAAATCCTGTCATCCCGACGATCGAGAGCCGTCCGGACCGTATGGTCCGGACGGCTCTCGCGCCTGCGGGCGGTCTTCGGTGACAATGGTGTCCCGACGGGAAAGGACCCGAGATGTCGTGCACGCATCCTCCAGTGAACCCGCAGCGCCGACCGAATCCACGACGGACGACCGCCCTCCTCGCCGGGGTCAGCCTGGCTCTCGCCGCGTGCTCGTCCCCTGCCCCCACAACCGCGCCGACCTCCCCTGCCTCGAGCTCCGCGGCGGCAGCGTCGTCCGACCCCTCAGCGGAAGGGACTCCCCCGGACATCAGCGCCCCGGAGACCGTCGTCGACAACCTGGCCGCACCCTGGTCGATCGCCTTCGCCGGAGATGTCGCGCTGGTGAGCGAACGCGATTCGGGTCGGATCCTCGAACTCTCCACCACCCGCCCCGCGCAGACCAGAGAGGTCGGGACCGTGCCGGGCGTGACGCCGGCGGGCGAAGGAGGTCTGCTCGGCCTCGCCGTCGCCGATGACTTCCTCTACACCTACTTCACGGCCGCACAGGACAACCGGATCGTCCGCTTCCCCCTCACCGGCGGGCCCGGGTCGTACAGCCTCGGCGACCCCGAGGTGCTCCTCGACGGCATCCCCAAGGCGGGAACCCACAACGGCGGGCGCATCGCCTTCGGACCCGACGGCCGCCTCTATGCGACCGCCGGCGACGCCGGAGACCGCGAATCCGCGCAGAACCGGCAGGCGCTCTCCGGCAAGATCCTCCGCCTCGACCCCGACGGTTCCGTGCCCGCGGACAATCCGTTCCCCGGCTCCTACGTCTACACCTTCGGGCATCGGAACCCGCAAGGCATCGGCTGGGATTCCTCGGGTCGGATGTATGCGAGCGAGTTCGGGCAGAACGCATGGGACGAGCTCAACGTCATCGAACCCGGCGGCAACTACGGGTGGCCCGAGGTCGAGGGCATGGCCGAACCCGGGGAGGGCTCGGACTACGTCGACCCCGTCCAGCAGTGGCGCACGGACGAGGCAAGTCCGAGCGGACTGACCGTCCTCGGCGAGTCGATCCTCATCGCCAACCTCCGCGGGCAGGTGCTCCGTGAGGTTCCGACGACCGATCTCTCCCAGTCGCGGACGTTCTACCAGGGCGAGTACGGCCGCCTCCGCGATGTCGTCACGACCCCGGACGGTCAGCTGTGGATGCTGACGAACAACACCGACGGTCGCGGCAGCCCGGCGGCCGGGGACGACAGGATCCTCCGGATCCCCATGCCCGACTGAGCCGAGGTGCAGGAACGTTCCTCAGCCGGTGAGGTCGTGCCTCAGCGGGTGAAGTCGATGACCTGTCGGATGACGCGCCCCTCGGCGAGAGCGTCGAAGGCCGCATTGATGTCGTCCAAGCCCACCGTGTCGGAGATGAGCACCTCGACGGGCAGCCGACCCTCGCGCCAGGCCTGCGCGTAGACGGGGATGTCGCGACTCGGCACGGCAGAACCGAGGTAGGACCCGATGACCGTGCGCGCCTCGGCGGTCAGGGTCACGGGCGCGATGGAGGTCCGAGCCTCCGGCGACGGCAGCCCCACGGTGACAGTCGTCCCGCCGACGGCGGTCGCTGTGAATGCGGTCTCGAAGGCCCGCGGGTGCCCGACGCATTCGATGACGATCGGGGCCCGCCGCTCCCCCAGCTCCTCCGGGGTGTACGTCTCGATCGCGCCGAGCTCCTCCGCGAAGGCGAGCTTGTCCGGATTCGCGTCGACCCCGATGACCCCGGCGGTCTCGACCGACAGGGCAGTGATGAGCGCGGCCATGCCGACGCCCCCGAGGCCGACGATCATCACTTCGTCCTCGGGTCCCGGCGCGCCTGCGTTGAGGACGGCACCGCCGCCGGTGAGGACCGCGCAGCCGAGCACCGCGGCGATTCCGGGCGGCACATCGTCGCCGACCGGAACGACCGAGGCACGGTTGACCACGGCGTAGGTGGCGAACACGGACGCGCCGAGGTGGTGGAGCACCTCGGCGCCGGAATCGTCGTGCAGCCGCACCCGGTGCCCGTCGAAGGGCAGGGTGCCGGCGGAGTTCGTCGCACTGCCGGGAATGCACGGCAGCTTGCCGTCGGTGAGGCAGTTCCGGCACACCCCGCAGCGCGGGAGGAACACGGTGACGACCTGCTCGCCGAGGCGCAGATCGTCGACGCCCTCGCCGAGGGCCTCGACGATGCCGGCGCCCTCGTGGCCGAGGAGCATCGGCAGGGGCCTCGGCCGGTTGCCGTCGACGACGGAGAGGTCGGAATGGCACACGCCGGCCGCAGTGAGCCGGATGAGGACCTCACCGGGGCCCGGCGCATCGAGGTCGAGGTCCTCGATCGTCAGCGGACGGGAGTCCGCGTACGGCCGCTGACGTCCCATCTCGCGCAGGACCGCGCCCCGGATCCTCATCGCCGGATTCCCCCAGCGGGCGCGGTCGGCTCGCTCACAGTCCCGCCTGTCCCTCGGACTCGTAGGCGGCCATGATGCCGATCCGCCGAGAGTGGCGGTCGTCGCCGGAGAACGGGGTCGTGAGGAATGCGTCGACGATCGCGAGCGCCTCGGCCTCCGGATGCTGTCGGGCACCGACGGCGACGATCTGGGCGTCGTTGTGCTCCCGGGCGAGCTTCGCGATCTCCGGGTTCCAGGCCAGGGCCGCACGGGCGCCGGTGACGAGGTTCGCGGCCATCTGCTCGCCGTTGCCGGAGCCGCCGATGACGACGCCGAGCGAGTCGAGGCCGGCCGCACGGTCGTCGACGACGGCCTGGGCGGCGGCGATGCAGAAGGCGGGATAGTCGTCGAGGGCGTCGTATTCGAGGGCGCCGTGGTCGATGACCTCGTAGCCCTCATCGCCGAGGTGGGTCTTGAGGACCTCTTTGAACTCGAAGCCTGCGTGGTCGGTGCCGAGGTGGACCTTCATCGTGTTCCTTTCGTCCCCGGTCGCCGTCGCGGGCCGGGATGAGTCAGTGCAGTCGGTGCGGGAGGCGGCGCCGGGAGGACGCCGGTGCCGTGGGCAGCGCCGAGGTGCCGGTCAGTCGAAGATCGGCCCCTGGTCGCGGGTGCGCTTGAGTTCGAAGAAGCCCGGGGTCGAGGCGACCGCGAGGACGCCGTCGAAGAGGCGTCCGGCGTCTTCGCCCTTCGGGGCGGGGGTGACGACGGGGCCGAAGAACGCGGTGCCCGCGACCTGGCAGATCGGGGTGCCGACGTCGTCGCCGACGAGGGCCATGGCCTCGTCGTGGGACTTCTGCAGCGCCTCGTCGTAGTCGTCCTTCTCGGCGTACTCGATGAGCTCGGCGGGCAGCTCGAGCTCAGCGAGCGCCTCGGCGACGGCCTTGTCGAAGTCCTTCTCCCCGCCCGGGTGGATGCGGGTGCCGATCGCGGTGTAGAGGGGTTCGGCGATCTCCTCGCCGTGCTGGGCGATCGCCGCGGTGACCACGCGCATGGGTCCGAGCGTGCGGTCGATGAGTTCGCGGTAGTCCTCGGGCAGCTCACGGCCGCGGTTGAGGATGTTGAGGCTCATCGGGTGGAAGCGGACGTCGACGTCACGGACCTTCGCGACCTCGAGCCCCCAGCGGGAGGTCATCCACGCCCACGGGCACGCCGTGTCGAACCACAGGTCAAGGGTCTCTCTGCTCATGCTCACTCCTCGTCAGGTCTGCGCGGCGATGCGCCACCGCGATCTCCGAGGCCAATCTACCAACTTCCCGCGTGCCCCACCGAGTGGACCGATGGGTGGGAAGGGTTCATGACAGAATGACGACGAACACACCCGGTCCCGATGCGGAGGTCGCCAGACAGTGCCCCAGTACAACCTCACTCGCGAAGAAGCCAGAACGCGTGCGTCCCATATCCACGTCACCAGCTACGAGCACACCCTCGTCCTCACCGGGACCGGTGAGAGCTTCCGGGTCCGCTCCCGGATCCGGTTCACCGCCGATCCGGGTGCCGAGACCTTCATCGATGCGATCACCGCCAGCGTCGAACGCGTCCAGCTCAACGGCATCGACCTCGAGATCGCCGAGGTGGTGGCCCCCTCCCGCATCACCCTGGCGGGGCTGGCGGCGGAGAACGAACTCGTCGTCGACGCCCACTTCTTCTACATGAACACGGGTGAGGGCCTGCACCGCTTCGTCGACCCGATCGACGACGAGGTCTACCTCTATTCGCAGTTCGAGGTGCCCGATGCCCGGCGCGTCTTCCCGGTCTTCGAACAGCCCGACCTCAAGGCGCCGTTCTCCTTCACCGTCATCGCCCCCGAGCATTGGACGGTCGTGTCGAACTCGCCGACGCCCACCCCGGGCGATGCGAGCGAGACCTTCGCCGACCTCGACGAGGAGGAGACTGCAGGGCTCGCCGTGTGGCAGTTCGCCCCGACCACCCCGATCTCGTCCTACATCACCGCGATCGTCGCCGGACCCTACCGCAGCGTCCACTCCGAGCTCGTCTCCTCCGACGGACAGCCGGTGCCGTTGGGCCTCTACTGCCGGCAGTCGCTCTTCGAGCACCTCGATGCGGAGAACCTCTTCGCGATCACCCGGGCGGGCTTCGAGTTCTTCGAACGCGAGTTCGGCGTGCCCTACCCGTTCGAGAAGTACGATCAGCTCTTCGTCCCCGACTTCAACGCCGGGGCCATGGAGAACGCCGGGGCGGTGACGATCCTCGAGAACTACATCTTCCGCTCCCGCCCCACCGAGGCCCTCGTCGAGCGGCGCACGGTCACCGTCCTCCACGAACTCGCCCACATGTGGTTCGGGGACCTCGTAACGATGCGCTGGTGGAACGACCTGTGGCTCAATGAGTCCTTCGCCGAATTCATGTCGACCCTGGCGACGGCGGAGGCGACGAAGTACTCCGACGCGTGGACGACGTTCGCGACGATCGAGAAGTCGTGGGCCTACCGCCAGGACCAGCTGCCGAGCACCCACCCCATCGTCGCCCCCATCGAGGATCTCGCCGATGTCGAGGTCAACTTCGACGGCATCACCTACGCCAAGGGCGCCTCGGTGCTCAAGCAGCTCGTCGCCTGGGTGGGTCGGGCCGAATTCTTCGCCGGGCTCTCCCAGTACTTCGAGAAGCACGCATGGTCGAACACGGAACTCGATGATCTGCTCACCGAACTCGAGGCCACGAGCGGACGCGACCTCGCCGCATGGTCGAAGCTCTGGCTCGAGGAGTCCGGGGTCAACCTCATCGAGGCCGCGGTGGAGACCGCGACCGCACCGGACTCCCCCGCCGAGGTGGTCCAGCGGCTGCGGGTGACGCAGAAGCCGTGGGTGATCGACGGCCAGCCCGTGCCGTCCCTGCGCTCGCACCGCCTGGCGATCGGGTTCTACTCCGAGAATGCCGACGGCCGGCTCGTGCGCACCCATTCCTTCTCACTCGACCTCGACTCCGCCGAGGCGGATGTGCCGGAGGCCGTGGGCCTGCCGGTGCCCGCGGTCATCGTCGTCAACGACGCCGACCTCACGTACGCGAAGGTCCGCTTCGATCCGGCGAGCATGGCGACCGCGGCCGCCCGGCTCTCGGACTTCGACGACTCGCTCACCCAGCTCCTCGTGCTCTCGACCCTGTGGGACAGTGTGCGCGACGGCGAGGTGCCCGCCCAGGACTACATCGACACCCTGCTCGACCATCTCCTGGCGATCACCCACTCCTCGGGTCTGCTCACGCAGATGCGCCAACTCGACACCGCCGTCGGCGCCTACCTTCCGCCTGCGGCCAGGGCTGCCGCGCACACCCGCATCGCCGACCGCCTCGGCGAGCTCTTCGCCCAGGCCCCGGCCGGCACCGACCAGGCGTTCCAGTTCTTCCGCGGCATCATCCGGCATGCGCAGTCCCCGGAGCAGATCGCGACTCTGAGGGAATGGGTCGACGCCGAGGAGGTCGGGGGCATCACGATCGACACCGACTTAAGGTGGGAGCTGCTCATCGCCCTGTCCAACCACGACGCGATCGACGAGTCCGCGATCGCGGACATGGCCGCCGACGATCCCAGCGCCACAGGTCAGCGGCAGGCCGCGACCGCTCGGGCCGCGCGGACCACCTCGGCGGCGAAGTCCCAGGCATTCACGGCGATGATCGAGCAGATCGACATGCCGAACTCGGAGCTCGGGGCACTGGCCACCGGTTTCGGGATGGGACTGCAGACCGGTGACGGTGAGCTCATTCCCGCGCAGGCGCCGCTGACGGACTTCGCCTCGGAGTACTTCCAGCGCATCTCCGGGTGGTGGGAGACGCGGACGCTGGAGATGGCGCAGACGATGACCCTGCGCCTCTTCCCGCCGGCGAGTGCGAAGGCCGTCGAGGCAGCCCGGACCTGGCTGGAGCAGCATCCGGCGGCACCGAAGGGGCTGACCCGGCTGATGCGGGAGAACCTCGCCGACGCCGAGCGCGCGCTGGCGGCTCAGCGGACGTCCAGCGACGTTGAGGACCCGTCCAAGAACAGCCGATAGGGTCGTTGGCATCATGACAGCTGAATCACTGCAGACCACCCTGCTCTCCGCCGCCCAGATCGACTGGTCGTTCCTCCTCGACGTCCCGCTGCGGGTGACGATCATCATCGTCGGCGCCCTGCTGATCAACTTCCTCATGCGCATCGTCATCCGGCGCTTCGCCGCGAGCGTGGCTAAGGGCACCGTCGATTCGTCGAAGGCGAGCTCGCGCTTCTCCACCTCGGCGATGGAGTCGCAGCTCACCGGCATCGATCAGGCGACGATCAGGGAGCGGCGCGCACAGCGGGCGCAGACGGTGGGGCGGATGCTGTCCTCGGTGACCTCGATCGTCATCGCCATCGTCGCCGGACTCATCGTGCTCAGCGAACTCAACTTCAACGTCGGCCCGATCCTCGCCTCGGCCGGTATCGCCGGTGTCGCGATCGGCTTCGGCGCGCAGGCGCTCGTCAAGGATTACCTGTCCGGGTTCTTCATGGTCATCGAGGACCAGTACGGCATCGGCGATTCCGTCGACCTCGGTGAGGCGATCGGCGTCGTCGAGGATGTGGGACTGCGCACGACCCAGGTCCGCGGGCTCGACGGCACCCTGTGGCACGTGCGCAACGGTGAGATCCTCCGCGTCGGCAACCAGTCCCAGGGCTGGGCGAGGGCCGTCCTCGACATCCCCGTCGCCTACAACACCTCGGTGGCGACGTACTCGACCGTCATCGACGACACGACGAAGGCGATCGAGAAGGACCCGGAGATCGCCGATGCGATCCTCGAACCGCCGGAGATCTGGGGTGTCGAATCCCTCTCCGCACAGTCGCAGGTCATCCGCACCGTGCTCAAGACGAAGCCGAACCAGCAGTGGAAGGTCGCGCGCGCCTTCCGGGCCGAGCTCAAACGTCAGATGGACAGCCGCGGGATCCACATCCCGATCACCCAGGAGACGGTGTTCCGGACCCTGCCCGATCCCAGCGAGGCGGTGCGGATCAAGTCGATGGACGACTCGGTCACCGACGCCGACGAGCACGAGAAGCGGGCTCAGCGCGAATCCGCTGAGGGTGCGGACGAACGCGAGGCGAACGAGGCATCCGGTGCGTCGGCGAGTGCGGGTGCTACAGCGGGTGTAGGTGCATCGGGCACCGGTGCATCCGGTTCCAGTGCGGGCCGGCCTGCGGGCGGCACGGGGACGAACGGGAACACGGGCGGGGCGAACAGCTCCGGCGGGGCGACTGGATACAAAGGACCGAAGACGGGAAGCGGACG
Organism: Brevibacterium metallidurans; assembly: GCF_037101285.1. Classification (NCBI taxonomy): domain Bacteria; kingdom Bacillati; phylum Actinomycetota; class Actinomycetes; order Micrococcales; family Brevibacteriaceae; genus Brevibacterium; species Brevibacterium metallidurans. The sequence continues at coordinate 321,867 of NZ_BAAAAF010000002.1, forward strand.
ATGAGCGAGCAATCGAGCACGGAGACGATCTTCGCGGCCGTCGGCGGCCATCCCACGTTCACCCGGCTCGTCGACGTCTTCTACGAGCACGTCGCCGCCGACGAGGTGCTCATCGCGATGTACCCCGAGGGCCATGAGCTCACCGGCGCCAAGCACCGGCTGCAGATGTTCCTCGAACAGTACTTCGGCGGTCCCACGACGTATCAGGCAGAGCGCGGGCACCCGCGGCTGCGGATGCGCCACTTCCCGTTCCCCGTCGACTTCGACGCCCGGGACCGCTGGCTGAAGAGCATGCGCGCCGCCCTCGACGACGTCGCCCTGCCCCCGCTCTACGACGAGCTCTTCTGGGACTACTTCCAGCGTGCGGCCACGGCGATGGTCAACACGAACAGCACCGGTGCCTGAAGCGCGAAGCGCAGGATCGGAGTCCGGCCTCGCGTGTCGGTGCACGGAGCGGGAGCTTAGCCGACGCTTGGACTGCGGGCTTCAGCGGGCGCGTCGGTGCGGGCCCCGGACGGCTCCTGGAGTGTGTGCTTCGCCGAACGCCTGGAATGAGGGCCTCAGCGAACGCCTGAAATACGCGCCTCAGCCCGCGCGGCGGGTGAGCAGATGACCGCCGGGGGTGACCAGGCGCAGCCACCCCGCGCTCTCCATCACCGCGACCTCGGAGCCGGAGTCTCCCCTGCTGGCCGCCACGGTGCCTGAGCCACCGGCCGCCTCGGTGCCTGAACCTGACGGCAGGAACCGCAGACCGTCGGCGGCGAACGCGAGCCCGCTCGGAATCGGCGTGCCGCCGGTCGCTTCGACGGGACGCGACCACACGCGTGCCCGCAGCGCCTTGACCGCATGCGAGCCCGCTCCGTCGGGAGTGCCCGCACCCACCTCAGCGATGCCCGCCTCGGCGGTCGAGCGCAGCAGCCCGGCATCGACCGTGTCGGTGCGCTCCCACGGACCGCGCGGCGGGGCGATGCCCGCCCAGGACACGAGTGCGGTCGTCGGCGGCAGCGGCAGGGTGCTGCCGTTCTCTGACCGCGCGAAGCGGTCGGTCAGCGCTGAAAGCGGCACGACCTCGTCGAGGCCGTCGAGTTCGGGACGTTCGAGCCGCTGCATGCGCATCGCCAGCACGAGCGGCGTGGAATCCCCGATGCCGTGCGGGTACAGCGGGGCGACGGTGAGGACGAGGACGTTCGAGACGACCTGCAGCCGCATCGCCCCGTCCCGGTCGAGCCGGTGGGCCAGCGAAGTGAACGCGGTGAGGTCGCGCATCGCCTTCTCGTCGGCGATCTCCAGGGTCGTCATCGGCGGCTCCGCAGGCGCACGGGCTCCCGGACGACCTCGGTGAGCCCGGTGGTCTCCTCCTCGGTGAGGCGGCGGGGTCGACCGGTGGTGGTGTCGACGAAGGCGATGACGGTCTCGGCGACGGTGTAGACCCGTGAGCCGTCGGGTTCGCAGACGACGTAGCCGATCGTCACCGAGGCGGGCTTCACCTCGCTGACGACGAGGTCGACGGCGATGGGACCGGGACGGTAGGCGATGGGGCTGCGATATTCGACCAGGTGTGAGGCGACGAGCAGCTCGGTGGTCGCCGAGGCGGCGCCGAAGACCACAGGCATCGGCAGTCCCGAGACCACCTCGGCGGCACCATGGGCACCGGGGACGGCCACGGCGTCGCGGCTCTGCGTCGGCGAACCCAGGGCACGCACGCGCGCCTCTTCGAGCAGCTGCATCTGGGTGACGTTGTTGACGTGCCCGTACGCGTCCATGTCACCCCATCTCAGTTCGAGGAGCACTCGGGTGAAGTCGGTGAGAAGGGGGTTCGTGGGGCCGTTGCGCATGTGTCCATGATGCCATCTCCGCACCCGTGACGAAGACCGCGATAGGATCGGGAGACGACACCCGACCCCGTCCCCGGAGGCCCCTGTGAGCGAAACCGAACCGTCATCCGCCGAGGCGAACGTCGCGCGTCTGCACGAACTCCTCACCCTGCGGAGACTGGAGTCGGAGGCCGGTCCCCGGGAGTCCGATCTCTTCGTCGGCCCGAGCCAGTACAAGCCCGACGGCAGGGTCTTCGGCGGACAGGTCCTCGCCCAGTGCATCGTCGCGGCCTCGGCGACCCTGCCCGAGGACCGGCTCATCCATTCCCTCCACGGATACTTCCTCCGGGCCGGCGACGTCGCCGAACCGATCGAGTTCGGCGTCGAGCGCCTCCGAGACGGACGCTCGTTCTCCGCCCGACGGGTCCATGCGTATCAGAAGGACGCTCCGATCCTCTCGCTCATCGCCTCGTTCCAGGAGGAGCAGCCGGGCTTCGAGCATTCGGAGTCGATGCCCACCGGCATTCCCGGCCCCGAGGACTCCCCCGACCTCCGTGAGCTCCTCGCCGCCGTCGATACCGTCCAGGTCACCGAGTGGCTCAACCGACGCCCCTTCGACATCCGCCCGGTCGAGCCCTTCGGCGTGCCGGGCACGACGATCGACACCGAGCTGCCCGAACAGCACATCTGGTTCCGGGCCAGCGCCCACTTCGGCGACGATCCCGTGCTCAACGCCGCGGCACTGGCGTACGCGAGCGACTTCAACCTCCTCGAACCCGTGCTCCGCCGGCACGGCCTCTCATGGGGCTCTCCCGGTCTGCGGGTCGCCAGCCTCGATCACGCGATGTGGTGGCACCGGCGGGTCCACGTCGACGACTGGATGCTCTACGTCCAGGAGTCCCCTGCGGCCAGGGGTGGGCGCGGACTCGGCTACGGCCGCATCTTCTCCCGCGACGGGGCGCTTCTCGCCACGGTCGCCCAGGAGGGCATGGTCCGGGTCAAGGACATGCCGTGAGCGATGAGAAGACCGCGATGATCGAGATCCTCTCCTCGATCCTCAGCCGCCTCGTCAACGTCGCCCTCTGCCTCGTGATCACGTCGATCGCTCTGCTCCGGCTGCGCAATGGGACGGACCTCCACTTGGGCGTCATCGTCGCCCTCGCTCTCGTCATCGGCGTCCTCGGCACGATCGCGGTGCGCTGGGTGCTCCGGCTCCTCCACCGCCTGTGGCGGAAGGTCTTCGACTCCTTCGCCCGCTGAGGCGGCTCCGCCTCCCCCCCTAAGCCAACCCCGCCTTCCGCTCACGCAACTCTGCCACCGGCCGAGGCTATGCGGTCGGCAGACGTCGACCGCGCGAACGACGTCGGGCCCCAGCGCAGTCGCTGGGGCCCGACGTTCGTGCTGGCGCGGCTGACGTTCAGTCGCGGGTGAGGCGGCGGTGCGTGACCCGGTGGGGGCGCGCCGCTTCCTCGCCGAGGCGGTCGATCTTGTTCTTCTCGTAGGCTTCGAAGTTGCCCTCGAACCAGTACCACTGAGCCGGGTTCTCCTCGGTGCCCTCCCACGCGAGGATGTGGGTGGCGACCCGGTCGAGGAACCAGCGGTCGTGGGAGACGACCACGGCGCAGCCGGGGAATTCGAGCAGGGCGTTCTCGAGCGAGCTCAGGGTCTCGACGTCGAGGTCGTTCGTCGGCTCGTCGAGCAGGAGGAGGTTGCCGCCCTGCTTGAGGGTGAGCGCGAGGTTGAGGCGGTTGCGCTCACCGCCGGAGAGGACGCCGGCCTTCTTCTGCTGATCGGGTCCCTTGAACCCGAACGCGGAGACGTAGGCGCGCGAAGGCATCTCGACGGCGCCGACCTGGATGAAGTCGAGTCCGTCGGAGACGACCTCCCACAGGGTCTTGTCGGGGTCGATGCCGCCGCGCGACTGGTCGACGTAGGAGATCTTCACGGTCTCGCCGACCTTGAGGTCTCCCCCGTCGAGACCTTCGAGTCCGACGATCGTCTTGAACAGCGTCGACTTGCCCACGCCGTTGGGTCCGATGACGCCGACGATGCCGTTGCGCGGCAGCGAGAAGCTCAGACCGTCGATGAGCAGACGCCCATCGAAGCCCTTCTCGAGGTCCTTGGCTTCGATGACGATGTCGCCGAGGCGGGGGCCGGCCGGGATCTGGATCTCTTCGAAATCGAGCTTGCGGGTCTTCTCGGCCTCCGCAGCCATCTCCTCGTAGCGGGCGAGTCGGGCCTTCGACTTCGTCTGCTTGGCCTTCGGGTTCGAGCGCACCCATTCGAGTTCGTCCTTGAGGCGCTTGGCGAGCTTCGCGTCCTTCTTGCCCTGGACCTGGAGGCGCTCCTGCTTCTTCTCCAGGTAGGTGGAGTAGTTGCCCTCGTACGGGTAGAGGTGTCCCCGGTCGACCTCGGCGATCCATTCGGCGACGTGGTCGAGGAAGTACCGGTCGTGGGTGATGGCGATGACGGCGCCGGGGTAGGACTTGAGGTGCTGCTCGAGCCAGAGCACGGATTCGGCGTCGAGGTGGTTCGTCGGCTCGTCGAGGAGGAGCAGGTCGGGCTTCTCGAGGAGGAGCTTGCACAGGGCCACCCGGCGGCGCTCACCACCGGAGAGGACGCTGACGTCGGCGTCGGGCGGCGGGCAGCGCAGGGCGTCCATGGCCTGTTCGAGCTGGGAGTCGAGGTCCCACGCGTCGGCGGCGTCGATGGCTTCCTGGAGCTTGCCCATCTCCTCCATCAGGGCGTCGAAGTCCGCGTCCGGATTCGCCATCTCCTCGGAGATCTCGTTGTACCGGTCGAGCTTCGCCTTGATCTCGGCCACGCCCTCTTCGACGTTGCCGAGCACGGTCTTGTTCTCATTGAGCGGCGGCTCCTGCATGAGGATGCCGACGGTGTATCCGGGGCTCAGCCGGGCTTCGCCGTTCGACGGCTGTTCGAGGCCGGCCATGATCTTGAGGATCGTCGACTTGCCGGCGCCGTTGGGGCCGACCATGCCGATCTTCGCCCCGGGGTAGAAGGACATCGACACGTCGTCGAGAATGACTTTGTCACCGTGCGCTTTGCGCGCCTTGTGCATGGTGTAAATGAATTCGGCCATAGTGGCCCCAGATTATCGGTTGGGCACCCCATGTGCCAATCGATCTAGCCCCCGCCGAGCGACGGCGAATCGCCGTCCGAGGAGCCGTCGGACGACCCTCCCGACGACGAGGATCCACCCGAGGAGGACGAACCGCCAGAGGAAGACCCTCCACCGCCGGAGGACGATCCGCCCGAGGACGACGAGCCGTCGGAGGAACCCGGGCTCGGGGTCTCTGCGTCGTCGCCGGTGATGTTCTCACCCGGCATGTGTCCGGCACCGTTGGAGTCGCCGTCCTCGTCGCGCTTCTCCCCCTTGGGGGCGTCGACGCCTTCGGGTCGGTCGACGTCGCCGAGCAGGCACGCGCCGGTCGACTCGGTGGGCGGCATGAGCTCGGCGGTGGCCTTGCCCTTGCGGATCTCTCCGACCACGCAGCCCTTCTTCGTCTTCACCCCGAACACCTTCGAGGGGACTTCGTTGCCCAAGGGAGAGGCGTCGAGGGTGGCTTCGAGCTGATCGGGCTTGTAGCCGGCATCGATCATCGTGTCGAAGAACTTCTTCGTCGACGGAATCTTATCCTCGTCGCCGGTGAGCGGTTCGACGGCCTTGAGGACCTTGTCGACCTCAGCCGCGGGCTTCTCCTGCGACTTCTTCGGCGCCGGTCCGGCGTCGTCGTCCAATCCGAGCAGGGAGCATCCCGACAGGGCAAAGGAGAGGGCTGCGACACCCAGGAGGGGAGCGAGACGCATGGATCACCTCGGTGAGGACGAACACGAACGACACCACTCTAGCCGATCAGCCTCCTCGTCCGGGTCGCCCGCCTCATCGTGCGGGTCGCCACGACTGATGCATCCGTTCACAGGGATCAGAACGGGGCGGCAGCGGCGACCGTCGCGCCCGCGATGCCGTCGTCGGACTCCTCCCCATCGTCGTCGACGTCAGGGCCGCCGGCTCCGGTGGCGGAGAACTCGCCGCGATCGTCGGCACGGCCATCATCGTCGCCGCTGCGACCATCGTCCTCGCCGAATCCGCCGTCTGCCACGGAGTCCTGATCGTCGCGGTCGTCGACATCCGCGTCACCGTCGACGTAACCGCTTGACTCTGCGTCGGTGCTGAAGCCCGGAGAGACGGTGGCCGCGGCGACCGACACCCCTTCTGTCGTCTCGAACGTCCCCGCATCGCCTCCGTCCGCTCCGAACGGGCCCGCACCGACGCGTGCGGCCGGATCGTCGGCGATCCCACCCCAGCCCGACGATGAGGCCTCACCGGCCTGGGGAGCGGACGACGGCTTCGCCGCGTTCGGTCCCGGCACCTTGACGTAGTGCGCGGTGCCGTACTTGAGGTCGGGACCGAGGTGGTCGGCGATGATCGTCGGTGCGATGCCCGAGCGCTCCCCGGACTCCCATCTGCGGATGCGCAGGTGGCCCTGGACGACGACGTTCATGCCGAGGCTGACCGAGGAGCCGACGTTGCTCGCCAGCTGCCCGTAGCAGTCGATACCGAACCACGAGGTCGTGTCGGTGACGAACTCACCGGTCTGCTTGTCCACCCGCCAGTGGTTGACGGCGAGCCGGAACGACGCGCATGGGCGTCCGGTCGGCAGGGTCCGGGGCTGTGGGACGGTTGCGACTGTGCCGCACACGGTGATGGGGATGTTCGACATTGCTCATTCCTCGCTCTGCTCTGGGGCGGCGGGAACCGTCTGGTCGCGCCCGCCAGGGGTCCCTCCAGCACAGCGCGGTCGACGCAGAGCTGTCGAGGGTGCGAAAAGGCCCTGTGGACGGCGGTTATGCGTCCACAGGGCCGGAGCACACGAGTGAGCGGGCCTGTGAGGATGAGTCTCAGGCGAGGCGCTGATACGCGTCGCGGTGCGTGGCGATGACCGCGTTGACCGGCTGCAGGTACGAACTCTGCGCCGCATGCGCCACCGCCGATCGCAGGTCGGCGTCGACGGCCGCGGCGGCCTCGTTCGCGCCCTTGTTCCGCGCGTTTCGGGCGCTCACCGAGGTGATGACCGACCCGAGGATGCCGAGGACGAGGACGCCGATCGTCACCGCCCACGTCCACCACGGCATCGCACCCGGGGCGGCGAGTTCAAGGGCGGCGACGACGATGAGCCCGAGCGCCCCGATGATCGTGGCGAGGAAGAAGATGACCTGGAGGACGTTCGCAAGCGACCACCAGCCGGGGGTTCGGCGTTCGATATCCACAGCCGTGACGGCCGAGTCGAGGGTGTCGGCGAGCTGATTCGTGCTCGTCCGCTCCGCCTCGGCGGCCGCGGCCTGCCAAGGCCTGGGCAGGGTCGAGACGGACTCCGTGATGAGGTCGTGGGCCATGAGCCGGACCTGGGAGCTCTGCGTCTTGCTCGTCGCCGGCACCGAGGCGCGGACGAGCTCGTCGCGGTTGTCCCCGTGCTTGGCGCCGAGGGGGTCCGGGGCGTTGCGCTGCATCCAGGCGAGCAGCGGATAGCCGGTGCGCCGGTAGGCGCGGCGGATGTAGTCGTCGTGGACGGTCTGCGCGACCGCCTCGACGCCGGCGGCCTCCGACATCGTCTGCATCAGGTGCGCGGCGCCGGGCAGCTCATCGGGGGTGGCGACCGGTTCACCGAGTTCGCCGCGGATGCGACGCGCCATCGCCTGCATGTCCGAGAGCAGGCGTTCGGCGGCGGCCTGCTTGGAATCGAGGGTGTCGGCGAGGATCGAGCGGATCTCCGGGATCCCCTCGCGCGTCACCGCGGAGGACAGGCGCACCGCGGTGTCGGTGAGTCCGTCCTCGTTGAGCAGCTGACGCAGGTGCGCGGCGGCGGCCTTCTGCTCCTCGAGGCTGAGCTTGTCGACCTGGTTGAGGACGACGACCATGTTCGCGCTGTTCTCCGCCAGTTTCGTCAGATACTCCGAATGGAGGGAGAAGTCCGCGTACTTCTGCGGGTCGACGACCCAGAAGACGACGTCGACGAGGCCGACGAGGCGGTCCGATTCGACGCGGTGCTCGACGGCGGTGGAGTCGTGGTCGGGCAGGTCGAGGAGGATGAGTCCGTGCAGGCGGCGCTGGTCGTCGCCGTCGAGGGCGGATTCGCGCCAAGTCCGACTGCGCGGGGGCACGGAGAGCCAGTCGAGGATCTCGGTACCGCCGTCGCCCCACACGCAGGCCGTCGGCCGTGAGGTCGTGGGACGGCGCACGCCCACACGGGCGATGTCGAGGCCGGCGACGGCGTTGAACAGGGACGACTTGCCCGAGCCGGTCGATCCGGCGAAGGCGACGACGGTGAAGTCCTCGCCGAGGTCGAGGCGATCGTCGGCCCGCTCGAGCAGGCTCGCCGCGTCCGCGCGCACCTCGGCGCTGATCCTGTCGTCCTCGAGGGCCAGCGAATGGCGGATGCCCTCGGCGAGTCGCCTGATCTCGGACTGGGCCGAATCGTTCACAATGCCTCCTCGAGGCGGACGCCGGCGGTGCGGAGTGCTCCGGACTGCCTGGTGGGAACCGCTGTCAGTCGTAGTGCTTGGTCGAATGGGATGCGGCAGTCGCCGACGATGCCGGCCGCAGCGGTGAGGAAGCGGTCGCGGATCGAGGCGATGAGGTTGACGGCCTCCTCTTCGCCGAAGATCGTCCCGGCGAGGCTGAGCGCGACTCCGGCGCCCGAGCGGGAGGCGGCGTCGTGCGACGAGGTGTGCCGTGGGTCCCAGAAGGTCGCGTATTCGAGGACGGCGCAGACGCCGCCGACGCCGAAGGAGAGGATCCTCGCCTTCGACTTCTTCCCCTGCCCGATGTCGCGGACCAGCGCGTTGACCTCGTTCGACCAGCCGCTCACGGCGTCCTTGACGCGGTCCTCGAGTTCCGCGGAGGGATTGTGCAGCGCCGGTTCGGATTCGACGAGGGCGTCACCGGCGGGAATGCGGCGCCAGTCGTCGGCGACGACGTCGACGACGTCGACGGCCGCCTCACGCAGGGTGATCGCCGCGCTGCGGAGGATCGCGACGTGCAGGGGGGCTGCGGCATCGTGCTTGCCGGTCACCGCCGCGGAGATGCGGTCGCGCATCCGGGCCATCGTCGGCTCGAGGCCGCGGAAGAGCTGACCGGTGCCGACGAAGTCCTGCCAGCGGGCGTTGACGGCGCCGTGGAGGATGCGTCCGTCGGTGACGACGGTGGCCAGTGACTCGTGGGCGGCGCGGAAGCGCTCGTCGACGATCCCCGCGAGCTCGGCGTGTGCGCGCTCCTGGGATTCGGCCGCCTCGGCGAGGGCGTCGACCCGACCGGGCAGGGAGCCGATGGCCCCGGTCAGCGTGCGGCGGCGGATGCGGGCGCGGGAGTCCGCCTCGGCGCTGACCTCGCGGATCCACGATTGGATCGGGTAGACGGCGGTGTGCGGGAGGAGACCGTCCTCGAGCGGGAGCTCGGCGACGGAGAAGATCGGCGACTGGGCCAGTCCCGCCTCGGAGAGCAGATGGGAGAGGTGGTGGCGGACTTCGCGGTTCGCCTCCGGGGGCACGCGGTCGAGGACGATGGCCACCGAGGTGCTCCGGTCGGCGGCCTCGCGCAGCAGGGCCCACGGGGCGGCGTCGGCGTACCGGTTGGCCGTGGTGACGAACAGCCAGAGGTCGGCGCACATGAGGATGCGCCGGGCGAGGTCGCGATTGGATTCGGCGATCGAGTCGATGTCAGGGCAGTCGAGGATGGCCGTGCCCGGGGCGATGTCGGCGTCGGGGACGAGGACGAGGGCCGGGGACGTCGACTCGGGATCGGAGCTACGCGGCAGGTCGCCGAGGAAGGTCTGGGCCTCGAAATGCTTGGCGTCGGCGGGATTGTGGATGACGATCGGATTGGCCGTCGTCGGCCGACGCACCCCGGCCGGGCTGACGATGCGGCCGACGAGGGAATTGACCAGGGTCGACTTCCCGGCCCCTGTCGATCCGCCGACGGCGATGAGGAAGGGAGCCGGGGCGCGGTTGATCCGCGGGAGGATGAAGTCGTCCATCTCCGAGGTCAGAGACGAAAGCAGGCGACGGCCGGCGGTCGCGTCCTCGGTCTGCAGGGTGAACCGGGTCTCGGAGAGCTTCTTCGCGATATCGCTCAGTGCTCCGCCCACCGGTGGCGTCACGGCATTTCCGCTGTCTGTCATCACGCATCCACTTTCCCTGTTTTCACAGATGAGCACCACGAGGCACGCCGTGACGAGGGACAATTGCCTGCACACTGCGCCCCCGGCGGGGCTCGAACCCGCGACCTACCGCTTAGAAGGCGGTTGCTCTATCCGACTGAGCTACGGAGGCCCACACATCGTAACCGATGAGCTGTGGGCAGACGAAAGCGGCCCCGCACTCGCCCTGCCGGGTCTGAGACCGGGGGCGTGCGGGACCGCGTGAAGGGGCGGGCGTCAGTGGTCGCTGCCGGCTTTCTCCAATGCCTTGCGGATCGTGACGAGCGCGAGGATGACGACACCCGTGAGCGCGAGGAAGACCGCGAGGGCCTCGACGCCGAAGGCGACCTCGGCCGCGATCGGGACGAACCCCGCAACCATGAACCCGAGCAGGGCGATCATGGTCAGAGCAGTGGCTGTGGTGAAATATGCGGATCCATTCTTCATGGGTCATCCTCCTTCTTCCTTAAGCCGAGGATAGACCCGATTGCGATCCGCGTCACTGCCTACTGGTCGGAAACCTTTCGGCGGGCTTCGATCGCCTCTTCGAGACGGTCGACCTTCGCCTCGATCTCGCCGTCCCGGCCCGGTCGGATGTCGGCCTTGATGACGAGTGAGATCCGAGTGCCGAAGGGCGCGACCGCCTCGGTGGCCCGCTTGACGACGTCGAAGACCTCGTCCCAGGTCCCTTCGATCTCGGTGAACATGCTCGTCGTGCGGTTGGGCAGCCCGGAGTCGCGGACGACCTCGACGGCCGCGGCCACGGCCTCGTGGACCGAACCGTCAGCGCTGTCGCCGCCGCTCGGGGCGACTGAGAATGCGAGAAGCATGGTGGGTCTCCTTACTGTTGTGTCGTGACTGGTGAGTCGTCATCACACCGGAGCCAAGGGCTGATGCTCCCCTGTCGGCACCCCGACAGTGATGGTGTCTCCTGATCGAACGATCCCGCCGCGGGAGACGATCCCCATCACCCCGGCGCGCCGCACGACCTCACCCTCGCCGTCGCGCGAGACGACGTGGCGCAGGAGACCGGACTGCCATGAGTCGATCTGTGCGCACGGATTGCGCAGTCCGGTGAGCGTGATGACGGCGGCGCCGATCGTCAGCCGAGTGCCGACAGGGAGCCCGAGAAGGTCGAGGCCTGCCGTCGTGATGTTCTCCCCCAACTGACCCGGGCCGACGGCGAATCCTGCCTCGGCAAGCTCGTCGAAGAGTTCGGAATGGAGGAGATGGACCTGGCGCAGATTCGGAGCAGACGGCGTCCTCTCCAGGCGCGAGCGATGCTGGACGGTCACCCCCGCATGGGCATCGCCGCGCACGCCGAGACCCTCAATGAGTTCGATCGACTCCCGGACGGGCTTGGAGAAGCCGTGCTCCCCATCGCAGGCGACGCTGACGATCTGCGGAACAGCCCGCAGTTCCGACCTGGGCACGACCGGAGCGGAGCGCGTCGCACTGACGTCGCCCCGCTCCCCCGTTGTCGGGCCCATCGGTCGGGTCTCCTCGTCGACCTCGGCAGCCCGTCGGCTCCCTGGCCTCAGCCCTGTTCCGGAACGGTGATGATGAGCGAATCACCCTGCCCACCGCCGCCGCAGAGGGCAGCGACTCCGGTGCCCCCGCCTCGGCGCTGGAGTTCGAGCGCGAGGGTGAGGACGATGCGGGCGCCCGAGGCACCGATGGGGTGGCCGAGCGCGATCGCTCCGCCGTTGACGTTGACCTTCTCCGGATCGATGCCGAGGTCCTTCGTGCTCGCCAGCCCCACGGCGGCGAACGCCTCGTTGATCTCGTAGAGGTCGAACGAGTCGGCGGCCACACCTTCGGCCTCGGCGGCCTTGCGGATCGCCTGCGAAGGCTGGTGCTGCAGCGTCGAGTCGGGTCCGGCCGTCCAGCCGTGGGCGCGGATCTCGGCGAGGATCGGGGCACCGAGCTCCTCGGCCTTCTCCCGGGACATGACGACGACGGCGGCCGCGCCGTCGGAGATCTGCGAGGCGTTGCCGGCGGTGATCGCACCGTCCTTGCGGAAGGCCGGACGCAGCTTCGCCATCGACTCGACCGTCGTGTCCGGGCGCACGCCCTCGTCGACGGAGACGGTGACGTCGCCCTTGCGGGTCGAGATCGTCACGGGCACGACCTCGTTCTCGAACGCGCCCTTCTCCCAGCCGGCGGCGGCCCGCTGATGCGACTGGGCGGCGAAGGCGTCCTGCTCCTCGCGGGAGAACTCGGACTCGCCCTTGTTCGCGTCCTCGGTGAGACCGCCCATGGCCTGATCGGTGAACGCGTCCCAGAGGCCGTCGTAGTCCATGTGGTCCTTGACGACGACGTCGCCGTACTTGTACCCGGCGCGGGACTTCTCGAGCAGGTGCGGGGCCAGGGTCATCGACTCCTGTCCGCCGGCGACGACGACGTCGTACTCCCCTGCCCGGACCAGCTGCGCTGCCTGGGTGATCGCATTGATGCCCGAGAGGCACAGCTTATTGATCGTGATCGCCGGCACGCTCATCGGGATGCCCGCCTCGGCGGAGGCCTGACGTGCCGGTCCCTGACCGAGGCCGGCCTGGAGGACCTGGCCCATGATGACGTATTCGACCTGGTCACCGGAGATGCCCGCGCGGTCGAGCGCGCCCTTGATCGCGGCGGCGCCCAGGTTGACCGCCGTCTGCGTGCCGAGTGCTCCCTGGAGCCGCCCGAACGGGGTGCGCGCACCGGAGACGATCACTGCTTCAGTCATGTTTCCTCCTCGAAGGACTGTGGCTCCGTCGAGCAGCCGCAGTCGGCGGCCGCGCACGCGGAGAGCTGTTGAGTCAAGGGTAGTCGAGGCCTCTGTGGCCTTCGTCACCGGGGTCGCCGAGGCGGCCCTCCGCAGGCCGGATTCGGACACAACACTCATCTTGAGTCCGATAGAGTAGGGAACGCGCAGGCATGACCACATCCCCTTTGACACGACAGGAGTCAGCTTCAGTGACGCCCACCGAAGAATTCCGCACAGCGATGCGCGGGTACGAGAAGAGCGAAGTCGATTCCCGGCTGCAGCAGCTGCGGACGGAGATCGAATCCGTGCGGAAGGCGCTGTCGGATGCTCGCAGTCAGGTCATCAACGCCGATCGCGCGAAGCTTCAGATCGCCGGCGAGCTGTCCGAGGCGAAGGCTCAGCTGAAGAAGGCGGCCAATGAGAACGCCGAGGCGGCCGGTCCCCCCGGAAGCCGCATCGACCATCTGCTCAAGATCGCCGAATCCCAGGCCCGCGAGACGCTGGCTCAGGCGAACTCCGATGCCGAGACGATCCGCAACAAGGCTCGCGCCGAGGCGGCTTCGGCCCGTGCGCGCATGCACACGGAGAGCAACGACACCCTCAACAACGCGCGTTCGGAGGCCGATGCGATCATCAGCTCGGCCGAGCTGCGCGCCGAGGAGGCCGTGAAGTCCGCGGAGAAGCGCGCCGCCGAACTCAAGGCCACCGCCGAACGTGAGTCGGCACAGGCCAAGGAAGCCAACGACGCCGCGTCGAAGGACGCCCGCGAGAGCCTCGAGCACGAGCTCTCCGAACTGCGTGCCGCCGCCCAGAAGGAGGCCACCGACCTCCGCGCCGAGGCGAAGACCCAGGCCGACGAGACGATCGCCGCCGCTCAGGCCCAGGCCGACGAGCTGCTCTCCTCGGCGAAGTCGCGCGATGAGGCATCGAAGAAGGCCGCAAACGACCTCGACGTCGAACTCGCGACGAAGCGCCAGGAGGCCGAGGCCGAGCGCAAGCAGCGCTACGACACGGCGCAGGCGGAGAACAAGAAGCTCATCGAAGAGGCGCAGGAGCGCGCGGCGAAGGCCGACGCCGAGGCGAAGACCGCCGCGGAACGTGCAGAGACGACGCGCGCCGAGGCCGTGACGAAGGCCGACGAGATCATCGCCGACGGCAAGACCCGCGCGCAGACGCTCATCTCGGAGGCGCGTGCGACCGCCGAGGCGACGATCGAGGAATCGGCTGCCGAAGCCAAGCGCAACGTCGCCTCCGCACAGTCGCAGGTCGACCTGCTCACGAAGCAGCGCAAGACGATCACCGCGCAGCTCGACCAGTTGCGTTCACTCTTCGCGATGCCCGGCGTGATGGGCGGCGAAGCGGTCGATCCCGCGAAGGCCGAAGCCGCGACGCATGCGACCGAGCAGATCGCCGACGGCGAGGCGCTGGCCGATCTCATCGCCGCCGATTCCGCCGAGGAGGATTCCGAGGCGAAGGATTCCGAGGCCGGCGCCGAGGACGCATGCTCGTCGTCCTCTGACGCGACGGCCGAGACCGAGACGGTGCAGGCTGAGACCGTGCAGGCTGAGACCGTCGAGGAAGCTGACGACGCCGAGGCGACCGATTCCGAGGATCTGCCCAACGGCGCCACGGATGCCGAGACGATCGCGATCGACGCCCAGGTCTCGGGATCGCCGAAGTCGGGAGACAGCGGTCAGGGTGCGAACCGCCCCGGTGCCAATCCCAAGGCGGCGCGCTCGCGCAACTCGCTGCGCTGACACCAGCGTCCGACTGACGTCACAGTCCGACTGACACCGGCGTCCGACTGACGCCAACGTCCGGAACGGGCCCGCTCGATCGAGCGGGCCCGTTCTGCGTCAGCGGAAGCGCTGAAAGCACCTCGTGTGCCAGTGCCTGCGCGATTCGAGTCCGATGTCGATGCCGTGCGCGGCATCCTGCCGCCACGCGACGATGTGCGCGATCGCCGCTGCGACCTGCTGACCGCAGCCGGGGCACACGTAGGACTTGCCGCTCGAATTCCCCGCGACGTGCTGAATCGACCACGTCCCGTCGGGCAGGTCGCGGCTCCTGCGCATGCCGCTGACGGACTCGGAGAGGTCCCGTGCGGGCGCGCTCCATTTGTTCCGGCGACGCGAGGAGTTCGATCGTGGCATAAGGGGATTCTCTCACGTAGGGTGAGACGCGTGCGTCTCGTGATAGCTGAATGCTCTGTCGATTATGCCGGTCGTCTGACCGCGCATCTGCCCCTGGCCACCCGTCTCATCATGCTCAAGTCTGACGGGTCGATCCTCATCCACTCCGACGGCGGATCGTACAAGCCGCTCAACTGGATGACTCCCCCGGCCACGGTGGCGATCGCCGAACCGACCGAGGAGCAGGCCGCGGCAGGACTGAGCGAGGTCTGGACGGTCGCGCAGGCGAAGACCGGCGACCGACTCGTCATCTCGATCACGAACGTCCTCTCCGACACCAGCCACGACCTCGGCGTCGATCCCGGGCTGGTCAAGGACGGCGTCGAAGCCCACCTCCAGGAGCTGCTCGCTGAGCACATCCACACCCTCGGCGACGGCTACAGCCTCGTCCGCCGCGAGTACATGACCGCGATCGGTCCCGTCGACATCCTCGCCCGCGACGAGGCCCAGCTTTCGGTGGCCGTGGAGATCAAACGCCGAGGCGACATCGACGGCGTCGAACAGCTCACCCGCTACCTCGAGCTGATGAATCGCGATCCGCTGCTCACCCCGGTCACCGGCGTCTTCGCCGCGCAGGAGATCAAGCCCCAGGCGCGGACGCTCGCCGAGGATCGCGGCATCCGCTGCGTCGTCCTCGACTACGACGCGCTGCGCGGCATGGACGATCCGGAGACCCGCCTGTTCTGAGCCGCTCGTTTGGTCCGCAGCGCGGATCGTGGGCCGTGCACCGCCCACGATCCGCGCTACGACCCAATCGAGCGCGGTCAGTCACCGGTCACTCCTCGCCTGCGGACCGCTTCTCTGATCTTGAGGAAGACGTCGGCCCGGAACAGGTCCCGCCAACGGATGCGGAAGACCATATAGCCCTCGTTGCGCAGCGCATACTCGCGCCGACGCTCTTGTTCGAACGCCCGATGCGGGTCCTGGCCGTCGAGATAGTACTTGCCTGCGCCGTCGAATTCGGCTAAGACCTTCGCGGCTTCGTTTCCGAAGTCGGACCGGGCAAGGAAACGACCGTGCTGGTCACGGACGACGAACTGCGGTTCGAAGCCGGGAATCGAATACTCGACGAAGCGCACAGCGCAGATCGATTCGGCCACTGTCTCTCTGCGTCCGTCGATGTTCGCCAGCATCGCGTCGATCCGGCGCCGGCCGGTGCGGACCGGATGGGCTCGGCTGTAGACGCGGAGATCCTCGAGCGCGATGAGCCCCTGATGGACAGCCGCATCGGCTGCAGCCACGGCGAAGTCCAGCGGGCAATCTCGGGCCACGTCGATCAGGGTCTGCGGGAGCGAGGTCACCGGGATCCCGCCGACCGACGTCACCGCCTCGGTGTCCAGGGACCGAAGCCTGATCACCAGGTCGGTCTGCCGGGACGGGTAGTGGGGGCTGACCGCCTCGGCGCGGACATCGCTGCGTTCGAGAAAGGGAACGGGAAGTCCGTGGACGATGAGCGCGCTCCGATGGGAGAACACTGCGTCACGCGGCAGTGCGCCGACGAAGGAACGGACGAGGATCCGCAGGTCCTCAACCCGTTTGCGCATCCCGGTCGTCTCAACGGGCAGATCGGTCGTTGCGGCCCCCGCGATCGCGGCGACGAAGCTGTGCTCGGGACGCGAACACACGCGTGTGACGACATAGTGACCGCGTCGCAGTCGGCGCAGACAGCACCCCACTGCGGAACCGACCCGGTGGAAGTCCCACCCGGCACCGTCGAAGTCGGCAGTCACCAGACACGCGAACATAATCGCAAGGATGGACGAGACTGTCTCGCCTCGCAAGGGCGTCGAGCGCACCTGTGGACAACCCTCCACTTGTGCATCGACCCTTGTGGACAGGCGTGTCGACGATCTCGTTTGGGCCTTAGCTCGTGTTGAGGGCGGTGCACGGGCCTCGATCCGAGCTGCGGCCCAAACGAGGGCGCCCGAGTGAGACGGCGGTCAGTCGAAGCTGAGCGCGTCGGCGCGGCTGACGCGCTCGATGTCGGCACCGAGCGCCCGCAGCTTCTCGACGAAGCCCTCGTACCCGCGGTCGATGTGGTCGACGCCCGAGACCTCGGTCACCCCGGCAGCCCGCAGGCCTGCGAGCACGAGGCCCGCACCGGCGCGGATGTCGGAGGCCTCCACCTCGGCGCCGGAGAGCTCCTCGACACCCGTGACGAGGGCGTGGTTGCCGTCGATGCGGACCTTCGCGCCTAGACGGGCGACCTCCTGGACGAAGCGCCAGCGGGCCTCGAAGAGGTTCTCCGAGAGCAGGCCGACCCCGTCGGAGACCGCGTTGAGGGCGATGACGAAGGGCTGGAGATCCGTCGGGAACCCCGGGAACGGCATCGTCGCGACCCGGATCGCCCGGGGACGCTTGGGCCCGATGACGCGGAAGCCGCGCCCGATCGTGCCGTCACCGAGTGCGATCTCGCCGAGGTCGTCGACCGTGGCCCCGGCATCGCGGAGTTTGATCGCGACGTTGGGCATGATCTCCAGCCCCACTCCCCTGACGGTGACGTCGCCGGCGCTCAGCGCCGCGGCGAACGCATAGGTGCCCGCGACGATCCTGTCGCCCACCGTGCGATGGTCGACGGGGCGCAGCGCGGAGACGCCGGTGATCGTGAGCTCGGCGGTGCCGATCCCCTCGATCTGCGCGCCCATCTCGACGAGCATGAGGCAGATGTCGACGATCTCCGGCTCCTTCGCCGCGTTCGCGATCGTCGTCGTCCCCTCCGCCAGGGTGGCGGCCATGATGAGGTTCTCGGTGGCGCCCACCGAGGGGAAGTCGAGGGCGATGTCCGTGCCGGTCAGCCCCGTCGGGGCCTCGGCGACGAAGTAGCCGTGGTCGAGGCGGACCTGTGCACCGAGCGCTTCGAGACCGGCCTGGTGCATATCGAGTCCGCGGGAGCCGATCGCATCGCCGCCGGGCAGCGCCACATGCGCCGCGCGCATCCGCGCGGTGAGCGGCCCGAGGACGGAGATCGAGGCTCGCATCGCGCGGACGAGTTCGTAGTCGGCCTGGATCCCCACCTCGGCGGGGACGTCGATGCTCACGGTGCCGGCCTCGGCATCGTAGTCGACGGCGCAGCCCAGCCGGCTGAGCAGCTCGACCATGATCCGCACGTCGAGGATCGCGGGCACGTTCCGGATCGTCGAGCGGCCCACGGCGAGCAGGGTGGCCGCCATGAGCTTGAGCACGCTGTTCTTCGCACCGCGGACGTCCACGGTGCCGTGCAGCTGCGTGGGTCCCTTGAGTCGGAGGACTTCCATTACGTGAACCGTCCCATCGTCGGATTGAAGCCGGGGGGCGAGGATTCGAGCCACGAGGACATCGTCGACAGGGATTCGGTGTCCATCGCCAGGGACACGTTCCGGGGACGGCCGTCGGCTTTGCCGTACGAGCAGTCGACGACGACGGCGTCGGGCAGCACCGAGTACTGCTCCCCCGAGGTGGGCTTGCGCCGCACGAGGATGTCGAGATCGGCGCGCGGCAGACGGACGGCCGCGCGCCGATTGAGGGCGAAGACGGGATACCAGTCCAGCGAGGTCACGGCGAAGACCGCAACGCCCAAACGCCAACGTGGGCGGGAACTGGATTCCTCGCCCACGTTGATCGAACAGTCAAAGGCACCCGACAACTTCGAGATCGACCTGCGCCGGATCGTCACCACGACGATCAGGGCAAGCGCCAGTCCCACCAGCGAAAGCAGAACGATGAGCAGGACTGAAGGGTTCACGGTTGCCAAGTGTAATTGACTGATCAGAGAAGTTCGGCCTGATCAGCCGCAATGATGACGCGATTGTTCTCGACCGAGAGGAAACCCCCGTCGGCCTGCACCCGGATGGTCTCATCCGAGGTGGTGAGAATCCGCGCCTCACCGTCGGCCACGACCCCGAGAATGGGTTGGTGACCGGGCAGGATGCCGATCTCGCCGTCCAGGGTACGGGCGATGACGCGCTTGGCCTCACCGACCCATACCTCCTGGTCGGCTGCGACGACGTTGACATCGAGGACGGCCATGGCTTACTTCTTCTGCATTTCTTCGTAGTTGCGCATGACATCGTCCATGCCGCCGACGTTGAAGAACGCCTGCTCCGGGATGTGGTCGACCTCGCCGGAGACGATCTTCGCGAAGCCCGCGACGGTCTCGGCGACGGGAACGGTCGAACCGGGAACGCCGGTGAACTTCTCCGCGGTGTACGTGTTCTGCGAGAGGAACTGCTCGATGCGACGCGCACGGTGGACGACGAGCTTGTCCTCTTCCGAGAGCTCGTCGACGCCGAGGATGGCGATGATGTCCTGCAGCTCCTTGTTCTTCTGCAGGATCGCCTTGACCTCGTTGGCCACGCGGTAGTGCTCCTCGCCCACGACCAGCGGGTCGAGGATGCGCGAGGACGAGGTCAGCGGATCGATCGCGGGGTAGAGACCGCGCGAGGCGATGTCGCGGTTGAGCTCGGTGGTCGCGTCGAGGTGGGCGAAGGTCGTCGCCGGAGCCGGGTCGGTGTAGTCGTCGGCCGGCACGTAGATCGCCTGCATCGAGGTGATCGAGTGACCGCGCGTCGAGGTGATGCGCTCCTGGAGCACACCCATCTCGTCGGCGAGGTTGGGCTGGTAGCCCACGGCCGAGGGCATGCGACCGAGCAGGGTCGAGACCTCGGAGCCGGCCTGGGTGAAGCGGAAGATGTTGTCGATGAACAGGAGCACGTCCTGGTTCTCGACGTCGCGGAAGTACTCCGCCATCGTCAGCCCGGCCAGGGCCACGCGCAGGCGCGTGCCCGGCGGCTCGTCCATCTGGCCGAAGACGAGGGCGGTGTCACCGAAGACGCCGGCTTCGTCCATCTCGAAGACGAGGTCGTTGCCCTCACGGGTCCGCTCGCCCACACCGGCGAACACCGAGGTGCCCGAGTGGTTATGCGCGATGCGGTAGATCATCTCCTGGATGAGGACGGTCTTGCCCACACCCGCGCCGCCGAAGAGGCCGATCTTTCCACCCTGGACGTACGGGGTGAGCAGGTCGATGCTCTTGATGCCGGTCTCGAGGACCTCCTGCTTCGACTCGAGTTCGTCGAAGGCCGGAGCCGGACGGTGGATCGGCCAGCGTTCCTTGATGTCGAGCGTCTCACCCTCGGCGAGGTTGAGGCAGTCGCCGGTGGTATTCCACACGTGTCCCTTGGTGACGTCGCCGACGGGCACCGTGATGGGTGATCCGGTGTCGGTGACCTCCTGACCGCGGACGAGTCCGTCGGTCGGCTGCAGGGAGACGGCGCGGACGATGCCGTTGCCGAGGTGGAGGCTGGTCTCGAAGGTGAGCTTGCGCGTGCCTTCGGACAGTTCCACGGTCGTGGTCAGGGCGTTGTAGATCTCCGGCACGGAGTCGAGCGGGAACTCGACGTCGACGACCGGGCCGATGACCCGGGAAATGCGACCGAGGGCAGTGCCCTGTGCCGGGGAGTTATCCGTAACTGTGGCAGTCATGGTCTCTTTCTTCTCTGCTCGTACCGGTCAGTCGCCGGCTGCCGATGCCGCAAGGGCGTCGGCCCCACCGACGATCTCGGTGAGTTCCTGGGTGATTTCCGCCTGACGGGCCGTGTTGGCCAGCCGGGTGTAGGTCTTGATGAGGTCGTCGGCGTTGTCCGTCGCCGTCTTCATCGCCGCCTGGCGCGAGGCCTGCTCCGAAGCCGAGGCCGAGAGCAGTGCCGAGAGGATCCGCGAGTCGATGTACCGGGGCAGAAGCGCGTCGAGGACGGCTTCGGCGCTGGGTTCGAACTCGTAGAGCGGCTGGCTGCCGGAATCGGCAGATCCCGTCGATCCCGCCGAGGTGGTGGCCTCGTCGGCGTCGACGACCTCGAGGGGCAGCAGGCGCCGGTACTCCGGGTCGTGCTTGACGGAGGAGACGAAGCGCGTGAAGACCATGTAGATCTCCTGCACACCGCCGTCCGCGGCATCCTCACCGAAGGCCTTGAGCAGCGCTTCGCCGATCGCGCGGGCGTCCTCGGCGGTGGGGTTCTCGGAGAACCCGGTCCAGGCCTGGACGATCGGACGATCGCGGAAGGTGTAGTAGCTCTCGGCCTTGCCGCCGACCGTGAACAGTGCGACCTCTTTGCCCTCGCCCTTGAGCAGGCGGACGAGCTCTTCGGACTCACGGATGAGGTTGGCGGAGTAGGCTCCGGCGAAGCCCCGGTCCGGACCGATGACGAGCACCGCAGCGCGGGTGACATGGTCCGGTTCCGAGGTCAGCACATGGTCGACGTTCGATTCGCTGGCGACGGCGGAGACAGCGCGGGTCAGGGCGTTGGCATACGGGCTGGCCGCCTGCGAACGCGCGATCGCCTTCTGAATCCGGGACGCGGCGATGAGCTCCATGGCCTTGAAGATCTTCCTCAAGGACTGAGTCGAGCGGATCTTCTGCTTGAAGACCCTCTGCTGGGCTCCCATCAGTTCTTCCTTTCGCCGTTACAGATCAGGTTCAACGCTTCTGCCGAACGATCTGCTCCTGCTCGACCTCATCGGTCGAGGCCACGGACGAATCCTCGGAGCCGACGTGCGAGCCGTCGTTCTCCTGGGCGACCCAGTTCTCGTTGAACTCCTTCAGCGCCTTCTCGAGCTGCTCGCGGACGTCGTCCTCGAGCTTCTTGGTCTCGCGGATGACGGTGAGGATCTCGGTCTTGCGCTCGAGCATGTCGAGCATCTCGGCTTCCCAGCGCAGGACGTCGGAGACGGCGATCTCGTCGAGGTAGCCGTTGGTGCCGGCGAAGATCGACACGGTCTGCTTCTCGAACGGCATCGGCGAGTACTGGGGCTGCTTGAGCAGCTCCATGAGGCGGGCACCGCGGGCGAGGTCGCGCTTGGTCGCATCGTCGAGGTCGGAGGCGAACATCGCGAAGGCCTCGAGCGAACGGTACTGCGCGAGCGAGAGCTTGAGCGTACCGGAGACGCCCTTGAGCGCCTTGGTCTGTGCGGCACCGCCGACTCGGGAGACCGAGACGCCGACGTCGACAGCGGGACGCTGACCGGAGTTGAACAGATCCGACTGGAGGAAGATCTGTCCGTCGGTGATCGAGATGACGTTGGTCGGGATGAACGCGCCGACGTCGTTGGCCTTCGTCTCGATGATCGGCAGACCGGTCATCGACCCGGCGCCGAGGGCGTCGGAGAGCTTCGCGCAGCGCTCGAGGAGGCGCGAGTGGAGGTAGAAGACGTCACCCGGGTAGGCTTCGCGGCCCGGCGGGCGGCGGAGCAGGAGGGAGACGGCGCGGTAGGCCTCGGCCTGCTTCGAGAGATCGTCGAAGACGATGAGGACGTGCTTGCCGCCGTACATCCAGTGCTGGCCGATGGCCGAGCCCGAGTAGGGGGCGAGGTACTTGAAGCCGGCCGGGTCGGAGGCGGGCGACGAGACGATCGTCGTGTACTCGAGTGCGCCGTTCTCCTCGAGGGCACGGCGGACGTTGGCCACGGTCGAGCCCTTCTGGCCGACGGCGACGTAGATGCAGCGGACCTGCTGCTCGGGGTCACCGGTGGCCCAGGCGTCGCGCTGGTTGATGATCGTGTCGATCGCCAGAGCGGTCTTGCCGGTCTTGCGGTCGCCGATGATGAGCTGACGCTGACCACGGCCGACGGGGATCATGGCGTCGACGGCCTTGTACCCGGTCTGCAGCGGCTGGCGGACTTCCTGGCGGTCCATGACGCCGGGCGCCTGGAGCTCGAGCTCGCGGCGGCCTTCGGTCTCGACTTCGCCGAGGCCGTCGAGCGGACGACCGAGCGGATCGACGACGCGGCCGAGGTAGCCGTCGCCGACGGGGATCGAGAGGACCTCACCGGTGCGGTAGACGTCCTGCTCCTCGGCGATGCCTGCGAAGTCGCCGAGGACGACGACGCCGATCTCGCGCTCGTCGAGGTTCTGGGCCAGGCCCAGGGTGCCGTCTTCGAACCGGAGGAGCTCATTGGCCATGGTGCCCGGGAGACCGGAGACGTGGGCGATGCCGTCACCAGCGGTGACGACCTTGCCGACCTCGGTCTTCTCCGAGCTCTCGGGGTTGTACGACTCAACGAACTTCCCCAGAGCGTCCCGGATCTCCTCCGGGCGAATTGTCAGTTCCGCCATTGTGGTTTCCCTGCTTCCTTTACTTGTCCGGCGACCGGTGGGCCGCCTGCGTCGCCGGACAGACCGGCGAGGGCGATTCAGCTTGCGAGTTTGCGGTGGACCTCGGCGAGGCGATCCGCGATGGTCGAGTTCATCACTTCGTCGCCGACCTGGACCCGGACTCCCCCGATGACCTCGGGGTCGACCTGGACGTTGAGCACGAGCTCACGACCGTAGTTCGCAGCCAGGGCTGCGGCGAGACGGTCGGTCTGCTCCTGGCTCAGCGGCGCGGCCACGGTAACCTCGGCGACGGAGCGCTGCTGGCGAGCGGCGAGGATGTCGCTGAAGTGATCGAGGGCGATCGCCACGCGCAGTCCGCGCGGGTGCACCGCAGCATGCTCGACGAGGGTGATCGTGTCGGGTTCGGCCTTGCCGGAGAGAAGGTTCTCCACGAGAGCCCGCTTGGCCTCGGCTCCGGCGTCGGAGTCGAGTGCGCGCGAGAGCTCGTGATCGCTCTCGAGCAGACGGGCGAAGCGGAAGAGCTCCTCTTCGACCTGACCGAGCTGACCGATCTCCTGGGCGGCCGCGGCGATCGCCGTGACGCCGGCGACCTCGAGGCTCGTGACGAAGTCCTGCGTCCTCGCCCAGCGCTTCGACACGGCCACCTCGGCGACGCGCAGCGCCGCTTCGGGGACCTGGGCTGCGAACACGGCGCGAAGCAGTCCCTGCTTCTTCTCCGCAGGCTCCGAGGAGTCCGCGAGCGCCTTGCGCAGGCCGAGGTTGTCGGCGAGGACGCCGACGACGCCGAGCAGCGACTGCCCGATCTCCCGGGCGTTGCCGCCGGAGATCTCAGCGTTCGCCGCTTCGAGAACGGCTTGCAGGGAGACTCTGCTCGACTGGAGCATCACGCCCCCTTGACCGGCTGGCCGGACGACTGCGTTTCGAGATCGGCGATGAAGCGGTCGACGACGCCAGCGGAGCGCTGGTCATCGGTGAGCGATTCGCCGACGATGCGCGACGCGAGGTCCGTGGCGAGCGAGCCCACTTCGGAGCGCAGCTGCACCATGGCGGACTGGCGTTCCGCGTCGATCTGGGTCTGTGCCTGAGCGATGATGCGATCAGCCTCGGTGTGAGCCTGTGCCTTCATCTCGGCGATGATCTGGGCGCCCTCTTCCTGAGCCTCGGCGCGCAGTCGTGCGGCTTCCGCACGACCGTCGGCGAGCTGCTTCTGATATTCGGCCAGAGCCTGGTCGGCTTCGGCCTGCACCTTCTCAGCCTTCTCGATGCCACCCTGGATGCGCTGTGCGCGCTCGTCGAGTGTCTTGTTGAAGGCGGGGAGGACGTACTTCCAGACAACCAGGAAGACGATCAGCAGACAGACGGCACTCCAGACGATGTCATACAGCGCCGGGAGAAGCGGGTTCTCAGACGCTGCAACGATTTGTACCGGAGTCATCGTTTAGTCCTCTTCGGATCTGTCGGATCAGGGCAGGAAGAACGGGGTCGCGATGCCGATGAGGGCCAGGGCCTCGATCAGAGCGATACCGAGGAACATGTTTCCGCGGAGCGTGCCGGCCATCTCGGGCTGACGAGCGGTTCCCTCGATGGTCTTGCCGATGACGATTCCGACACCGATGCCGGGGCCGATGGCGGCGAGGCCGTATCCGACGGTGGCGATACTGCCGTTGACTGCAGCGAGCATATCCATAGGATGCTTTTCCTTTCATATGGCGGTCGGGGGGTTGGCCCGACCTTGTAACACCTGGGTTACAGACTTAGACGGTCGACTCAGTGGTCTTCCGAGATGGCGGCGTTGATGTACACGCACGAGAGCAGGGCGAAGATGTAGGCCTGGAGGACGACGACCAGCATCTCGAGGAGGAAGACGAAGAATCCGCCGGCGAAGGTAAGGATCGCGAAGAACTGGAAGCCGTTGGAGGCGTCGAAGAGGAAGAAGCTCGTCGCGGAGAAGCAGAGGACGAGGAGGAGGTGGCCGACCATCATGTTCGCGAAGAGTCGGATTGCGAGCGTGAACGGCTGCGTGACGAACTTCGTGATGAACTCGATCGGGATGAGGAGGAAGTGCATCGGCCACGGCACGCCGGGGAGGATGAGCGCATCCTTGAGGTAGCCGCCGAGGCCCTTCTCGGCGATGCCCGCCCAGTGGTAGGTGATGTAGACGACCGCGGTGAGCACGATCGGCAGTCCGATGACGCCTGAGGCCGGCATGTTGAGGAACGGGATGAGCTTCGTGACGTTCCAGAACAGGACGCCGAAGAAGATCGCCACGATGAGCGGCATGAACTTCTTCGCCTTCTCCTTGCCCATCGTGTCCTCGGCGATGCCGACGGTGACGAACTCCATGGCGATCTCCATCGCCGACTGGAAGCGGGTGGGGATGAGCTTCATGCGCTTGGCCCACACGGCCAGGAGGATGACGACGGCGAGAGTGGCGAGGATGCGGATGAGCATCACGCGGTTCATCTCGAACGGCGTGCCGACGAACGCGAACGGTGAGGGAAAGAACTCCGCCATCGACGGGGCTTCGAATCCGCCTTCAGCGGCTTGGATCATTGTCTGCGCGGCGTTGAGTTTACCCACGTTTTCGTTTCTCTCCCATGGTCATTGGCCCTAGATGGCCTGGCCTTCGCACCGCGCGATGAGTGCGCGGCGAACAGATCAGGAGCGACATGGAGCGACACGGCTCCAGCACCGGAACTACTCTACCAACGGTAGAGAGCGCCGACAAATCCATGCGCCCTCGCTGAGCGAAGCCTGTGTTCGCTATGCGGACGGATCAGCGGTTCGCACCGCGCTGCGTCTCAGCGGCTCTGCCCGGCCTCGGGATCGACATAGGGCACGCGGCCCTTGACGACGGTGAGCGCCTCGACGAGTGAGGATCCGATGACGGCGACGACGATGGTGACGAAGGCGACCGTGCCGTCGAGCCAGGCGGCGTCCTTGAGCCGCCAGATGACGATCATGAAGACGAACGCCTTGAACAGGAAGCCCATGCCGAGGAAGCCGGCGATCGCGGTCAGCCCCAGATTGCGGCCGAAGTACATGATGACGAGGGTGACGACGATGAACACCGCTGCCAGTCCCCCGCCGACGGCTCCCCCGGCCAGCCCGCGGGACCCGGAGACGAGCCAGCCGACGCCCATGCCGCCGAGGGCGACGACGGCGACGAGGATCGCCCCGCGGATGAGCATCGTCCTCCACACGCGGGTCCAGGCGGCCTGGACGGCGGTCTCTTCGGGCTGGCGATCGGTCACGAGATCTCCTCTCGGGCATGGCGGCGGATCCGCAGCGGGTAGAACGTAAAGACGAGGGTGACTGCGAAGAGTGCGCCGATGATGGTGATGACGAGCAGCGGGGGCATGAGCAGGAGCATGACCGAGCCGAAGGCGATGAGCGCGGTCCACGTGTAGAGGATGAGCACCGCGCGGGCGTGCGAGTGCCCGAGCCGCAGCATCCGGTGGTGGAGGTGCTTGGCGTCGGCGGAGAACGGCGACTGCCCGGCCATGAGCCGCCGGACCACGGCGAGACCGAGGTCGAGCAGCGGCAGGAACATCACGGCGATGGGGAGGATGATCGGCAGGTAGGTCGCGAACACCCGCTCCTGACCGATGAGCGCGGGGTCGACCTGACCGGTCACCCGGATCGTCGAGGCGGCGAGCAGGAGGCCGATGAGCATCGAACCGGAGTCACCCATGAAGATGCGGGCCGGATTGAAGTTGTGCGGCAGGAAGCCGAGGCATGCCCCGACGAGGATCGCGATGATGAGCGAGGCGAGGTTCGCATACGAGTCCGGTGAGGCGTCGGTGGCCAGCCAGTACGAGTAGATGAAGAACGCGCTGCCGCCGATCGCGACGACCCCGGCGGCGAGTCCGTCGAGGCCGTCGACGAAGTTCACGGCGTTGATCGTCACGAGGACGACGAGGATGGTGATGATGATCGACATCCGCGGGGAGCCGATGATCACCCCGCCGAAGGGGATCGAGAGCAGGGCGACGCCGTTGATCGCCATGAAGCCGGCCGCCAGCGCCTGACCGGCGAGCTTCGTGATCCAGTGGAGGTCCCAGATGTCGTCGATGACGCCGAGGATGCACAGCAGTCCCGCGGCCCCCGCGATGCCGATGATCGGGCCCATATCGACGAAGATCCGGGCGAGGAACGGGGTCTGGGAGGCGAAGACGAGGCCGACGACGACCGCGCCGAACATCGCGACTCCCCCCAGCCTCGGCGTGGGCACGGAGTGGACGTCGCGCTCGCGCAGGGGCGAGAAGATCAGTCCGCGTTCGGCGACCCGCCTGACCATGGGCGTGAGCAGGTACGCCACCAGAGCGGAGACGACGAGGATGAAGAGGTAGGCGCGCACTCAGCCGTCCAGGTCGAGGAGGTCGGGGACGATCTCGCGCAGTTCCTCGGCGGTGATCGGCCCCTGCCGCACGATGCGCGGGGTGTCACCGGAGAGGTCGATGATCGTCGACGCGGTCCCCGCGGTGCGTTCTCCCCCGTCGAGGTAGATCTCGACGTCGGATCCGAGCATGTCCTGGGCCTCGTCCGCCGAGGTGGCCGCCGGCTTCCCGGAGATGTTCGCACTCGAGACGGCGAGCGGTCCGGTCCGAGTCAGCAGAGCCAGGGCGTCATCGTCGTCGGGCATGCGCACGGCCACCGTGCCGTGGGTCTCGCCCAGGTCCCAGTCGAGGGAGGGCTGGGCTGCCGCGATGATCGTCAACGGGCCCGGCCAGAACCGGGCAGTGAGGGTGAGGATCGTCTCATCGACGCCGTCGACGAGGCCGAAGACGGTGTCCGCACGCGGCACGAGCACCGGTGGGGGCATCTCGCGTCCGCGTCCCTTCGCCTTGAGCAGCGCGGTCACGGCGGAGGCGCTGAAGGCGTCCGCGGCGATCCCGTAGACCGTGTCGGTGGGGATGACGAGCAGGTTCCCCGCCTCGATGACGCGTGCGCACTCGTCGAGGACGAGGTCGCGGATGTCGGCTTGGCTGACGTCGAATCGACGGGACACTGATTCTCCGTTTCTCATCTGGTCTCACGCGCTGGGCGGGCCTGTCGGCGGGCCACGGTGTAGCGCTCGCGTCCAGTGTAGTCCGGGAACGTGGCCGCATCGCTCAGGCCGGGCGTGCGCGCGAGCATCTCGCGCACGCCCTCCCCCTGATCCTCGGCGTGCTCCATGGCGAAGAGTCCGCCGGGGCGCAGGAGCTGAGCCGCTTGGACGGCGATGAGGGCGGGCACCTCGAGACCCGTGGTCCCGCCGTAGAGGGCGGCGGCGGGGTCGTGGTCGCGGACCTCGGGGTCCCTGGGCACGGCGGCGTCGGGGACGTAGGGCGGATTGCTCACGACGACGTCGACCGTGCCGATGAGCTCGGGCCGGTCGACGGCGACCGTCGTCGCATCCCCGGAGACGAGTTCGACGTGCGAGGATCCCAGGTCGAGGGGCTCGAGGTTCGCCCGTGACCATGCCAGCGCGGCCTCCTCCCGTTCGACGCCGATGACGCGGGCACCGGGGTGCTCGAGACCGATGGACAGGGCGATCGCCCCCGACCCGGAGCACAGATCGACGATGAGCGGGGTGCCCGGGATGCCCGGACCGCCGAGGTGGTCGAGCACCTCCCCGACGAGCAGCTCGGTCTCCGGCCTGGGAACGAAGACCCCGGGTCCGACGCGCAGTTCGATGCGACGGAAGTGGGCGATGCCGGTGAGATGCTGAAGCGGGATGCGGCGGGCGCGCTCGTCGATGAGATGGGCGAAGCGGGCGGCGACGGCGGCAGGCACCGCCTCGGCGAAGAGACGCCTGCGGGACAGCGTCGCGGAATCGATGCCCCACGCATGCGCGAGCAGGGCCGCGACGTCGGCATCGGGCGAAGGCACGTCCGCCTCGGCGAGCACACGGGCACCGGCGCGCAGCAGCGTGGGGGCGTCCGTACGGGGCTGAGTATCCAGCTCAGTCCCCCAGTGCATCGAGGCGGGCGGCCCGGTCGGCGTCCCGGTTCGAGCCGACGACGGGATCGAGGTCGCCGGCAAGCACCTGGTCGAGGTTGTAGGCCTTGAACCCGGTGCGGTGATCGGTGATCCGGTTCTCCGGGAAGTTGTAGGTCCGGATGCGTTCGGAGCGGTCGACGGTGCGCACCTGGGAGCGGCGGATGTCGGCTGCTTCGGCGGCGGCCTCCTCGGCCTGTTTGGCCAGGATCCGGGCGCGGAGCATGCGCAGGGCCGCTTCCTTGTTCTGCAGCTGGGACTTCTCGTTCTGGCAGCTCGCGGTGATCCCGGTGGGCAGATGCGTGATGCGCACCGCCGAGTCCGTCGTGTTCACCGACTGGCCGCCCGGGCCCGAGGACCGGTAGACGTCGATGCGCAGATCGCTCTCATCGAGGCGGACCTCTTCGGGTTCGTCGACCTCGGGGAAGACGAGGACGCCGGCCGCCGAGGTGTGGATGCGGCCCTGGGATTCGGTGACCGGGACGCGCTGGACCCGGTGGACGCCGCCTTCGAACTTCAGCCACCCGTAGGCGCCGTCGTCACCGGCTTTGACGGCGAAGCTGACGTCCTTGTAGCCGCCGAGGTCGGAGTGCGTGGCGGTGAGTATCTGGGAGGACCAGCCGTGGGAGTCGATCCAGCGCTGGTACATGCGCAGGAGGTCACCGGCGAAGAGCGCCGACTCGTCGCCGCCCTCACCGGCTTTGATCTCGACGATCGCATCGCGGGCGTCGTCGGGGTCGCGGGGCACGAGGAGGTCGCGCAGCTCGGCCTCGGCGCTCTCCTGCTCGGCGCGCAGACGCTGCGCCTCCTCGGCGAGCTCGGGATCCTCGGCGCTCAGCTCCTCGGCGGTGAGCAGGTCCGCGGCGAGTTCGTCGACGCGCTTCGCGGCCACCGCGATCCGGTCGAGTTCGGAGTAGCGGCGGGTGAGCTTCCGCGCCCGGCCGGCATCAGCGTGCACGGCCGGGTCGGAGAGCTCCTCGGACAGCCTCGCATGCTCGTCGAGGAGCATGCTCACACTGGCCCTGAGGCTGTCACTCATCTCAGTGGTCGTCGGTCGCGGACTTCGGCAGCGGCGTCGTCTTCTGCACCTGCATGAGGAACTCGGCGTTCGAACCGGTCTCCTTGAGCTTGGACATGAGGAGCTCGACGGCCTGCTGCTGCTCGAGACCCGAGAGGAGGCGGCGCAGGCGCCACATGACCTTGGTCTCCTCCGGCGTCATGAGCATCTCCTCACGACGCGTCGACGAGGCGTTGACGTCGACGGCCGGGAATATGCGCTTGTCCGCGAGCTGACGGGACAGGCGCAGCTCCATGTTGCCGGTGCCCTTGAACTCCTCGAAGATGACCTCGTCCATCTTCGAGCCCGTCTCGACGAGCGCGGTGGCGAGGATCGTCAGGGAGCCGCCGCCCTCGATGTTGCGGGCGGCACCGAAGAACTTCTTCGGCGGGTAGAGCGCGTTCGCGTCGACACCGCCGGAGAGGATGCGGCCCGAAGCCGGCTGCGCGATGTTGTACGCCCGGCCCAGACGGGTGATGTTGTCGAGGAGGACGACGACGTCCGAGCCCATCTCGACGAGGCGCTTGGCCCTCTCGATGGCGAGTTCGGCGATCGTCGTGTGGTCGTCGGCGGGACGGTCGAAGGTCGAGGCGATGACCTCGCCCTTGACCGCGCGCTGCATGTCCGTGACCTCTTCGGGGCGTTCGTCGACGAGGACGACCATGAGGTGGACTTCCGGATTGTTCTCCGTGATCGCGTTCGCGACCTGCTGCATGATCGTCGTCTTGCCGGCCTTGGGCGGGGCGACGATGAGGCCGCGCTGACCCTTGCCGATCGGGGTGACGAGGTCGATGAGGCGGGTCGACTGCAGCTTCGAGGTCGTCTCGAGGCGCAGGCGCTCCTGCGGGTAGAGCGGGGTGAGCTTGGAGAACTCGACGCGGTTCTTCGCATCGTCGACGCTCAGACCGTTGACCGAGTCGAGGCGGACGAGGGCGTCGAACTTCTCGCGCTTGCCCCCACGGTCGTTCTCGCGCGGCTGGCGGATGGCGCCGGCGACGGCATCGCCCTTGCGCAGGCCGTTCTTGCGCACCATCGAGGCCGAGACGTAGACGTCGTTGGGCCCGGGCAGGTAGCCCGAAGTGCGGAGGAAGGCGTAGTTGTCGTGGACGTCGAGGATGCCGCCGACGGGGATGAGGACGTCGTCGCTGCGGATCTCCGGCTCGTCGCCGCCGCGTCCACGACGCTTGCGATCCCGTCCGCGGCCGCGGCGTCCGCCGCGCTCGTCGTCGTCATTGCCGCGGTTGCGACGGTCGTCGTCGTTGCGGTTGCGACGATCATTGTCACGACGGTCATTGTCACGGCGGTCGTTGGTCCGGCCTCCGCGGTCGTCGCCGCGGTCGTCGCCCTCGCCCTGACGATTGCGACGCTCGCCCTTGCGGTCGTTGTCGCGACGGTCGTTGTCGCGACGGTCCTCGCCCTTGCGGTCGTCCTCGCGACGGTTCCGCCGGCCGGTCTCCTCGCGGGATTCGGGCTGGGCATCGGTCTCGGTCTGCGCGTCACCGCCGCGCGAACGCGAACGGCTGCGGCGGCTGCGCTGACGGTCCTGGCCCTCGCCCTCGGAGGCGTTCGCCTCGGCGGGCTGGGCATCGGCAGACGACTCCGCCGACGGAGCCTCTGCAGACTTGGCCTCGGCAGCCTCGGATGCCTGCGCGGTGGCGGACTCGCCGCGGGCGGCATCGGCGGCGCTGCGGCGGGCCGGGCGACGTCCGCGCCCTGCCTCGCTGGTCTCGGCAGAGGCCGAGTCGGTGGTGGCCGGTTCGCTCGGGGCGCCGGCGGAGTTGATGGCGTCGATGAGTTCGCCCTTGCGAAGTCGACGGTATCCTTTGATTCCCATTCCCGCTGCCATCTCCTGCAGCTGGGGAAGGCGCAGAGCGGTCAGACTGCCGGTGCGCGGTGTGGAATCCGGGGTTGTGGTTTCAGACACGAAGGTCCTTCTCCCTCATTCGGCCGTGCGGCAAGAGCCGTAGTCCCACGGCGACGGAAACACCCTTGACGGTGCATTGTGAAAGTCATCCTGCTCAAGACGGAGCAGGAGATGTTCCAGAAGAATTGATGTGGAGTTCGGAGCGACTGCCCCGGAGTCCGTTCATCGGAGGAACGATGTTCAGTTTACCCTCAGCGGGCCGATCTTGCGAATCCGTGCTCAGACTTCCGCGCTCAGCCGAAAGCCGCCCTGCGCGATCGGGACCGTCAGGGCGCGGACGCCTGTGGGGACCGCCTCGGCGGGGACCGAATCGGTCAGGGCGAGCACGGTCGGACCGGCTCCCGAGATCACCGCGGGGATGCCCCGGGCGCGCAGCGAGTCGACGAGGTCCATCGATTCCGGGTACGCCGCCCGACGGAACTCCTGGTGGAGCTCGTCGACGGTGGCTTCGAGCAGTGCGGACGGGTCGGTGGTGAGCGCGTGGACGAGCAGGCCCGTGCGCGCGGAGTTGCCTGCCGCGACCGCGTGCGCGATGTCCTGCGGGATCGCCCCGCGCGCGGTCTTCGTGTCCAGGCGCACCTCGGGCACGAGCACGGTGACCTCCCCGATCGTGCGCACGGGAACGGTCCAGGCGCGGGCCGGATCCGACAGTGAGATCGTCAGTCCTCCGACGACCGCGGGAGCCGCATTGTCGGGATGGCCTTCGATGACCGCGGCGCGTTCGAGGATCTCCGCGCGGGAGAGGCCGGGCCCGCCGGCAGATTCGGAGAGCGCACCGGCCAGCGCGATGCCGGCGACGACGGCGGCCGCTGAGGAGCCGAGGCCGCGCGAGTGCGGGATCCGGTTGACGCTCTCCAGCGTGATCCGGTCGATGAGTCTCCGGTGGGTCTCGGGGCTGAGCTCGGCGAGCACCTCCCCGAGCACGCGGACGATGAGGTGGGAGCGGTCCCGCGGCAGCTCGTCGGCGCTCTCCCCCTGCACCGTGACCACGGTGCCCGGGTCGACGGGGGCGTCGTGGACGGTGAGCGTCAGCGAGTCGACCAGGCCGATGGCGAGGCCGAACGAATCGTAGCCGGGGCCGATGTTCGCCGAGGTGGCGGGCACCTCGATGTGCAGGGTCCGGATCATTGCCCCTCGAGCCCGAGCGCGCGGGCGGCGGAAACGGCGTCGACGGGCACGCGCACCGGTTCGATCGCCGACCCGTCCTCGGTGTGCAGCGCCCACGACGGGTCCTTGAGACCGTGGCCGGTGACGGTGACGGCGATGACGGCGCCGGCGGGCACCCGCCCCGCCTCGGCCATCTTGAGCAGTCCGGCCACCGAGGCGGCCGAGCCGGGTTCGACGAAGATCCCCTCCTGGCGGGAGAGCACCTTGTGCGCGGCGAGGATCTGCTCATCGGTGACGGAGTCGATGAGTCCGCCCGAGGCGTCGCGGGCCTCGATCGCCCGGTCCCAGCTCGCGGGGTTGCCGATGCGGATGGCGGTGGCGATCGTGTCGGGTTCGGTCACGGGGTGGCCGAGGACGAGCGGGGCGGCGCCGGCGGCCTGGAATCCCCACATCTGCGGCAGCTTCGTCGAGACCCCGATGCCCTGGTACTGGTTGTAGCCCTTCCAGTACGCGGTGATGTTGCCGGCGTTGCCGACCGGCAGGACGTGGATGTCGGGGGCGTCGCCGAGGACGTCGACGACTTCGAACGAGGCCGTCTTCTGTCCTTCGATGCGGTCGGGGTTGACCGAGTTGACGAGGTGGACGGGGTAGGACTCGGAGAGCTTGCGGCACAGCGTGAGGCAGTCGTCGAAGTTCCCGTCGACCTCGAGCAGGGTCGCACCGTGGGCGACGGCCTGGCTCATCTTCCCCGGCGAGATCTTGCCCGCGGGCACGAGGACGGCGCACGTGAGGTCGGCCTTCGTCGCGAAGGCGGCGGCCGAGGCCGAGGTGTTGCCAGTCGATGCGCAGATCACGGCCTTCGCCCCGTGGGCCTTGGCCTTGGTGATCGCCATCGTCATCCCGCGGTCCTTGAACGAGCCGGTCGGGTTGAGGCCTTCGTACTTCACCCACACCTGCGCGCCGGTGAGCTCGCTGAGCTTCTCCGCGCGGATGAGCGGGGTCCCGCCCTCGCCGAGGGTGACTGCGGGGATGTCGGCTGCGATGTCGAGCAGGCTGCGGTATTCGTCGATGACGCCCTGCCACTGGTGGCGGGGGTACTGGGGTGTCGTCACAGGGGTTGCGTCCTTCGTCTCTGTCACTGTCCCTCCGCCCGGATGACGGAGGCCACCGCGCGCACCACGTCGAGGTCGCCGAGGCGGTCGACCGTGCGGGAGAGCGCGGCGTCGGTGTTCTCATGGGTGGCGAGCACGAGCTTCGCGTGCTGCACGCCGTCGTCGTCGACCTCGCCGATGGTCTGGCGCATGAGTTCGATCGACGCACCTTCGTCGGCGAAGACCTCGGAGACCGCGGCGAGCACGCCGGGCCGGTCGACGACGTCGAGGGTGATGTGATAGCGGGTGGTGATCGCCGAGATCGGCAGCAGCGTCGTCTCGGGGTGCAGGGGGCGCTCGTACTGTCCGCGTCCGCCGAGCACCCTGCGCCTGGCCACGGAGACGACGTCGCCGAGCACCGCCGAGGCGGTCGGGGCTCCCCCGGCTCCCTGGCCGTAGAACATCAGCGAGCCCGCGGCCTCGGCTTCGATGAACACGGCGTTGAACGCGCCGTGGACCGACGCCAGGGGGTGGGTGCGCGGGAGCAGGGCCGGGTAGACGCGGGCGGAGAGCCCGGGTCCTGCCGGTGAGTCCTCGACGCGTTCGCACACGGCGAGGAGTTTGATGACGAAGCCCTGGTCCTTCGCGGTCTCGACCATCTCCGCGGTGATGCCGGTGATCCCCTCGACATGGACGTCGTCGATCGTCACGGGTGCGTGGAAGGCCAGGGAGGAGAGGATCGCGGCCTTCGCGGCGGCGTCGTGGCCGCCGATGTCGGCGGTCGGGTCGGCTTCGGCGTAGCCGAGCTCCTGCGCCGAGGACAGGGCGTCTGAGAAGTCCCAGCCCTGGGAGTCCATCTGGTCGAGGATGTAGTTCGTCGTCCCGTTGACGATGCCCATGATCCGGTCGATCCGGTCACCGGCGAGCGAGTCGCCGACGGGGCGGATGATCGGGATCGCCCCGGCCACCGCGGCTTCGTGCTCGAGCCGGACCTCGGTCTCGTCGGCGGCGGCCATGAGCTCGCCGTAGGCCGCGGCGAGCAGCGCCTTGTTCGCGGTCACGACCGAGGAGCCCTGGGCCAGGGCGCTGGTGATGAGCGACTTCGCGGGTTCGATCCCGCCCATGAGCTCGATGACGATGTCCGCTCCCGCGATCGCCGCCTCGGCGTCGGTGGTGAGCAGGTTCGGGTCGATGCCCGGACGCTCCTTCTGCGCGTCACGGACGACGACGGCGGTGAGCTCCAGGGGAGCGCCGATGCGCTCCTCGAGCGCCTCAGCCCGCGACTGCAGTCGAGCCGCGACTTCCGAGCCGACGACTCCGCATCCGAGCATGGCGACTTTCAAAGGCTGCATGGCTCACTCTCTCGTCTGTGTGGTTGGCGCCCAGTGGTGCTCACTGGGCGGTGGTCGGGTCCGCCATTCCCGGGTCGCTGGCGAAGAGCTGCGCATACGTCTCCGGGGTGACGATCCAGTCCACCCTAT
Source organism: Brevibacterium metallidurans (assembly GCF_037101285.1). Taxonomy (NCBI): domain Bacteria; kingdom Bacillati; phylum Actinomycetota; class Actinomycetes; order Micrococcales; family Brevibacteriaceae; genus Brevibacterium; species Brevibacterium metallidurans. The sequence goes on from NZ_BAAAAF010000002.1 coordinate 357,563, forward strand.
CCCGGGTCACGGCGAGAACCCCCGGCCGAGTGACATGATTGTAATTGCTCGACAGGGCCCGGCAGTACGCGCCGGTGCCGGGAACGGCGACGAGGTCGCCGGGTGCGACGTCCGCGCCCATGTACTCGTCACGGACGATGATGTCACCGGACTCGCAGTGCATTCCGACGACGCGGACGACGACGGGTGCGGCAGGCGAGTTCCGATTGGCCAAGGTACACGAATAGTCCGCGTCGTAGAGAGCTGTCCGAATGTTGTCGCTCATCCCGCCGTCGACGGCGACGTAGGTGCGCACTCCCTCGTCGGTGACGACCTCCTTGACGGTCCCGACCCGGTAGAGGGTGAACACCGCAGGCGAGACGATCGCACGCCCGGGTTCGATCGAGATCCGCGGGACGTTCGTGCCCAGTCCCCGGCACTCCTTGGCCACGACCGCGGCGAGTTCGGTGGCCATCTCGGCCACGGGGATCGGGGTGTCCTGGGAGGTGTAGCGGATGCCGAAGCCGCCCCCGAGGTCGACCTCGGGGACGTCGACGCCGTGGTCGGCCATGATCTGGGCCCGCAGAGCCAGCACGCGGGCGGCGGCGACCTGGAAGCCGGAGATGTCGAAGATCTGCGAGCCGATGTGCGAGTGGAGGCCGTCGAGGCGCAGGTGGGCGGAGTCGATGACGCGGGCGGCGGCCTCGGCGGCCTTGCCCGCGGAGACCGAGAGGCCGAACTTCTGGTCCTCGTGCGCGGTGGCGATGAAGTCGTGGGTGTGGGCTTCGACGCCGACGGTGACGCGGAGCATGACAGGGGCGATGAGCCCCTTGGCCGCGGCGACGGTCTCGAGTCGGTCGATCTCGTCGAGGCTGTCGACGATGATGCGACCCACCTCGTAGTCGAGGGCGTACTCGAGTTCGGCAACGGACTTGTTGTTCCCGTGCAGGCCGACGCTGGAGCCGGGGACCCCGGCGGCTCGGGCGATCATCATCTCCCCCAGCGAGCACGTGTCGAGGCCGAGCCCGGCCTCGTGCACCCAGCGGGCCACGGCCGTGCAGAGGAAGGCCTTACCGGCGTAGAAGACGTCGATGCCGGCGAGTCCGTTGCCGGGCGCGAACGCGGCCGTGTACGCCTGCCGGTAGAGCTGCGCCCGGGAGATGAAGTCGTCGACATCGAAGACGAAGGTCGGAGTGCCGTACCGGTCGGCGAGATCGGTCACCGGATGACCGGCCACCGTGAGCACCCCGGACTCGTCCTTGGTCACATTGTCCGACCACAGGCTGGGCATGACGGCGTTGACGTCGTCGGGATAGGGCAGCCACACGGGTGCGGGGGTCGCGTGCAGGGGTCCTGCGATGTGCGCGGGCATCTACATCCTCTCCGGGGCGGGTGCGCCCAGCTGTCGCAGTCCTCGGGCGAGGACCGTGGTCACGCCGACCACGAGGCGCAGGCGCGCGGCGTGGAGGCCGGTGAAGTCGTGGTCGAGAGTGGGCACGATCTCGTGGTCGCCCGTCCACGCGAGGTAGGCGCGGGAGAGCTCGTCGAGGGCCGCGATGAGAGTGCGCAGGTCGCCTGCGGTGACCGCGCGGTCCGCGGTCGCGGGGGTGTCGATGATGTGCACGAGGAGGCTGCGATCGACGGCGTCGAGCTGCTCTGCGGCCGCGTCCGGCGCAGCCACGGGCAGGCCAGCGGCCACGGCGCGACGGTGGAGCCTGCGGGTGTGTGCGTGTGTGCGCATGAGCAGGTAGGCCGGATTGGCGTCGACGGCCCGGCGGGAGAGCTGAGCGTCGACCCCCCACACGGTCGACTCCGCTTCGTTCGGCGCCCTCACCGCCGGCACCCGATCGGCATCCCTCGACTCAGGGACGTCGCTCCGTTCAGGGTCGCTGCTCGGTTCAGGGTCGGCGATGAGCGCGGTGACCGCGGCGAGGAGGGACGCCGCGCGGACCTCGATGCCGAGGAACCCGGGACCCGTCACAGTCACGGCCGCGATGTCGGGGTGGGCACGGACGACCTCGGCGATGTGGTCGGCCACCTCGAGGGGGTCGCCGCCGGACTGTGCGGCGGCGCGCAGCGCGATGGTCGAATGCCAGTGGCCGGGGGTGCGCGCATCGGCGCGCCGGAGCACCGCGCCCTCGGGCTGCTGAGCGCACCGGGTGGTCTCGGCCACCGCCTCGACGAGGACGGTGCGCAGCTGTTCCGGGGTCACGCGACCAGCGTACTCGGCGGGCGTCTCGGGCACCGAATCGTCCGCGGACGATGCTCCTGCGCCCGGGGGCCGCCTCAGATGTGGCCGGGTCGGGTCGCCGGCACGGTGACGGCGAGTTTGACCACGACGGAGGCGAGCACGAGGGCGAATGCGGCCCCCAGGCCCGGGCCGCTGTCGACGAGGAGGCCGAAGAGGAGCGGACCGGTCGCGGCGAGCAGGTAGCCCCCACCCTGGACGAAGCCCGAGAGGGCCGCCGAGGCCTCGGGGCCGCGCGAGCGCAGGGTGATCAGCGTCAGGGCGAGCGGGAACGTCGAGATCCCGATGCCCAGCAGCACGGTCCAGAGCACAGGGGCCGCCTGCGGGGCGAGCCAGAGGCCGAGGTACCCGGCGGCGAGGCTGAGGCAGAAGGCGATGACGATCGACGCCGCCGAGCGCAGCCGGACGGCCAGGGCGGGCAGGACGAAGCCGAGCACGAGCGGGATCGCGGTGACCAGGGCGAGCATCGCCCCGGCGAAGGCCGAGTCGAATCCGGCGCGGGTGAGCAGCGGCGGCAGCCACGTGAAGAGGATGAAGTTGTTGAACGAGGTCATGCCCGTCATCGTCATGAGCGCCCAGGCCCGCGGAGTCGAGAGCAGCCGTCGCAGCTCCCGGCCCCCGACCGCGGTGGCGCTCACCGCCGTCCGGGGCGCGGGGCGGACTGCGGTGATGACGATCCACACGGCCACGGCGAGGACGGCGGTGCCGGCCCACACGAGCAGGGAACCCCGCCAGCTCAGCGCGTTCGCCAGCGGCACCGCGACGAGCGGCGGGACGAAGGTGCCCAGTTGGAGGAGGCCGACGTGGAGGGTCGAGACGGAGGCCACCCGGTCGGGGAAATAGGCCTTGACGATCGGGGGCAGGACGACGTTGCCGATCCCCATGCCGGCCAGCGCAAGCACGCTGAGCAGCAGGAACGCGGACGGGTCGGACACGAGGGCGCGGACGCCGAGTCCCACCGCGATCATCACGGTCGCCGCCAGCGTGATCGTCACCGCGGAGAAGCGGGCGATCAGCCGTGGGGCAGCGAAGCCGCAGAGCCCGAACAGCAGCGGCGGCAGCATGCCGATGACGGCGAGGAATCCCCCGCCGAAGCGGATCTCCTCCCCCATCGTCTCGAGCAGCGGAGAGAGCCCCGTGACCCCGGGACGGAGGTTGAATGCCGCGACGACGATTCCTGTGAGGATGAGCGCGGTTCTCATGGGGCCTTTCTACCACTGCCCGCACAGCCGGCCACCGACCGGGTCAGTTCTCCTGCTTGAGCCCTTCGACCGGAGAGAGCCGAGACGCGCGCCTGGCCGGGGCGAGGGCGGAGAGGATGCCGGCGACCACGGCGACCGCGAGAATGCCCAGGGAGGCGGGGATCGACCAGTCGACGACGAAGGCGTTCGAGAAGTCGACGGTGATGAGTCGGGTCCCGACGATGCCGAGCGCACCGCCCAGGGCGAGGCCGATGAGCGCCGAGACGACGGAGATGAGGACGGCTTCGAAGGCGAGGAGGGCGCGCAGCTGGGTGAGACTGAGGCCGAGCGCCCGGAGCAGCGAGTTCTCCCGCCGGCGTTCGATGACGGAGAGGCTGATCGTGTTCGACACTCCGATGAGCGCGATGAGGACGGCGATGAGGAGCACGCCCACGGCCATGAGGAGGAGGATGTCGATGACCTGCGCGAACAGCCCGCGGTCGACGGCGGAGCCGATGACCTCGTCGGTCGTGACATCGAGCGCCTCGGCGACGTCCTGGCGGATGCGCAGCACGTCGGTGACGCTCTGGTCGGGGCGCAGGGTGATGAGCACGGCCGTCGACGCGGCGGAGACCCCGATCCGGTTGCCCACATCCGCGGTGGTGAAGTACACGCGGTCCGATTCCCCGGACTTCTCGACCGGCAGGGAGGCCGTGGTCAGTCCGCGCACCTGAACCGTGTCCCCCGTGAAGCCCTCGGGCACCGTCACGCGTCCCGGCACGAGGGTCGGGGCCGACTCGCCGAGGAGGGCGCTGAGCGAGTCCGGGTCGACGATGTAGAGCTCCGTGTCGCTGTCGACCACGGCCCCGTGATAGGCCAGAGCCGCCGTGTCGACGCCGTCGATGCCGCGGATGCGGTCGACGACGTCCTGGTCCGCGGCATTGCCGAGGTTGACGGCGACGTCGACCGGGAAGTGCTGGGTCAGGCCCGCACTGAACGTCGCCTTCGTCGACATGCCGCCGACGACGAGCGTGGACACGAGGGTGACCCCGATGACCAGGGCCGCCGCCGTCGACCCGGTTCGCCGGCGGTTGCGCAGGGTGTTCAGGGTCGCCAGCTGCCCGGGCAGTCCCCACGGACTGACGACGAGGTCGCCGAACCACGAGACCACCGGCGGGATGATCTCACCCGAGCACAGGACGAGGCCGATGACGACGAGGGTGCCCCCGAGCGCCCCGACGAACACCCAGACACCGGAGGCCGCGGCGAAGAGGAGGGAGAGGGAGACGGCGACGATCCCGAGGCCGATGCTCCCCCACCCCAGCAGCCGCCGGGCACGGGACTGGGAGGTCGGTGCGCTCGGCACGTCGAAGGGCTGGAGGGCTTCGAGCGGGGTCACGGCGATCGCCGCGCGGGCGGGTCGGATCGTCGCCGAGAGGGTGAGCAGCACCCCGACGACGACGCCCGCGATGAGCGTCCACGCCGGCACGGACAGGGACACGTAGGAGAGTTCGCGCTGCCACACCTCGGCGACGATGCCGATGAGCACCGCACTGACCCCGACGCCGGCGAGCACCCCGAGGATCGAACCGACCACCCCGACGATGACGCCTTCGACGAGCACGGAGCCGTAGAGCTGGGACCGCGAGGCCCCGATGCACCGCAGCAGCGCGAGCTCCCGGCGGCGTCCGGCGACGATGACGGAGAAGGTGTTCGAGACGACGAGGACGGCGACGACGACGGAGATCCCCGCACAGCCGAGCAGCATCCACGCGATGAAGTCGCTGCCTTCGGAGAACTCGGCCACCTTCCGGTCGACCGCCTCGTCGACGGTCATCGTCTCCATGCGCTCGGCCAGGACGGTCCCGCCCAGCGCCGCCTCGATCCCCTTGCCCACCTCGGCGGGGTCGGCGCCCGTGGCCGTTCCGATCTGGATCGCGGAGACGTCGCCGGTCCGGGCGAAGTGCTCCCGGTAGCTCGCCGAGGTGGTCATCGCCCGGGCCGTGCCGACGTATCGGGGGTCGTTGCCCATCTCCGCGAGCCCGACGACGGTGAAATCCGTCGCCGAGTGCCGCGGACCGCGGTAGATCGGCTGCGAATCGGCATCCGTGTCGATGCGCGCCGTGCCCGTGGAGAACCGCAGGGTGTCCCCGACGCGCAGGCCGAGGTCGGCCGCGGTGTCCGCGGACAGGACGAGATCGGTGGGGCCGATCGGCCGGGTGCCGGTGGTGATGGAGAAGGTGTCGAGCCGCGGATCGACCGGGGCGGGAGCGACGGCGAAATCGGTGTCGCGCACGCCGCTGCCGCGGGCCGAGGCGATCGCGGTGGCGCTGACCTCGACAGCCCGCACCCCCGGAACTCCGGAGAGCTCCTGGGTCAGGGCTGCGACCTCGGCGGGTTCGATGGCGGCTCCCGGGGCGGGCAGGACGACGACGTCGGCCCGGGCGAAGGTCGCTCCGATCCCCTCCCGCATGCTCTCCTGGAGCGAGGAGTTGACGATGAGGGTGGCCGAGACGAAACCGGCCGCCAGCGCGATGCCCAGCCCGATCGCCGTGAACCGCGCCCAGTGGACGCGGATCTGGGCGAGGGCGACCGCGATCATCGGGCGCTCAGCTCGCTGAGCGCGGTGACGACGGACTCCGTCGTCGGCGCGGTGATCTCACCGCCCACACGACCGTCCTTGAGCAGCACGACGCGATCGGCATGGGCGGCCGCGACGGGGTCGTGGGTGACCATGATGATCGTCTGACCGTACTGGGAGGCGGCGGCGTGGAGGAGATCGAGGACCTCGGCGCCGGAGAGGGAGTCGAGGTTGCCGGTGGGTTCGTCGGCGAAGACGACATCGGGTTTCGTCAGCAGCGCCCGGGCCACGGCCACGCGCTGCTGCTGTCCGCCGGAGAGTTCGTGCGGGCGGTGCTTGAGCCGGTCGCCGATGCCGAGGCGCTCGACGATCTCCGCCTTCCACTCCTCGTCGACGGTGCCTCTGGCCAGTGAGACCGGCAGGTCGATGTTCTGGTCGGCGTTGAGGGTGGGGACGAGGTTGAAGGCCTGGAAGATGAAACCGACGCGGTCGCGGCGCAGCTGCGTCAGCTCACGGTCGTCGAGCCCGGTGATGTCCTCGCCGCGCATGAGGATCTGCCCGGAATCGACCCGGTCGAGGCCGGCGAGGACGTGCATGAACGTCGACTTGCCCGACCCGGAGGGTCCCATGATGGCGCTGAAGCGACCTGCGTCGAAGTCGACGGTGATGTCATCGAGGGCGGTCACCGCCGTCTCGTCGCGGCCGAAGCTCTTGCGCAGCCCGCGGGCGCGCAGGACCACCTCATCCGGGTCCTTGCCAGTGTTCGCGTTCGACATCGGTGACCTCGTCAACGGTTGGGGGCGCAAACGAAGAACCGCCCATCTCGGCGATGGAGATGGGCGGATCGCTGTGCCCGCGACAGGATTCGAACCTACGACCTTCTGCTCCGGAGGCAGACGCTCTATCCACTGAGCTACGCGGGCAACGCATGTCATGCTATCACCGACGATGCACCGATCCCAAAACGACGCCCCGTGCTGGCAACCAGCACGGGGCGAACGGGTCAGGAGCCCTTCATGTCCTTGCGACCGGGGACGTACTCCCAGTGCCAGAGCTCATAGGCATTCGCCTTGGCCCAGTCCGGGTTCTCCCAGCCGTACTTGCCGGCATTGGCTTCGAGCCAGTCGTAGTTCGAGGTGTCGAGGTCGAGGGCGAGCCCCCACCCGTGGTTCGACGTGCCCGGGCGGGCGGCGAAGCCGGGCTTGCGGGCGGCCACGGAGACCTGACCGGCCATGTCGCGGTACGAGTCGGTGATGCCGATGTCCTTGCCGGTGTCCTTCTTGAACGCGGCGTTCATCTCCGCGAAGGCGACAGCGGCGTCCGAGCGCAGCTTGTGATCGCCGACGCCGACCTTGCACAGCCATTCCTCGGGCAGTTCGCCGTTCGACGGCGAGCCCGTCGGCGCCTTCCCGGAGCAGCCGGGCAGAACCGTCTTCTCGATCGCCCGCGAGGCGGCCTCGACCTTGTTCTGCTTCGCGCTCGGGGCGCCGATCTCGACGCTCGTCTTCTCGTCGGTGGCGGGGATGTCCGCGGAGACGGTCTCGGCGTTGATCGCCTTGGCCTGCGAGGCGGCGACGGTCTCGTCGACCTTGACTTCCTGTCCGCCCATGTTGCCCGCGATCATCACCGCGGCGATCGCCGTGCCGGTGACGGAGACGGTGGCCAGCGCCGAGGCGGTGGTCACGCGCTTGCGGCGGACCGAGCGGAGCAGAGCGCCGTCGGAGCCGCGGTTGCCGGCGAAGGCGGCGACGGAGCCGGAGGTGCGCTCGGCGGCCATCGCGGCGCGACGCGGCGAACCAGCCTGCGCTGCGGCCTCGGCGGCCATGGCGGCGCGACGCGGGGACAGCGACTGAGTCGCCGTGGAGGGCTGGAAGGAGGAAGAGGAAGAAGGAACGCTCGAAGAGGCGTGCTGCTTGCGTAGATCGCGGCGGCGGATCGGCGCCTCCACGGTCGAGGTCTCACTCGACATATCACTCCGTACTGTCGGGCACGCCCGCTGTCATCGCGAGCGAAGGAAAAGCTTATGTCACAACACTATAACGGCATTGTTACAGAATGTCATGTCTCGGCAACGTTTCGGCTCTCACCTCGAGCGATACGTCCGTTATGCGTGTCGGAACGAGACCTGGCAGGCCTCGGGCACGCAATCTTCGTAACATTCCGTTACACAGGCCACAGCTGCGCGGAGATGCGAGTCACCGGACGTGGCCGAACTCACAGCCGTCCGCGCTGCATCGCGTCCTGGACTTCGCCGACGAGCTCCTCGAGGACGTCCTCGAGGAAGAGCACGCCGAGCACCTCGTCCTCGTCCGAGAGCACCCTCGCGACGTGGATGCCGACCTTCTGCATCTGCGCGAGCGCCTCTTCGACCTCGTCGTCGGCGCGGACGGTGAAGAGCGGGCGGAAGCGCTTGGCGGGCACGGGCTCGGTGTCGCGGTCGGTGTAGAGGACATCCTTGATGTGGAGGTAGCTCTCCGGATAGCCGTCCTCGTCGACGACGAAGTACCGCGAGTACCCGGTCTTCCCGACAAGGGTGACGAGTTCGTCCGGTGTCACACTCTCGCTGATCGTCACGAGGTCGGTCATCGGCACCATGATGTCGGCGGCGGTCTTGTCGCTGAACTCGAGGGCGCCCTTGAGCAGGCCGGTCTCGTCGCTGAGCAGTCCCTCGCGCTTGGATTCGGCGACGATCGACTCGACCTGTTCGATCGTGTACGCCTCGTTGACCTCGTCCCTGGGTTCGATGCCGATGAGCCGCAGCACGGCGTTGGCCAGCCCGTTGAGCGGGCGGATGACGAAGCCGAAGACCCGGGAGAGGAAGACGAGCGGTGGGGCCAGCAGCATGACGGCGCGGCCCGAGGTCGCCAGGGCGATGTTCTTGGGCACCATCTCCCCGATGACGACGTGGAGGTAGGTGACCACGCCGAGGGCGAGGATGAACGAGATCGTCGTCGACAGGCTCTCGGGGATGCCGAGGCCCTCGAGCGGACCGGAGAGCAGATGCTTGATCGCCGGTTCGGAGACGTTGCCGAGCAGCAGCGAGCACACGGTGATGCCGAGCTGGCAGATCGCGAGCATGAGCGAGACGTGCTCCATCGCGTAGAGCGCGGTCCGGGCGGCGGCCGAGCCCGCCGCGGCGCGCGGCTCGACCTGGGAGCGCTTGGCGGCGACGATGGCGAATTCGGCGGCGACGAAGAACGAATTGCCCAGCAGCAGGACGACGAGCCAGATGAGACCCACCCAGTCACTCATGCCGCACCTCCGTCCTGTTCGTAGAGGGCGTGGTCGGTGGCCCGCAGCACCACCCGGAGGCGTTCGATCCGGCGTCCGTGCATCCGCTCGACGCGGATGAGCGCGTCCGGGGTGCGCACCTCGTCGCCGGGGACGGGGATGCGGCCGAGTTCCTTGAGCACGAATCCGGCGATCGTCTCGTAGTCGGGGTCCTCGGGGATGCTCAGCCCGATCGTCGTGCGGATCTCGTCGGGTCGCAGCTGGCCGGGCACGATCCACGAGCCGTCGCGGGCCGGACGGGCGGCCACGCGCATGCGGTCGTGTTCGTCGGCGACCTCGCCGACGAGCTCCTCGACGACGTCCTCGAGGGTGACGACCCCGGCGGTGCCGCCGAACTCGTCGACGACGACGGCCATCTGCATGCCCTTGCCGCGCAGCTCCATGAGCAGCGGGTCGAGGCGCAGGGTCTCGGGGATCTCGGTGACCTCGGTCATCAGTCCCCCGGCATAGGCGTCGTCGCGGTTGGCCACGGGCACCGCGAAGGCCTGTTTGACGTGGACGACGCCGACGATGTGGTCCTTGTCCTCACCGGCGACGGGGAACCGGGAGTAGCCGGTCTCACGCGCCTGTTCGATGATCTGGCGCGCCGTGGTGTCCTTGACGACCGAGGACATGCGCGTGCGCGGGGTCATGACGTCCTCGGCGGTGCGTTCGGAGAAGGAGAGGGTGCGCTCGAGCAGTCCCGCCGTCTGCTCGTCGAGGACGCCCTCCTCGGCGGAGTGGCGCACGAGCGAGGTGAGCTCGTCGGGCGAGCGGCCCACCGAGCCCTCCTCCTGGGGTTCGATGCCCATGGCCAGGAGGATCTTGTTCGCCGTCCCGTTGAGCGCGGCGATGACCGGGCGGAGGACGACGGAGAAGACGTACTGGATCGGGGCGGCGATCCGGCCGGTGGCCAGGGGCACGGCGATCGCGAGGTTCTTCGGCACGAGTTCGCCGAAGATCATCGACAGCACGGTGGAGACGATGAGCGCGATCGTCAGCGCCAACGGCTCCGAGAGGCCGGGGCTCAGCCCCCACGCCTCGAAGACCGGGGAGAGCAGCCGACCCAGCGACGGCTCCATGAGGTAGCCGGTGAGCAGAGTGGTGATCGTGATCCCGACCTGGGCCGCGGACAGCTGCGTCGACAGGTGCGTCATCGACTGCCGCAGCGTCTTCGCCCCCACGACGCCGTCGGCGACGGCCTGATCGGCCGTGTGCCGGTCGAGGGTGAGGAGCGAGAATTCGGCTGCGACGAAGATGCCCGTGCCGCAGATCAGGAGGAGGGCCAGGGCGAGGAACAGCCATTCCATCAGTGACGTGTCCCCTCGGACGGGGTGAGAGTCAGATCTCTCGTGATGAGCCTCGCGGGGAGGGGGTCATCGTCTGGGGCGCCGGCTTCCCGCCGGCAGGGACTGTCACTGAGCATGGGACGATCCTACCAACTTCCGCTCACGGGTCGACCCTCTTCGTAGCCGGCGGCGCTCTGGACGCCGACGCTGGCGAGCTCGGCGAATCCGCCGAGGTCGCGGGCACCGGCATAGGTGAATGAGCTGCGCACTCCGGAGGTGATCGCGTCGAGGAGGTCCTCGACACCCGGGGAGGACGGATCGATGTACATCGTCGACGAGGAGATGCCCTCCTCGAACAGGCCCTTGCGGGCACGGGAGAACGCCGACTCCGTGCGGGTGCGGTTGGCCACGGCGCGCGCCGAGGCCATGCCGAAGCTCTCCTTGTACTTCCGTCCCTCGCCGTCGACGAGGAGGTCGCCCGGGGATTCGTGGGTGCCTGCGAACCATGAGCCGATCATCACCTGGGAGGCACCGGCGGCCAGTGCCAGGGCGACGTCGCGGGGGTAGCGGACTCCCCCGTCGGCCCACACGTGGGCGCCGAGTTCGGCGGCCGCCTCGGCGCATTCGGCCACCGCGGAGAACTGGGGACGGCCCACGGCCGTCATCATCCGCGTCGTGCACATCGCCCCGGGACCGACCCCGACCTTGACGATGTCGGCGCCGGCGGCGACGAGGTCGCGGACCCCGTCGGCGGTGACGACGTTGCCGGCGACGATGGGCACGCCGAGGTCGGCCGCGGCGACGGCGGTGAGCACGTCGAGCATCTTCGCCTGGTGACCGTGGGCGGTGTCGATGACGAGCGCATCGGCCCCGGCGGCCACGAGTGCCCGGGCCCGTTCGACGGCGTTGCCGTTGACGCCGATCGCCGCCGCGATCTTCAGGCGACCCTGGGCGTCGAGGTTGGGGGTGTAGATGGAGGAGCGCAGCAGCGACTTCGGGGTGAGCGCGCCGAGGAGGACGCCGTCGTCGTCGACGACCGCGGCGTAGTCGGTGCGCGCTTCGTTCATCGTCTCGAACAGACCAGCCAGGGCCTCCGGGTCCTCCCAGTCGACCTCGGAGGCGCGGATGACCTGCGGCGAGGTCTGCATGAGTTCCCCGACCGAGGCGAACCGGTCGACTCCGCGCAGATCGTCGGCGGCGATGATGCCCTCGAGCCGACCCGCCTCGTCGACGACGACGCCGAATCCGTGGGCGCGCTTGCCGAGGACGTGGAGGGCTGAGAGGACGGTATCGCCTGCGGAGAAGCGCAGCGCGGATTCGAAGACGCGGTCGCGGCTCTTGACCCAGCCGATCGTGTCCTCTGCGGCGGTGAGCGGGATGTCCTGGGGCAGGACGGCCAGTCCGCCGCGGCGGGCCATCGTCTCCGCCATCCGTCGGCCCGAGACCGCCGTCATGTTCGCCGCGACGATCGGCGTCGGCGAGCCGGTGGGATCCGTCGTCGTGAGGTCGACGTCGAAGCGCGAGGTCAGCGCCGAGGAATTGGGGACAAGGAAGACGTCGGAATACGTGAGGTCGTGATCCGGTTGGTGTGAAATGAAACGCATGACACTATTGTCCCCCATGTGCACATAGCGGAGCACATCGCGTTAGGCTGGTATGTGTCGTATTGCAGCTATTCTTGAACAGGAAGTAGGCGATCAGCGCCGTGTCCGTCAATACTCCGAACCGCACCGTCGACGACTTCGGATCGAACGAGTGGTTGGTTGAGGAACTGTACGAACAGTACAAGTCAGACAAGAACTCTGTTGACAAGTCGTGGTGGCCGTTCTTCGACCAGTACGAGAAGACGGACGGAGCGCAGACGACCTCCGCTGCGGATTCCGCACCTGCGGGCCAGTCGACGAAGCCTGCGGCGAAGTCCGAGAAGGCGGCAGAGCCGAAGAGCTCCTCCGCCAAGGCCGCCCCGCAGTCGAAGGACGCAGCCCAGACCGGCCGTCCCGACGCGGTGCCGGCCTCGAAGGAGTCCGCCCGCGGCGTCTCCCCGTCCTCGGCGGAGTCCGAGACGCTCAAGGCCGAGACGAAGTCGGTGCCGAAGGTGACGACGAAGGACACCGAGCCGAAGCCGGCCCCGGAGGAGACGGTCACCCCGCTGCGCGGGCCCGCGAAGCTCATCGCCAAGAACATGGACGAGTCGCTCGAGATGCCGACGGCCACCTCGGTGCGGGCCCTGCCGGCGAAGGCGCTCATCGACAACCGCATCGTCATCAACTCCCACCTCAAGCGCACCCGCGGGGGCAAGGTCTCCTTCACCCACCTCATCGGCTTCGCCGTGATCCGGGCGCTGAAGAACTTCCCGTCGATGAACGTCTCCTACGACGTCCGCGACGGCAAGCCCGCCATGGTCTCGCCCGCGCACATCAACTTCGGCCTCGCGATCGACGTCCCGAAGAAGGACGGCACCCGGTCGCTGCTCGTGCCCAACGTCAAGAAGGCCGAGACGCTGTCCTTCCGCCAGTTCGTCGACGCCTACGACGGCCTCGTCGACAAGGCCCGCAAGGGCAAGCTCACCGCCGATGACTTCGCCGGCACGACCGTGTCGCTGACGAATCCCGGCGGCATCGGCACCGTCCACTCGATCCCGCGCCTGACCAAGGGCCAGGGCGCGATCGTCGGCGTCGGCGCGCTCGACTACCCGGCGGAGTTCCAGGGTGCGAGCCAGAAGACGATCAACAACCTCGCCGTCTCGAAGGTCCTCACGCTCACCTCGACGTACGACCACCGGGTCATCCAGGGCGCCGGCTCCGGCGAGTTCCTCAAGCTCGTCCACGGCTACCTGCTCGGCGAGGACGGCTTCTACGACGACGTCTTCGAGTCCCTGCGCCTGCCGTACGAGCCGGTCCGCTGGGTTCCCGACGTCTCGGCCGAGGACCAGGACGACGTCAACAAGACCGCGCGCGTCATCGAGCTCATCGACGCCTACCGGACCCGCGGCCACCTCATGGCCAACATCGATCCGCTCGTCTACCGGCAGCGCTCGCACCCCGACCTCGACATCAACCAGCACGGCCTGACCCTGTGGGACCTCGAGCGCGAATTCCCCACCGGCGGCTTCGGTGCGAAGCCGATGATGGCCTTCCGCAACATCCTCGGCCTGTTGCGCGAGAGCTACTGCCGGACCATCGGGTTCGAGTACATGCACATCGCCGATCCGCTCCAGCGCCGCTGGTTCCAGGCGAAGATCGAGGTCCCCCACCAGGAGCTCACGCGCGCCGAGCAGGGTCACATCCTCGGCCGCCTCAACGCCGCCGAAGCGTTCGAGACGTTCCTGCAGACGAAGTACATCGGCCAGAAGCGCTTCAGCCTCGAAGGCGGCGAGTCGGCCATCGTCCTCCTCGACGAGGTCCTCAACCAGTCCGCGGACTCCGGGCTCGAAGAGGTCGCGATCGGCATGGCCCACCGCGGACGCCTCAACGTGCTCACGAACATCGCCGGCAAGTCGTACGCGCAGATGTTCCGCGAGTTCGACGGCACGATGTCACCCGACAGCGTGCAGGGCTCCGGCGACGTCAAGTACCACCTCGGCACGCAGGGCTCGTTCACCTCGCCCTCGGGCAATTCGACGAACGTCTACGTCGCGGCGAACCCGAGCCACCTCGAGACCGTCGACCCGGTCCTCGAAGGCATCGTGCGCGCGAAGCAGGACGTCATCGACCAGGGTGAGACCGGCTTCACGGTCCTGCCCGTCCTCGTCCACGGCGATGCCGCGTTCGCCGGTCAGGGTGTGGTCGCCGAGACGCTCAACCTCTCCGAGCTGCGCGGCTACCGCACCGGCGGCACGATCCACATCATCATCAACAACCAGGTCGGGTTCACGACTCCGCCCGCCTCGGCGCGGTCCTCGTTCTACTGCACGGACATCGCGAAGTCGATCAACGCCCCGATCCTCCACGTCAACGGCGATGACCCCGAGGCCGTCGTCCGTGCGGCCCGGCTGGCCTTCGAGTACCGGCAGGAATTCAACCGCGACGTCGTCATCGACCTCGTCTGCTACCGCCGCCGCGGCCACAACGAGGGCGACGACCCGTCGATGACCCAGCCGCTCATGTACTCCCTCATCGAGAAGAAGGGATCGGTGCGCAAGCTCTACACCGAGTCCCTCGTGGGCAGGAAGTGCATCACCGACGACGAGGCCGCCGAGGCGCTCAAGGACTACCAGTCGAAGCTGGAGTCCGCGTTCGCCGAGACGAAGGCCGCAGAGTCCGGCTCCGGCAAGGGCAGCGCCTTCAACGCCCCGCATCGTCCCAGCGACATCGAAGCGCTCAACGACGTGTCCACGGCGATCAGCCCGGAGACGCTGAAGCGCATCGGCGAGGCGTTCGTCGACGTGCCCGAGGGCTTCACCGTCCACAAGAAGCTGCGGGCGCTGCTCGAGAAGCGCCGGGAGATGGCGCTGCACGGCGGCGTCGACTGGGGCTTCGCCGAGCTGCTGGCCTTCGGCTCGCTGCTCATGGAGGGCATCCCCGTCCGGCTCGCCGGGCAGGACTCGCGCCGCGGCACCTTCGTCCAGCGCCATTCGGTGCTCATCGACTCGGTCAACGGCAACGAGTGGACGCCGCTGCAGAACCTCAGCGACGACCAGGCCCGCTTCTACGTCTACGACTCCCTGCTCAGCGAGTACGCGGCTGTCGGCTTCGAATACGGCTACTCGGTCGAGCGCAAGGACGCCCTCGTGGCGTGGGAGGCGCAGTTCGGCGACTTCGCGCAGGGCGCGCAGTCGGTCATCGACGAGTTCATCTCCTCCTCCGAGCAGAAGTGGCAGCAGAACTCCGGTGTCGTCATGCTCCTGCCCCACGGCTACGAGGGACAGGGACCCGATCACTCCTCGGCCCGCATCGAGCGCTACCTGCAGCTGTGCGCGGAGTCGAACATGACCGTGGCCTTCCCGTCCTCGGGTGCCTCGTACTTCCACCTTCTGCGCCGGCACGCGCTCACCCCGAACAAGCGTCCGCTCATCGTCTTCACCCCGAAGTCGATGCTGCGCCTCAAGGCTGCGGCGAACTCGCCGGAGGACTTCACCTCGGGGAAGTTCGAAGCCGTCATCGACGATCCGCGTGTCGATCCCTCGCAGGTGAAGAAGGTCGTCCTCGTCTCCGGCAAGCTCTACTGGGAGCTGCTCGCCCAGCGCGAGAAGGCAGGCGACGACACGACCGCGCTTGTGCGCGTCGAGCAGCTCTACCCGCTCGACGAGACCGCGATCACCGCCCTCCTCGACCGGTACCCGGCCGATGCCGAGCTCGTCTGGGCGCAGGAGGAACCGGAGAACCAGGGTGCATGGCCGTTCATGGCCCTCAACCTCACCCCGCTCCTCGGCGGTCGTGACCTCACCCTCGTCGCCCGTCCCGCCTCGGCGTCGACGGCGACCGGACTCAAGCACGTCCACGAGCTCCAGCAGGAAGAGGTCGTCGGCAGGGTGCTGCAGCGGTGAGCTCCGAGACCTCGACGACGATCGCCGTGGTCGGCGGCCCCCTGGTGGCCGGCCACGGCGACGGCCGCGGTCTCGGATGGGTGGGCAGGGTGACCGCGCGGACCCTGCCGTCGCTGCCCGGTCTGCGCGTCTATCCCCTGGCCGTGGGCCGGGAGGATTCCGCAGGCCTCCACGCGCGGGCGATGTCCGAGGCCGCACTGCGCTTCTCCGAGGACGGCGACAATCGTCTCGTCCTCGCGCTCGGCTCCGGTGACCTCGACACGGGCCGCTCGGTCGCCCGGGCGCGCCTCGATGTCGCCAATGTCCTCGACGAGGCGCTCTCTCGCAAGGTCTCCGCGTTCGTCATCGGGCCTCCGCCCGACCACGGCACCGACCGCAACCGGGCGATCGCGGAGCTCAACGGCAGCTTCTCCGATGTCGCCAAGCGCCGCGGCATCCCCTACGTCGACACGTACACCCCGCTGCTCGGCCATCCGGTCTGGCAGCGGGAGCTCGCGTCCTCCCATGACCGTCTGCCCGCCCAGGAGGGCTACGGGCTGCTCGCGTGGCTCGTCCTCCACCGCGGGTGGTTCCCGTGGCTGGGAGTCAGGGACGTCCTCGGCGACGACGCGTGAACTTGGACCCCGGTCCGCTGACGTGAAACAATGAACCGTCCAATCGAAGGAGAACTGCTATGAGCAAGCGAGGCCGCAAGCGTCGCGATCGCCGTCGTTCGAATGCCAACCACGGCAAGCGTCCGAACAGCTGATCCAGGGTGCACCTGAGGTGCACACACGAAGGCGGGGAGAGTCAGATGACTCTCCCCGCCTTCGTGGTTCACAAGCGCTGGTGTCCGCGCGCAACGCTGCGCTCAGTGCTCAGCGCTGCGCTTGGTCCTCAGCGCTGCCAGCGGACCTGTTCGACGGCAATGCGCCGCCGGATCTTCTCCTTCAGCCCGAGGGGCGCCTCCTCCCGACCGCACGAGCGGCGGACGACCTCTTTGAGCATCGCCTCGATCTCATACTCGTCGTGGCAGGAGGGACAGTGCTCGAGGTGGATGGAGATCTCACGGATCTCCGTGGTCGTCAGCTCACCGTCGAGGTAGTGGTAGATGCGCATGAGCGACTCGGCGCGCACGCTCTCACAGCATTCGCTCTCACTCATTTCTTCGCACCTCCCTCGGACGTGCCGAAGCCGCGCTCGGCCGCGTACTCCGAGAGCATCTCACGCAGCTGGCGGCGGCCCCGGTGCAGGCGCGACATCACGGTGCCGATGGGAGTGTCCATGATCTCGGCGATCTCCTTGTACGGCAGGCCCTCGACGTCGGCGTAGTAGACGACCATCCTAAAGTCCTCCGGCAGAGCCGAGAGGGCATCCTTGATGTCGGAGTCGGGCAGGTGGTCGAGGGCTTCGAGTTCGGCGGACCGACCTTCGGACGAGGTGTGGCTCGCCGCCTGGGCGATCTGCCAGTCCTCGATGTCCTCGCTGCCGTGTTCCTGCGGCTGCCGCTGCTTCTTGCGGTAGTTGTTGATGAAGGTGTTCGTGAGGATCCGGTAGAGCCACGCTTTGAGGTTCGTGCCGGGGGTGTACTGGTGGAACGCTGCGTAGGCCTTCGCGTACGCCTCCTGAACCAGGTCCTCGGCGTCGGCAGGGTTGCGGGTCATCCGCAGGGCCGCAGCGTAGAGCTGGTTGAGGTATTCGAGGGCATCGCGCTCGAAGCGGGCCGAGCGCTCGGCTTCGGTCTCGGCTTCGGTGGCTTCTCTGACTGATTCGGTCATCACGGTCAATGGTACGCCCGATCTCTCCAGCACGGCAGTGGCGCTCATCGACTCCTCCTCATCCTCGGTTCACTCGGACCCTGCACACAGCCCACGCCGAGGCGGGTCCCGGGTCGCGGGGACGTGGAGCCCCAGCGACGTCTGCTCAGTGAACGCCCAGCGGCGGTCACGATATTCCCGTCTCGGCTATGCTTGCGGGTGAGATGCCCGACAGCGTCAGGAAGGAACCCTGTGTCTCCGATTCGTCTTCTCGCCCGGCCCATGCTGGCTGCCGGCTACATCAGCAACGGCGTCGCCCGACTCCGCCACCCTGAGGCGGCCGCGGCCTCGATCTCCCCCCTGCTCGCCCAGGCGCGCAAGCGGGTCGATGTGCCGCTCGATGCGACGACCCTGGCCCGGGCGACGGGAGCCGCACAGGTCGCGGCGGGCTCCCTGCTCGCGATCGGCCGCTTCCCCCGCTTCAGCGCCTCGATCCTCGTCGGGACCTACCTGCTCGACACCATCGGCGAACGCATCGCCGCCGAGAAGGCCACGTCGAAGGAGGAGAAGCGCGCCCGCCTCGAACGCACGCTCACCCGCACCTCGATGCTCGGCGGTGCCCTGCTCGCCAGCGTCGACACCGCCGGCAAGCCCGGACTGTGGTGGCGCACCCAGCACGCCGCCGAAGACCTGTGGTCCTCGGTCGAGAACACCTCGAAGCAGGCAATGAGTGCCCTTGGCGTCGACTGAGGCCGCACCCGTGGCCTCCGGGGACTGGCGGCCGGCGCCTCCGGTCGGCCGGATCGACGCCGTCGTCACCGTCCCCGGATCGAAGTCGCTGACCAACCGCTACCTCGTCCTCGCCGCACTCGCCGAATCCGAGTCGATCGTCCGCGGGTGGCTGCGCAGCCGTGACACCGAGCTCATGGTCGCGGCCCTGAGACAGCTGGGCGCGACGATCGTCGAGGACGGGGACGCGCTCATCGTCACTCCCATCGACTTCGCCACGGCCGCCTCGGCGGGACCGGCCGTCGTCGACTGCGGACTCGCGGGCACCGTCATGCGCTTCGTGCCGCCGATCGCGGCGGCCACGGGCCGGGAGGTCGTCATCGACGGCGACGAGCAGGCCCGGGTCCGTCCCATGGACGTCACCATCGACTCGCTGAACCGCCTCGGCGCGACGATCACCGCGACCGAGAACACCCTGCCGATGACGATCCACGCCGGGTCGGCGCTGCGCGGAGGTCACCTCGAGATCGCGGCGGGCTCATCGAGCCAGTTCGTCTCCGGTCTCCTGCTCGCCGCTGCGGCGATGCCGCTGGGCCTCGACCTGAGCAACCGCGGCCGGCCCGTGCCCAGCCGGGCGCACATCGACATGACCCTCGAGGTCCTCGCCGATGCCGGGGTCGATGTCAGCGAACCCGCTGCCGAGCACTGGATCGTCGAACCGGGACTGCCGCGCGGACTCGACGTCGTCGTCGAACCCGACCTGTCCAATGCCGCAGCCTTCCTCGCCGCGGCGCTCGCGACGGGTGGGACGGTGACCGTGCCCGGGTGGCCTGCACACACGACCCAGGCAGGCGATGACTTCCGGCGCATCGCCGCGGCCTTCGGCGCCGAGGTCGACCTCACCCGGCAGGGTCTGCGCGTGAGCGGACCGGCCGACCTCTCCCCCGTCGACCTCGATCTCTCCGCGGTCGGCGAGCTCACCCCCGTCGTCGCGGCCCTGGCCGCGCTCGCACCGGGCACCTCTCATCTGCGCGGCATCGGCCACCTCCGCGGGCACGAAACGGACCGGCTGGCAGCCCTGACCGCCGAGCTCAGCGCGCTGGGCATCGCCGTGGACGAGGCGCCCGATGCGCTGACGATCACCGGCGGCCGCCTCGGCGCGGGCCTCTGGCATACCTACCACGATCACAGGATGGTCATGGCCGGAGCGGTGCTCGCCCTCGTCGGACCCGGCATCGTCATCGAGAACGTCGGCACGGTGGGCAAGACCCTTCCCGAGTTCGCGCACCTGTGGGAAGCCATGCTCGGCTCCGAGGCCTGAGATGGCGCGCATCTTCCGTGACGAGGACTACCGTCCGCGACCGAACCGGAAGGGCACTCGCCCCCGCACGAAGAACCGCCCCAGCCACGAGGAGGCGGTGACCGGCCTCGTCATCGCCGTCGACCGGGGCCGCTACCGCGTCGTCCTCGCCGACGCCGCCGGCGCCTTCGACGCCGAGGGGACGACCGTGACCGCGGTGCGTGCCTCCCATCTGCGCCGCGTGGCCGTCGTCCCCGGCGACATCGTGCGCATCGTCGGCGACACCACGGGCGCCGAGGGCAGCCTGGCCCGACTCGTCGAGGTCACCGAGCGGCGCACCCTGCTGCGCCGCAGCGCCGATGACACGGACCCGACCGAACGCGTCATCGTCGCCAACGTCGACCTCATGGGCATCGTCACCGCGACGGTCGACCCGGAACCCTCCTTCGGGCTCATCGACCGGGCCCTGACCGCGGCCATCGACGCCGGTATCACCCCGCTCATCATCGTCACGAAGACGGATCTCGCGCCCGCCGACGAGATCGCCCGACGCTTCTCCGCCGCCGAGGTCGACATCGTCTCCTCGGGCCTGCGCCCCGACGGCAGCCTGTCCGACGACGAGGTGGCCTCCCGGCTGGCCGGTCACATCAGCGTCCTCGTCGGCCATTCCGGCGTCGGCAAGTCGACGCTGACGAACGCCCTCGTGCCCGCCGCCGACCGTGCCACCGGGGACGTCAACGACGTCACCGGCCGCGGTCGCCACACCTCCTCCTCGGCGGTGTGCCTGCCCCTGGCGACCGGCGGATGGCTCATCGACACCCCCGGAGTGCGCAGCTTCGGCCTCGCCCACGTCGACCGGGACGGCCTGCTCGCCGCGTTCCCCGAACTCGTCGAGGCGACCACCGAATGTCCGCGCGGGTGCACCCACCTCGCCGATGCCCCCGGCTGCCGACTCGACTCGTGGGTCGCCGGGGGCCGGGCCGGGCCCGGCGGGGTCTCACGGCTGGAGTCGCTGCGGAGGCTGCTGGCCAACGCTGGCTAGAGTGGAGGGATGAACGACCTCGACCTCGCCCTCGACCTCGCCGATCTCGCCGATTCGCTCAGTCTCTCTCGGTTCATCGCCCAGGATTTCACGATCGAGACGAAACCGGATCTCACCCCCGTCACCGAATGCGACCGGGCCGTCGAGGCCGCGATCGTCGAACGGCTCGCGCTCACCCGCCCGGACGACAGCGTCCTCGGTGAGGAGTTCGGTGCGCACGGGACGAGTGAGCGCCGGTGGATCATCGATCCCATCGACGGGACGAAGAACTACGTGCGCGGCGTGCCCGTGTGGGCGAGCCTCATCTCCCTCTACGAGGGCGAGCGTCCGCTGCTCGGCGTCGTCTCCGCTCCCGCCCTCTCCCGCCGCTGGTGGGCGGCCGCGGGGCAGGGAGCTTTCGCTTCGTTCCCGGGCGGGCCGGTGCGTCGGATCGCGGTCTCCGGGGTCGACGACCTCGGCGATGCCTCCCTGTCGTTCGCGTCGCTGAGCGGTTGGCGGGACCTGGGCGTGAGGGAGGAGTTCCTCGCCCTGACCGACCGGGTGTGGCGCACCCGCGGCTACGGCGACTTCTACTCGTACATGCTCGTGGCCGAAGGGGCCGTCGACATCGCATGCGAACCCGAACTCGCCCTCTACGATATGGGGGCGCTCGTGCCGATCGTCGCCGAGGCGGGCGGGACGTTCACGAACACGCTCGGCGTCCCCGGTCCCTTCGGCGGCAATGCGGTCGCGACGAACGGGCGCCTGCACACTGCGGTGCTCGACGCCCTCGGCCGGGTCGCGCCGGAGGTCGTCTCATGAGCATGCCGGACCTCTCACGCTCCCCGCTGTGGCGGGAGATGGCCGAGGCGGCGGGGCTCATCGGGGCCGACGGGACGATCTCGGAGACGATCTACGGTGAGATGACCCGGCTGGCGGCGGAGACCGGGGCGATCAACCTCGGTCAGGGCGCCCCGGGCACGGATGCTCCGCCTGCGCTCATCGAGGCGACCGCCGAGGCGATGCGCCAGGGATACAACCGGTACGCTCCCGGTCAGGGTCATCCCGCCCTGCTCGAGGCCGTCGCCCGACAGCGGGCACGGGACTTCGGTCAGGCCGTCGACACCGCGCAGGTCCTCATCACCTGCGGGGCGACCGAGGGGCTGACGGCGGCGATCCTCGCGCTCGTGCCCCGAGGCGGGACGGTCGTCGCGTTCGAACCGTTCTACGACTCGTATCCGGCCGCAGTGGCCGCCGCTGGCGGTGAGTTCGTCACCGTTCCCGTGCTGCCCGACGGCGACGGCTTCCAGCCCGACTGGGAGGCCTTCGCTGCCGCGATGGCGACCGGGCCGGCACTCGTCATCGTCAACAGTCCGCACAATCCCACCGGGTTCGTCTTCTCGCGTGCCGACCTCGCCCGCATCGGGGAGGCCGCCGAGGCGGTCGACGCGTGGATCCTCACCGACGAGGTCTACGAACAGCTCGTGCTCGGTGAGGCGGAGCATGTGCCTCCGGCGCTCGCGGTCGCCGACGCCTCCCGGGTCGTCACCGTCTCCTCGGCGGGCAAGAGCTGGAACATCACCGGCTGGAAGCTCGGATGGGTCATCGCCGCCCCGCCGGTGCGCGCCGCAATCCAGGCCGTCAAACAGTTCCTCACGTTCACCGGAGGCGGGCCGATGCAGATCGGGCTCGCCCGCCTGCTGGATTCCGACGACGCCTTCGTCTCATCGAACCGGCGGTCGCTGGCCGAACGGGCCGGAGTGCTCGTGCCGGCGTGTGAGGCCGTTCCCGGGGCCGTCGTCTCGAGGCCTGCGGCGGGATACTTCACGGTCGTCGACTTCTCCGCGCTCACGGGACTCGATGCGTTCGCCCTCAACAACCTGCTCGCCCGCGAGCACGGCCTCGTCGGCATTCCCGTGCCGGCCCTGTGCAGAGCGGGGACTCCCGCGCACGCGGCGTACCGGAGCGCGATCCGGTATTCGTTCTGCAAGTCGCCCGCCGACGTCGAGGAGGGTGCGGCGCGCTTCCGGACGCTGGCAGCCGCCATCGAGGCCGATCCCGACCTGCTTCGGCGCTGACTTGCTTCGGCGCTGAGCGGACTGCGCTCAGTCGCTGGCGAAGAGACGACGCAGCGGACCGTTCCGGCAGGAACGGTCCGCTGCGTGCGTATCGGCGCCGATGGGGCCGAGTGATCAGGCCTTCGCGAGCTCGAGCTCGAGGGCGATCTTGATCTTGTCGGAGACGAGGAGCTCGCCGCCGCCGAGGACGGCGCTGAACTCCATGCCGAACTCCTTGCGATCGACCGTGGTCTCGGCCGAGAGTCCCGCAACAGGGGTACCGGCCGGATCGGTGCCGGCGCCGTTGAATTCGGCGTTGAAGACCACGTGCTTCGTCACGCCGCGCATCGTCAGGTCGCCTTCGAGAGCGAACTCGTCACCCGATTCGGCCTTGATGCCGGTCGAGGTGAAGGTGAGCTTCGGGTGCTGATCGGCGGCGAAGAAGTCGCTCGTCTTCAGGTGCTGGTCGCGCTGGGCATTGCGCGTGTTGATCGAGTCAACGACGGCCTCGGCGGTCACCGAGCTGTCCTCGAGGGTGTCGCCGACCTCGACGGTGCCGGCGATCGTCTCGAAGTTGCCGCGGACCTTCGACACACCGGCGTGGCGGGCGGTGAAGGTGAACTCGGAGTGGTTCGGGTCGATGTTCCACGTGCCGGCGGTGAGTCCGTTCGGAAGAGCGGTCATCTGGCTTGTCTCCTTATGGTTGAAATTTGAAGTACGTGAAGGACTATAGTTCAACGTTCAACTACATGCAAGTCCCCCTCGCGCAAGATCCAGCCGCCTCTCAGGATGGGCGGCGAGAGTGAACCCCAGGTTACCGTGTGGCAAAGGTCACTTGTCCAGGATTTGTCTCCGGGAAATGCGCTCCTGTAATGTTGAGACCACGCCGCGGGGTGGAGCAGTTCGGTAGCTCGCCGGGCTCATAACCCGGAGGTCGGAGGTTCAAATCCTCCCCCCGCCACCACAGTGGCAGAACCCCCAGTCAGTTCAACTGGCTGGGGGTTCTTCTCATTCACAGATCTTCCGGGCTATGACCCCACTCCCCTGCTCGGTCGCTCCCGATCCGGTCTACAGTCCCACCCTCCCCTGCCTGGTCGCTCTCGATCCACGCCGAGGCGGATTATCGCTGCTCCGTCGCAAGCCTCCTGCTCTCGATCCACGCGGGGCAGGAATTCCGCGTCGCCCGCGACGCGGATTTCAGAGCCCACGTGGATCGAGAGCGAACCGTGGGTAGAAGTGCGCATGGATCGAGACCGACCCGCAGACAGAAGCACAGACGGACCTGGTCGCTCTCTATCCGGTCTACAGCCCCATCCTCCCCTGTCTGGTTACTCTCGATCCACGCGAAGGCGGAATATCGCTGCTCCGTCGCAAGCCTCCTGCTCTCGATCCACGCGGGGCAGGAATTCCGCGTCGCCCACGACGAGGATTTCAGAGCCCACGTGGATCGAGGGAGACCCGCAGGCAGACGTGCGCATGGTTCGAGAACGCCCTGAATGCAGGAACGCAGACGGCCGCGGCTCCCGAAGGAATCCTCCGGGAGCCGCGGCCACTCTCAGCTCAGCGCTGTCTCAGCCCAGCGCCGGCTCAGTTGCTGCCCTGTTCGGGGGCCGGCGTCGTCGGAGCCGGCGAGGCTCCGCCGTCCTCGGCGATCGAGGGATCGGCGGCCACCGCATCCTCGATGGCCTTGCGCAGACGATCCTGCGCCTTGCCGTACTCCTCGAAGTTGCCGTCCTTGAGCGCGGCGTCCGAGTCCTCCATGGCCTTGCGAGCCTCCTGGAGCGCGTCGTTGAGGCTCTTATTGTCCGAGGCTCCGGAACCGCCTTCACCGCCGGAGGTCCCTGAGGTCCCACCGCCGCCGGACTCGGTTCCGGCGTCGCCGGCCTGGGCGCCGGAGTCGCCGCCGAACACCTGATCGAGCGCTTCGTCGAGCGTCGGCGCGAAGCCGATGTTCTCACCGAAGGCGACGAGCACGTGCTGAAGCAGCGGGTACGACGTCTCACCGGCCGAGCGGACGTAGACGGGCTGCACGTAGAGCAGTCCGCCGCCGAGCGGCAGCGTGAGCAGGTTGCCGTTCTGCACCTGCGACTCGCCCTGACGCAGCAGGTTGAGGCTGCGCTGGACCTCGGGCGCGGTGTTGAAGTTGTTCTGTGCCTGACCGGGACCGGGCACCGTCGTGTTGCGCGGCAGCTGGAGGAGCCGCAGCTTGCCGTAGTTCTCCGAGATCTGCCCCTTCGTCGATCCCGCATCGGCGTCAGCGGAGAGGAACCCGGTGAGGTTGTTCCGCGACTGGCCCTCCGAGGAGCGGGCCGGGATGTAGGAGCTCGTGAGCGAAAACGACGGCGCCTGCTGGCCCGGCATCTGCAGGGTCATGTAGAACGGCGGCTGCGTCAGTCCGCTGTTGGCGTTCTTCGTCGGATCCGTGGGCAGAGCCCAGAAGTCCTGACCCGTGTAGAACTCGCTCGCCGTCGTCACGTGGTAACGGGTGAGCAGCTCGCGCTGGACCTTGAACAGGTCCTCCGGGTAGCGGACGTGGCTCATGAGGTCACCGGACATCTGGTCCGAGGACTGGATGAGGCCGGGGAAGATCTTCATCCACGTCTTGAGCACCGGATCGTTCTTGTCCCATTGGTACATGTCGACCGAGCCGTCGTAGGCATCGACGGTGATCTTCACGGAGTTGCGGATATAGTTGACCTCTTCGTCCGGCAGTGTCGCCACCGTGCCCGGAGCCGAAGCCGTCGTCGAATCCTCGGTCGCCTCCTGCAGCGGCTGCGGAGTCGAGTACGGGTAGTCCTTCGCGGTGGTGTAGCCGTCGAGGATCCACTTGATCTTCCCGTCGACGACGGCCGGGTACGGGTCGCCGTCGATCTTGAGGAAGGGCGCGAGCTTCTGCACGCGCTGACGCGGGTTGCGTTCGTAGAGGATCTGCGATTTCGAGTTGACCGCGTCGGAGAGCAGGATCTGCTCGTCCTGGTACTTCAGCGCATACGCCAGACGGTTGAACAGATTGCCCACCGACGGTCCGCCGCTGCCCTGGAAGGTGTTGTTGACCTGGCCCGATCCGCCCTCTTCGTCGGAGGGGTAGTCGAGTTCGCGCGGGGTCGCGCCTTCCGGAGCGCCGACGATCGAGTACTCGGGTGAGCTCTCACCGAAGTACACGCGCGGCTCGTAGTCGGGGAACTCGCCCTTCGGCGGGATGTCGGACTCCATGAACGTCGGTTCGCCGTCGGGATTGCGCTGGTTGCCGTTGGCGGCGACGACGCCGAAGCCGTGCGTGTAGACGATCGCCCGGTTGTACCAGCTCTGGTTGTTCACCGAGGCGGGGCTGAGCTCACGCACCGCGATGACGGTGTCGCGCATCTGTCCGTCGATGTTGTAGCGGTCGACGTCGAGCTGGGCGGGGAACGAGTAGTAGGGACGCACCTGCTGCAACTGGCGGAAGGTGTCGGAGACGAGGTTGGGATCAAGCAGGCGGATGGATGCCGCGGTCTCCGCATCCGAGCGCAGCGCCCCCTTCTCACCACTCGTGCTCGGTTCGTAAGGGGTGACCTCGATGTCCTGGAAGTCGAAGGCCTCCCGGGTGGCGTCGATGTTGCGCTGAATATACTCCGACTCGAGGCTCTGCTGCGAGGGGTTGACCTGGAACTGCTGGACGAGCGCCGGGTAGGCGATGATCGAGACGCCGCCGAGGACGAGGAGCGTGAGGGTCGCGATGATCGAGATCCGCCAGTTGCCCTTCCACGCCGTGTAGACGAAGAGAAGGGCGACGAGCACCGCGGCGATCGCGACGATCGCCATCGCCGGCAGGGCGGCTCGGTCGTCGACGTAGGTCGCGCCGGGCACGATGCCGCCGGTCGCGGTGAGCCGGTCGTAACGGGCCAGCCACAGGCGGCCGGCCTGGACGAGGACGAGGACGGCGACGGTGATGCCGATCTGCCACTGGGCGGTCTTCGTCAGCACGATGCCCCGCTGGTCGCCGGGGCGGATGCCGCCGAAGAGGTAGTGCGCGACGAGGGCGGCGATGAGCGAGAGGACGAGGGCCATGCCGAGTTGGTCGCCGATGAGGCGCAGTCCCGGCAGGACGAAGACGAAGAAGGACTTGTCGATGCCGAACTGCGGGTCGGACTCCCCGAACGAGCTCGCATTCATCCACTGGAGCACCGTGCTCCACTGGGAGGAGGCGGTGATGCCGGCGAGGATGCCGACGACGGCGGGGATCGCCAGGGTCGCGACGCGGCGCAGAGGCTCGATGGCCTCACGGTAGCGGTCGAGGTTCTCCTGCCGCGGCGTCGTGGGCGCGTAGACGGGGCGGTTGCGGTAGGCCAGGTGCAGGCTCAGCCACACCGGCACGGCCATGACGATGAAGCCGCCGAGGAAGGTCAGACCGCGGGTGAACCACATTGTGCGGAAGACGTCGGAGGCCCCGAGCTGACCGAACCACAGCACCTCGGTGTAGACCTGGGTGAAGGCGATGAAGGCGACGAGCAGGATCGCCACCGACACGAGGGTGAGCAGCAGGGGGGAACGCTTGGAACCCGATCCGGGCAGTTTGGCGGAGGTGGGTGAGGACGAAGTGCTCACTGCTTCCCTTTCTCATTGGTGGTCTCGCCTGCCGGGCACGTCTTCAGTGCTGACGTGTCGCCGGCGGCGAAGCCTTCGACGGCGTTCTGGGCGTCGTCGAGGGTGTCGATGCGTGCAACGGTGATCTTCGACTGGTCGGCCGCGGCGATGACCTCGGCGCAGTTGCCGGCCGGAGAGAGGAAGAGCTTCGCGCCCTTCGCGGTCGCGGCGGCCACTTTCTGACGGGCACCGCCGATGGGTCCGACCTGGCCGGACGGGGTGATCTCGCCGGTGCCGGCGACATGCTTGCCCCCGGTCATGGCTCCCGGTGTGAGTTCGTCGACGATCGCGAGGGCGAACATCGTTCCGGCAGAGGGTCCGCCGATGCCGTCGACGTTGAACGTGACATCGACGGGGAACTCGAAGTCCTGCTTCATGGTGATGCCGATGGCCTTCCGCCCGTCGACTGTGCCGGGTGTGAGTGTGAGGTTGACGTCCTTGCCGTCGCGGCTGACGACGAGATCGACGGAGTCCGAGTCCCGGACGGTCCGGCTCATCTTCGTCGCCGCTTCGGGATCGGACTTCAGCGAGGTGCCGTTGACGGAGAGGATCCGGTCACCCGATCGCAGCTGACCGTCCGCAGGAGCCCCCGGGGTCACCTCGTCGACGAGGAGAGAGACGGAGTACGGCTTGTCCAGCTGCTCCATCGCCGCGGCGACGGCGACATCCTGGCTCGAGGTCATCTCGACCGAGTTCGATTCCGCGACCTGTTCGCGGGTGGTCTCGAGCGGGTAGTAGGCCTCGGTGGGCACGACCGTCTCCTTGCCGTGCAGCAGCGCGCCGAGGGCCTGCGAGGCGTAGGTGTCACGGCCCGGCCCCCCGCTCACGGCGACGGTGAGCATGTCGATCTCACCGGAGGTGGGATAGGTCTGCGCACCGGAGACCGAGATCATCGGCTTGCCCTGGTAGTCGCCGAGGGTGTTGAACACCGGCCCCGGCAGCTGAAGCATGTAGGGCACCGGCAGGAGCACGGCAAGCGCGATGAGGAGATAGGTCATGACGCCGGACACTGTGGCAAAACGGGGTGAACGTCGACGTGGTCGGCTCCGCTGGGACGGTGCCGTCACCGGCACGGCCCGGGGGGCATTCTCTGACATGTATTCCTTTCGCTGCACCGCGTGACCAGTCTAGTTGAATCCCGGTCACCGATTTCCCAGACTCCTTTCGCCCGGTGCGAACATCGCACCGGATTGGGAAGCTTCTGACAGGGAGGACCGTTAACGTGGTGATGACTACGAGTGAAGGCGCGTGAGATCATGAGCAACGACAACACCAATGACAACGGCAACGGCAACGAGCAGAACCCGTTCGAGCAGATCTTCGGCATGCTCTTCGGCCAGGGCGGTCCCGGTGGCCAGGGGGACGGCTCTCAGGGTGCCGGCGGTGCGCAGGGCTTCTCGATCGATCCCGCGATGATGGCGACGATCATGAACCAGATGCAGGGCCTCTTCGGCCAGGGCGCGGACCCGTCGGCACAGGCGACCCAGGTGGCGCTGCGCAGCGTCCCCTCCCCCGATCCGGCCGTCAGCGATGACGCGGGCCATGCCGCCACCGACGCTTTCCGTCTCTCCGAACTCTGGCTCGCCGAGGCGACCGACCTTCCCGTGACCAACCGGACTTCGGCGGCCCTGACCCGGGCCGAGTGGGTCACGCGCACGATGCCGGGCTGGCAGCGGTTCGTCCTCCCGATCAAGGAGAACATGTCGACCGCGCTCACGGACACGCTGCAGACGCAGATGCCCGAGGAGATGAAGGGCATCCTCGCCGGAGCCTCGTCGATGTTCTCCACGATGAGCGATTCGATGTTCTCCATGCAGATCGGTCAGGCCGTCGGTGCCCTCTCGGAGAGCGTACTCACCGGCACCGAGGTGGGTCTGCCGCTGCTCCCCCACGACCAGGCCGTGCTCGTCGAGGCCAACCTCGACGCCTTCGCCGAGGAGATCGGCGTCGAGGTCTCCCAGGTCCGCATCTACCTCGCCGCTCAGGAGCTTGCGCATCTCGCCCTGTTCGAACGCGCACCGTGGCTGAGTGCGCAGGTCGAGACGGCGCTGACCCGGTATGCGCAGGGACTCAAGGTCGACACCTCGCAGATCGAGGAGATGGCATCGTCGATCGATCCCTCGAACATCTCCGATCTGTCCGACAACATCCGGCAGGGACTGTTCAACCCGCCGACCACCGATGAGCAGAAGCGGGCCCTGACGACCTTGGAGAACCTCCTGGCTGTCATCGCCGGCTGGGTCGATGTCGTCGTCTACGCCGCGTGCGAGAAGCTGCCGGCCCGCGAGCAGATCCGTGAGGCCCTGCGCCGTCGACGGGCGACGGCAGGTCCGGCGGAGAAGACGTTCTCCACCCTCGTGGGACTCCAGCTCAACCCGCGTCGCCTCCGCGACGCCGCGGCTCTCTTCGCCTACCTCGAGACGCAGGGCGGTGCGGAGGCGCGCGACAAGGTCTTCTCGCACCCCGACCTGCTGCCGACGACGGAGGATCTCGACGATCCGCTCGGCTACAGCGAACGCCGGCGCGCCGAATGGGAAGGTGAGTCGACGCTCGACGAGGCGCTCAGCCGCATCCTCGCCGAGGGAGCCGCCGGCACCGCGGGCACGGAGGGTACCGAGAGCACGGGCGATGCGAGTTCCACGACCGAAGGCGCGGGCGACGCGACTGCCGGGACCGAGGGTTCAGGCGCGGTCGATTCGGACTCCCGCACCGACGATGCCGGCCCTGACGCTCCTGCCTCCGGCACTGACGATGCCGGCGAGGACGACACCCCCTCGGACCGCGACGAGAAGTGAATGATCACCCTCGACACCGCGCGGGCTGAGGTCGCCGGCGCCGCGCGCACCGGAGGGTTCGCCGAGGAGTTCGCGCAGCTCTTCGCCGCAGCGGGCCCCGCGTCACTCGTCCGCGAGGGCACCGCTGAGCATGTGACCGCGAGCTGCCTCGTCGTCGATCCCGCCGCCGAGGCGGTGCTGCTCACCCACCACCGTCGGGCCAGGCGGTGGATGCAGTTCGGCGGGCACCTCGAGTCCGCGGATTCGAGCCTGCACGCCGCGGCCTCCCGCGAGGCGGCGGAGGAGAGCGGACTCGACTCGTTCACCTGGGTCTCCCCCTCCCCCATCGACCTCCACGTCCATGACCTGGCCGGGGACTTCGGCACGTGCCGACGCCACTTCGACGTCGTCTTCGCCGCCGTCGCGCCGGTCTCACAGCTGCCTGCTGTCTCCGAGGAGTCCCTCGACGTCGCATGGTTCCCGCTTTCACAGCTGCCGGAGGCGCTCATGCCCGACCTCGTCGTCAGGCTTCCGCAGCTCTACCGCAGCGCGGTCGAGCAGTTCGATCGCGCCGCGCCCAAGGGCCTCAGCCCCCGCCGCTGAACCGCTCGAACCCGGTCGTAGATACCGCGCCCGCACGACACCGCTCGCGTCCCGCGACTGCACCGCTCACGCCCGCACCGGCGCCGCTTACGCCCGCACAGGCACCGCTCACGCTCCGCGGCTGAACCGCTCCCCCGCGCTGAAGCCGTCGAGGAAGAGCTTCGCCTCGGCCTGCCGAGGATGCCGATCGGCAAGAGCGTGGAACTCCTTCGTGTGCGGACCGATCTGCAGGTGCGCGAGCTCATGGACGATGACGGTCTCGAGCACCCACCTGGGCACTGCCTGCAGCCGATGCGAGATCCTGATGTCGCCGGTCGAGGTCGTCGTCGACGCCCACCGGCTGAGGTTCTGATTCGTCACCCACCTGATAGAGGCCGGTCTCAGCCGCCCGGAGAAGTACCGCTGACTGAGCTCCGCGGCGAGCTCGACGAGGTCGGCGGTCGAGGAGTGGTCTCTCGCGGCGAGCCGGTTGAAGAGATCGGTGAGCGCCCGGATGTTCGACTCGACGCTGTAGCGGATCGGTGCGCTGAGGACGAACGTGTCGATCTCCTTCGACACCGCAATCGTCTTCTTCCGCCGCGCCGAACGCCGCACCACGATCTCGCCGCGGGCGATCGCCCGCAGCACTCGCTCTTCCGTCCACCGGTCTACTGCTGCCATTCCCCCATGATAGGGAGGCGCACTGACACGAGAGACCGCCGCGGTGTTACTTGTGAGTTTCCTGAGTATCCGTGCGCGGTGTCGACGAGCGTGTGTCCACAGACCTCCGCACCGGTCGGGATCGTCCGGCATCGGAAGTGACCTACGCATTCATCCGGAGGGGATCGATTCCCGGTCCGCTCGCCTCACGGTGGTCCTCCACAGCCGTTCGCGGCTTGTCCACACCTTATCCACAGACACGGGCGTCGCGGCGGCCCGAAGCGCCATTGACGGGGCCGGGAATGGGGCATAGGTTCTATGTTTGACCCCGGAAAACCCGGAGATGCGTGCGGAAGGGGAAGCCGCACGAGTCACCGCGAGCGCCTGGGGCACAATGCGGTTGAGGGCATGTCGGAAGCACTTTCCGGCCTGTCCTCTTCCGTTTTTCCACAGGCTTTTCCACAGACTTGAGCACACCCTGGCGCTCGGGACGCGCAGTCACTAGCGTTGATGGCCCGAACCGACGATGAGGTGCCCGATGCTGAGGATCTGTCCGAGCGTGCCGATCACATGGCGCAGCCATACCTGCCTGCAGTTCGGCGTCGAGGATCCCGTCCTCATCGACGGACTCCTCCCCGCCGAGGCCTCACTCATCGACGACCTGCGCATGGGGTTGGGCTCGGCCCAGTTCCATGCCCGCGCGCAGGAGCTCGGCATCGATCTCGCGCGAGCCACGTCGCTGATCTCCCTGCTCGCCGAGGCCGACGTCCTCATGGATGCCGATGCCTCGGCGGTCGCCAAGGGCTCGCGGTCACTGTCGACCGCGCGACTGTTCCGCCGCCCGCCCGGCGAGGTCACGGGCGTCTTCGCCGCCCGGCCGGTCAGCGTCCTCGGTCCCCTCCGCGCACCCGTCGCCCACCAGCTGTCACTCGCCGGATTCGCGGTCTCGCAGGCGACGAGGGTCGAGGACGTCGAGGTGCTCGGCCGGCCCGTCGTCGTCTCCACCGCGCATCTCGTGCCCGATCTCCACTCCGCCACGTGGCTCGTCGACCGGGAGATCGACCACTGCCAGATCGTGTGCGGGGAGTTCACCGTGACGATCACCGGACTGGTCCGACCGGGGCGCACTCCGTGCACGATCTGCGCGTGCCTCGGGTTCAAGGACCTCGATGCGGACTGGTTCGACCAGTACCCGCGGATCAGGGCGCTCAGCGACCGGGACGAACTCGGCGACCCGCTCTCCCCCGGTGTCGGGGCCGTCCACCTCGCCCTCGTGCTGCGTCGCGCCCTGCTCACGGACACCGCGGACGCGGTGTGCCGGAGGGTGGATCTGCGCACCGGTCTCGCCGATGATGACCTCCTCGACTTCCACCCGCGCTGTCACTGCCGGGTGCCGGTACCGGGCCTCGACCTAACCGGCGAGCAGGCGCAGTAGGCTCGCGCCGTAGAGTTCGAGCTTCGTCGCCCCGACCCCGGGCACCCGTGCCAGGGCGCCGAGGTCGCTCGGACGCATCTCGGCGATCGCCGAGAGCGAGGTGTCGGTGAGCACGAGGTAGGGCGGCAGCCCCTGTTCGAGCCCGACCCGTGCCCGCCACCGACGCAGCTGGTCGAGGAGGGCGAGGTCGACCTCGCCGGGACAGTTCGCGCACCGGCCCAGGGACCGGTCGACCTGGGAGACGAGGACGCGTCCGCACACCCGGCAGCGATTCGTCGTCACCGTGGCGCTGGGCCTGCGCCCGCTGCCGGGGCCGGACTCCACCCGGCCGAGTTCGGCGAGGAACCGTGAGGCGGCACGCGGCTTCTGCTTCGACTCATGCCTGGCCAGCGACCAGCTCAGCGACAGGTCGGTGCCGGCGCGGGTGAGGGCGACGTAGAAGAGCCGACGCTCCTCGGCGATGGCCCGCGGGGTCTGGGCGTAGCTGATCGGCAGCAGTCCTTCGCTGAGTCCGACGAGGTGGACGCTGTCCCATTCGAGGCCTTTGGCCGCGTGGAACGACGCGAGCGTCACTCCTTCGATGTCGGGGGCGAACTGGTGTTCGGCACGGTCGGCGAGGTCGGCGAGGAAGTCCTCGAGCGGCACGGGCAGCTCCGAGGCCGCCTGATGGGTCTCGGCGAGATCGACGAGGGCTTTGAGCGACTCCCATCTCTGTCGGCTCGCGCCGGGCGGCGGAGGAGTGCGCGCGAAGCCGGCGCTCACGAGCACCTCGGCGACGATCTCCGGCAGCGGTCTGGCCCCGGCGGCGGCACGGGCCGCCCGGAGCATGAGGACGGCCTCCTTGACCTCCTTGCGGGCGAAGAAGCGCTCCCCGCCGCGCAGCACATACGGGATCCCGGCGCCCGTGAGCGCCTGCTCGTAGGCGGGGCTCTGCCCGTTGGTGCGGAAGAGGACCGCGATGTCGCGGGGGCGGCGACCCGCCCGCACCTCGGCGGTGATGGCCTGGACGACGCCGAGGGCCTCCGCTTCGTCGGTGGGGTACTCGGTCATCCGCGGCGGCCTGCCCTCGGGATTGTCGGTGCGCAGGCTCAGTGCGGTGCGCGAGGTGTGGCGCAGCAGGCTGTTGGCCGTTGTCACGATCGACTGCGTCGACCGGTAGTTGCGCACGAGGCGAATCGTCGTCGCCGACGGCAGGGTCGACGGCAGCGCCTCGAGGAGGGAGGCGTCGGCACCGGCGAAGGAGTAGATCGTCTGTGCGGGGTCGCCGACGACGCAGAGGTTCTCCCTGGGTCCCAGCCACCGGGAGAGCAGGTCGAACTGGAGCGGTGAGACGTCCTGGAACTCGTCGACGACGAAGTGCCGGTACTGCTGCCGGATCTCCGCGGCGATCGCCGGGTACTCGGCGAGCACACCGTCGAGGACGAGGAGGACGTCTTCGAAGTCGAGGAGGCGTCCGCGGGTCTTCGCCTCCGAGTAGGCTTCGGCGATGCGGACCATGTCCTCGACTCCGAGGTCGCCGGGAAGGTCCCTGGCCTGCGCCTTCGTCGCATAGTCGGCGATGCCGAGCAGGGAGGCCGCGGCGAACTCGATCTCCGCGGCGACATCGCGGGTCAGCTCCCGGCTGACCTCGATCCCGAGCTCCTGCATCACTGAGGCGAGCACGCCCGTCTTGTTCTCGATGATGCGCGGGAAGTCCCCGGTGGCGAAGCGGTCCCAGAAGAACCGCAGCTGACGCAGGGCGGCGGAGTGGAAGGTGCGCGCCTGCACGGCAGGCACCCCGAGTGATCGCAGCCGGGCCCGCATCTCTCCGGCCGCCTTCGCGGTGAAGGTGAGGGCGAGGACCTGGGTGGCGGGGAAGACCTCGGTGGCGATGCCGTAGGCGATGCGGTGCGTCATCGCCCGGGTCTTTCCGGTGCCGGCCCCGGCGAGGACGATGACCGGGGAGGAGAAGTGGGTGGCGACCTCCCGCTGCTCGTCGTCGAGGGCGGCGAGGAGGCCGGCGGCTCGAGCGTTCACGCGTTCTCCAGCCAGGCGTGCAGAAGCTGCCCGGCGATCGAGACGGTGCCCGGTGCGCTCACCCGGCCGGCGGCGATGTCAGCGGCCAGCTCCTCTCTGGTGAACCAGCGCAGCGAGGCGATCTCCGTCTCATCGGCGGCGAAGTCCATGGTCGTCGCCTCGGCGGAGAACCCGAGCATGAGCGAGCACGGGAAGGGCCACGGCTGGGAGCCGAGGTAGCGCGGGTTGGTCACCGGCAGGTGCGCCTCCTCCCAGATCTCCCGGATCACCGCGTTCTCCAGTGTCTCCCCCGGTTCGACGAAGCCGGCGAGGAGGGAGAACCGGTCGGCCGGCCACGCGGCGTTGTTGCCCAGCAGAACGCGTTCGACGCCGTCCTCGTCGGTGTGGACGATGACGACGATGACGGCCGGGTCGGTGCGCGGGAAGTGCTCGCTGCCGGTCTCCGGGTCCCGGCGCACCCAGCCGCCTGCGACCGGTTCGGTCGGGGTGCCGGTGAGCGGGGAGAATGGGTGGGCGCGGTGCCAGTTGCTCACGGCGACGAGCTCGCAGGCCAGGGACACGTCGACGTCGTCGAGCGCCTCGGCGAGCTCCCGCAGCGGCAGCCACACGGGTTCGGCGCTGTCGATGCCGGAGCCGGGGGCGGTGAGCAGGTCGGTGGCGTCGCGGGCCCTCGAGGCGGCCAGAGTCGTGTCGAGTGTGCTGCGCCCGGCATCGTCGAGGCCGATCCCGATGAAGCGCTGGGTCCCGTCGCGGCCGAGGTAGAGCTCGGTCTGGTCGGCGGGGACGAGCGTGTGGTCGGCGCGGAGGAGACCGCCGCGGGCGACGAGCAGCGAACCGCGATGTTCGAAGACCGCCAGTGCCCCGGCCGCCCACACCTCACCCAGGTCACCGTCGCTGCCGCGTCCGAGATGATCGCGATCGATGCCCTGCCGGGCGAGACTGACAGGCGTGATCGGGGGCAGCGGTTCCATGGCTTCCACGATAACTCAGCCCCCTGACGCGCCTGACACGCTCAGCACCCGAATCCCGGGGCTGCGGAGACTGCAGACGGTACATTGGGGAAGGTGGATACGAAGGCGCTCAAGTTGGCAGCAGTCGCAGCGACGATGCTCGACGATTTCTCCCCGACGACATGGACCTCCCTGCCGCCGCTCGATGCCGGTGTGAGGATCCTCATCACCGACGGGCAGACCGAGTACGTCGCCACTGCGCATACGCGCATCGACCGCTCCGCCGACGCCGGATCGACTGCCGAGGCGGCCCGCATCTACGAGTCCGCGTACCCGCACGCCGACTTCACGTGGCCCCATCTGCGGGCGATCACCGAGGTCGAGGAGAGCGTCTTCGCGACCCCGTCCCCGGTGACCGTGACGCTGTCCGACCCGCTGCCGGGCGCTCCGGTCGGCGATGAGCCGATCGCCGATGTGGCCCGCGCGAGTTCGCTCGCCCAGACGCTCGCGACGATCCACTCCGCCGCCCCCGAACCGATCTCCGACGCCGGGTTCCCCGTCGAGGAGCCCTCGCGATTCCAGTTCCAGATCCTCGACCGTCTCGATCAGGCCGCAGCGACCGGCCGAGTGCCTGCGACCCTGCTCCAGCACTGGGAGGAGGAGTTCGAGAAGGTCGCGCTCTGGCACTTCCTCGCCACACCGATCCACGGGGCACTCGACGAGGCGAGCGTCTACACCGATGAGGAGCGCGTCCTCGCTCTCGCCGACATCGGTCGGATGCGCGTGTCCGACCCGGCGATCGACCTCGCTGCCGCCTCGGCGCTCATCGATCCCGCCGCCGTCCCGACGTTCTTCACCGAGTACCGCAGCTCCCGACCCAGGGCTGATGACCACATCGTCACCCGCGCCGAACTGCTGGCGGAGTTCGCCGTGCTCGACTGGCTGCTCGAGGCCGTCGACTCCGGTGACGAGGAGGCCATCGCGGATGCCGCGGACCTCCTCACCTCGTTCGATCAGGTGCTGCTGCGCCCCGACGGTTCGGACGTGCCCACAGCTCCGGTGTCCGCCGACGACGTCGCCGAAGGGTCGTCGAACCAGGACATCGCCGAAGGCTCGACCGCCGAAGGGCCCTCGGGCGGGACCGCCCGCGACTGACCCGTCAGTCGTGGGCGTCGAGCCAGGCGATCACCTCCTCTTCGTCGGGGAGATCGGTGACGCTGACGACCTCGTCGCTGCCGACGAAGTAGAAGGTCCCCGTCACCTCTGAGACCTCGGGGTGGACGCGCTGGACGGCGAACCGGTAGAGCGCGAGCTGCCACTTCATCACCTCGAGCGTCTGCGCGTCCGGGGTCTTCGAGGTCTTCCAGTCGACGACCTCCGCGTGGTCCCCTGTGATGAAGACGGCGTCGATCTTCCCCGGCACGCGGAACCGGCCGAGGACGAGTTCGAAGGACATCTCGATCTCCGCGGCCTGTCGGCTCGCGAACGCCGAGGCGAGGAACGTCTCCTGGAGGCGTTCGAGCAGAGCAGTGTCGCCCGGGCGTGCGACCTCATCGTCGTCGACGTCGATGCTCGCCTGCCCGAAGTGCCGTTCGACCCACGCATGGAAGCTCGTGCCGATCTCCGCCGCCCGGCTCGGGGGTTCCGGGACCGGCCGCAGGGTCCGGGTGCGGAACGACTCGGGGTCCCGCCGCCACGAGACGAGGTCGGTCGCCGAGAGCCGATCGGGAAGCCTGCCCGCAGCACTCGGCACCGGCTGGGTGAGGATGCGCTGGGCCCGGCGGGCGAGGACCGCGACCTCCGAGTCTCCGCGGGCCAGCGCAGCGAGGTCGGGCCTGCCCGCACTCTCCACCCAGGACCCGGCCAGACGTGCCGACGCGACCCGGTTCTCCCGCGGCACCGGCCAGATGCTCGTCTCGATCCGATCGGCCGCGGTCTCCTCCGCCGGTTCCGGGATCTCCGGGGACAGACCGGCGGCCGCCACAGCCTCGGTGAGGAACGGGGAGAGCTCGTCCGGGGTGGAGCGGGAGCCCATGAGTTCGGCTCCGAGCCACAGATGATGCTTCGCGCGGGTGAACGCGACGTAGGCCAAGCGCCGCTCCTCCTGTTCGTGGGCGTCGGCGATCTCAGGCCGGATGAACTCGTTCACCCATTCGTCGAGGGCCTTCTTCGTCTCGAACTGCGCCTCCCTGAGGTCGAACCTGACGAGGTGCGTCCAATCCCCGCGCAGCGGATAGGGCAGGGAGGTCCGCCCCATCCACCCTTCCTTGTCCCGCGGTTCGGTCGGGAAGTCCTTGACGACGAGCGAGGGCACGGCGACGGCATCGAACTCGAGGCCCTTCGAGGCGTGGACGGTCATGACGTTGACCGCGCCGGGGGCGACGGTGGGTTCGGCAACGCTGAGGGCGTCCTTGGCCTCCATGAGGGAGAGCCATTCGAGGAACCCCGGCACGCTCGGGCGCTCCACTGCGGCGGAGTACTGCGCGGCGGCGGAGAGGAAGCCGTCGATCGCCTGCCGGTGGAGTCGGCGCAGCGCATCGCTGAGCCCCCAGATGTCGGAGTCGATGCCGGTCTCGTCGAGTGCCGTGCGCACCACCGAGGTGACCGTTCCCGACCCCGAACGCACCGCACGCAGGGCCCGGGCGAAGCGGACGAGGCGCTCTTGGGCGGTCGGGCTCAGACCCGTCTCCCGGTTCGCGGGGGTGTCGATGAGCTCGTCGAGGCCCTCGACGATCGTGGGGACGTCGATGGATTCGGGCACGACGTCGTCGGCGACGCTGCGTCGCTCCGCCTGCCGGCGGGTGAATCGCGCGAGTGCGGCGATGTCGGTCGCGCCGAGGCCGAGGAGGCGGCCGCTGAGCAGACGCATGACCTCGTCTCCGGCCATGGGGTCGACGGCGGCTGAGAGCACGGCCCGCAGGTCCGCGACGTACGGGTCGGCGAGCAGACCGGAGGAGCCGTGGACGTGGACGGCGAACCCGGCGGCCTCCAGGGCCGCGCTCACCGGGGCGAAATGGGCGCGTTTGCGGCAGAGCACCGCCGTCGACGACCCGGCGGGCAGGGAGGCCACCCAATCGGTGAGGCTGCGCAGTCCCGCCGTGAGGTATGTCTCGTCGTGGGCTCCGGAGGAGACGTCGACGACGACTTCGCCGACTCCCGCATCGGGGCGCGTGGACAGCGGAGTCTCCTGCCGGCCGCCGAGCCCGTCGGCGATTCGGTTGGCCACGGTGAGGATCGAGGCGTCGTTGCGCCAGCTTGTGCTCAGTGTCAGGGAGCGGACGTCGGTGAAATCGGTCTCGAACCGGATCATGTTGTCCGCGCTCGCTCCCCGCCAGCCGTAGATCGCCTGCCGGGGGTCGCCGACGGCGGTGACGGCGCTGCCACCGAAGAGGGTGGAGAGGAGGGTGAGCTGGGCGACCGAGGTGTCCTGGAACTCGTCGAGGAGGACGATCCGCCAGCGGGCCCGTTCGGCGGCCAGGGCCTGCGGCACCTCGTCGACGATCCGCTGGGCGAAGCGGACCTGATCGGAGAAGTCCATGGCCAGGTGTCGTCGTTTCGCGGCCATGTACTCTCCGGCGAGGACGGCCAGCCGCTTCTTCTCCTCGAGTCTCCGGCGGCGTCCGTTCGGGTCGACGGGCTTGCCCTTCGAGGACACGAGGGCTGCCAGGCACTCCTCGAGGTACCCGGTGACCTCGGGGACCTCGCGCCCGTGATCGTTCATCGCCCCCGCGAAGTCGATGATGTCGGCGATCATCGTGTCCCGGGCATAGCTTCCGGGTATGTCCTCGGGACCGGCCGCATCGAGGACCTCGGCGGCGATCGTGTGCGCGGCGGCCTCGTCGAGGAGCACCGTCTCGGGTTCGATGCCGATGCTCGCCCCGTGCTCGCCGACGATGGCAGCGGCATACGAGTTGTACGTCGAGACGGTCGGATAGTCGAGGCCGGGCAGGCTGAGTGCGGAGTCCTCGCCGAGGTTGTGCCGCAGCCGTGAGAGCAGCACCCGGATCCGGCTGCCGAGCTCCCCCACGGCCTTGCGCGTGAATGTGAGTCCGAGGATCTCCTCGGCGGCGACGTGCCCGTTGGCGACGAGCCAGACGACGCGTTGGGAGATCACGGTCGTCTTGCCCGAGCCGGCGCCCGCAGTCACCTTCATCGAGGCCTCTGGGTCGGCTTCGATGATCCTGCGCTGCTCCTCGCTCGGCCCGAACGCGCGGGCGGGCTCGGCTGCGGTGAGGCGAGCGAGGTCGTCGGCGCTGAATCTCATGAAGGGTCCTCCAGCATGTGGGGTCCGATGGCCGGGCACGAGGAGCGGACCGGGCAGGTCTGGCACGTGGCCGCTTCGACGCGGGCCGGGAAGTGGGCGGCGCGCATGCCCGCGGAGACCTCTCCGATGAGCTGCCTCGCCCACTCGGGGTCGTCGTCGGCGCTCACTGCGCCCTGGAGCCGGGTCGTTCCGCCGGTGCGCCTGAGGAAGACGAGTTCGGCTCCGGCCGAGACCGCATCGACCGTCCGGCCGTCGGGGAGTTCGAGGAGGCCTTGGTCGACCGCCTCCTGATAGACGCCGAGCTGGGCGTGCCGGGCCATCTCGGCTCCGGCGGGG
This sequence comes from Brevibacterium metallidurans, assembly GCF_037101285.1. Classification (NCBI taxonomy): domain Bacteria; kingdom Bacillati; phylum Actinomycetota; class Actinomycetes; order Micrococcales; family Brevibacteriaceae; genus Brevibacterium; species Brevibacterium metallidurans. Next base: position 398,079 of record NZ_BAAAAF010000002.1, read on the forward strand.
ACCACCTTGCCCGTCTTGAAGTCGACGATGCGCACGCCGTCGCCGACGTCTTCGACCCGGTCGAGTCGGCCGGTGACCTTCCACTCCTGACCGAGGTCGTCGATCCCGGTCGCATACACGCGGGCTTCGACGCCGAGGACCGTGCCCGGGGCGTTGTCGATGTACTCGCCGAGGCGGTCGACCATGGCCATCGCCGTCGTGTGCTCGCGTTCGCGCTCCCAGTCGGTGGGGAAGTCGAGGGTCGCGAACTCGCGGTCGACGTAGTCGCGGATCGCCGAGGTGGGTCCTTCGGGGTGGTGTTCGGCCGCGGCGTGGAGGATCGTGCCGAGGTTCTGCGCGGTGGTGGCTCCGCGGTCGCCGCCGTGGCGGGTGAGGAACCAGCGCAGGGAGCAGTCGGAGAACGTCTCGACCTGGGAGGGCGAGATCGTCACGACGTCGTCGGCGGCGAAGAGCGGGGCGGTGGAGCTGATGTCCTCCGCCTCCCGCCATTCCTCCGGGGTCCCTGTCTCGGCGCCGGCGGCGGTGAGCGCTGCGCTCAGCTGCGCCCACTGCCGTGTCCGCTCGTCCGGTGCGGCCAGCCCTACTCCGGCCGACCCTGCCCCAGCGAGCTCGTTGCCGGCCTGCCCGTCCCCAGCCTGCCCCTCGCCAGCTGGTCTGTCCCCTATGCCGGCGTCCCTGGCCGCGGTGAGCAGGTGGGCTCGGGCGAGCGAGGCGATCTCGGTGAGACCGAGCGGCGGCAGTTCGTCCTCGTCGGTGATCGCATACCCGTCGACTCCCGAGGTGCCCCGCTGGGTGCCGGCGGCGATGACGTCGAAGAACGCCGAGGGTGAGCGTTCGGCGTCGGAGAGCGCGGTGACGATGACATGCTCCGAGGCGCGGGTGAGCGCGGTGTAGAACAGCTCGGCCTCCTCACGGAGGTTCGTCCGCTTCGCGTGTGCGTGGTAGCCGGGCTCGGCGGTGATCGGGTCGTCGCCGCCGAGCAGCGCGACGAGGTCGCCGAGGCCGAGCATCCCACCGCGCAGCTTGGGGTTCGGCCACACGCCTTCGTCGACCTCGGCGATGATGACGCACGGGACCCGCACGTGCGCGAGCGAAGCCGGAGTGCCCACGCGCACATGGTCGGCGAAGCCGGCCGTGCGGGCCAGAGAGTCCTGCGCGATGTCCTGTTCGGCGACGATGCCCGCGAACGACCGTGCGGTGAAGCCGCCGCGGTCGGCGATCTTCTCGGCCAGCGTGAACAGCCGCAGCACGGAGTCGAGGCGCGCCCCGGCCGGCCCGTCGGGGTCGCGCAGCGCTTCGGTCTGCCACCGGTCGGCGACGCCGGAGGCGTCCCAGATCGCCCACAGCGCCGTGTGCGGATCGGCCTCGGCGTGCTCGGCGGCTGCCCGCAGCATGCGGGAGAGGGTGGAGAGTCCCGGGATGTCCGTGACGTCCTCGGTGCTGCGCAGCGCCAGCGCGAGTGAGGCGGTGCTGTCGGGGGCGGGGAAGCGCGTGCGCACGAGTCGGCGGAACCGACGCTGCGCGACCGGGTCGAGGCGGATGTAGACGCTGCCGGCCAGTTCGAGGGCGATCGCCGTGAGCGTCTCGTCGCGGTCGAGTCCCGGGGCGTGGGTGAGCAGCTCGAGCAGCGGCGCGGTGGCCGGGTCGACGTTGAGAGGTTGGACGATCGTCGCCGTCGGCGTGCCCGCCGCCTGGAGTTCGCCCGCCATGACCCGGGCGGTCGAGGCGTTGCGGCAGATGACGGCGACATCGGAGTGCGCATGACCGTCGGCGACGTATTCGGCGATGCGGCGGGAGAGGTACCGATGCTGTGAAGCGGCGCCGGAGAAGACATGCGCCTCGACCGCCTCTGCCTCTCCTGGCGTTCCCGCTGCGGCCGTCTCTCGCGGCGTCCCGATCACCTCCGACTCTCCTGGGGCCCCGGCCGACTGCGGTCGGGGCATGTGCCCGAGCGCCCACCGGGTGGTGATGCGCGCCCCGAAGTCGTCGCAGACCTCGCTCAGGTCCGGTGCGGCTCCGTGCACCTCGGTGAGGACGACCGTCGTGTGGGCGCGGGAGGCGGCGGCACGGTCGAGCACCGAGGCATCGGCGCCGTGGAAGCGACCCGTGACGGTCTCGGGCGTGCCGAAGAGCGCGAGCGCGCATCCGCGCTCGCGCAGCGCCTCGAGCAGCCCCCAGCTCGCGGCGGGGAAGTCCTGGACGCCGTCGGCGAGGACGACTGCGGGCAGACGGTCGGGAGCGAACGACCACGGCCGGCCCGCGGTCACCTCGGCGGGTTCGCGAAGGACCTCGAACGCCGCCCGGGCGAGCACGGTGGCCGAGTCGATGCCGCCGTAGCCGGGCATGCTCATGATGTCGAGGTACTCCTCGAGCACGGAGCGCAGCGCCGCCCACCGCGGGTCGGGGCGGGCGGCGAGCACCCGGTCGAGGGCGCCCAGACCGGAGTCGAAGACGAACTCCCCAGCCTCGGTGGGCGCGGGCGTGCGGACGCCGAAGTCGAACTCCATGACCCGGTTGAGCGCATCCCGGACCTCGGTGCGGAACGCCGAGGTGGCGCGCACCTCGGCGGTGATGTCGGCGGGCCATGCGGGCCGGCGCCCGTGCCCGGCTTCGTGTCCGGCGAGGAGGTCGGCGAGGAAGACGTCCTGGTCGGCTCCGGAGACGAACTCGAGGTCCTCCCCCGTCGCCGTCGCATGCGCGGCTCGGACCAGGCCGTAGGCGAACGAGGACAGACTCCTGGCGGGGGCGGCCCGGAGCACCGCCTCGGCGGGCACGGGCAGGGTGTTGCGCAGGACGTCGGCATGGTCGCGGTCGGGGGTGAGGACGAGGACGGAGGACGGATCGGTCGAAGCGACGAGACGGCCGTAGACCTCGGTGAGCAGACTCGTCTTGCCGGTGCCCGGACGGCCCACGATCGCGCACGAGGTGCGGGCCAGCAGTGCGGCGGTGAGCTCGGAGGTCAGATCGTCCATGGACTCATTCCATCACGGACCACTGACACGACGGATCCGCCCTGCCCACGCCCCGACTTCGCGTAACATTGGAGGATGCCGAGCCCGCAGCAGAGAATGCCCCGTGAACAGCGACGAGACCAGTTGGTCGGGGTCGCGCGTGCGGTCTTCGCCGGACGGGGCTACCGGACGACGTCGATGGACACGATCGCCGAGGAGGCGGGCGTGTCGAAGCCCGTGCTCTACCAGCACTTCGCCTCGAAGCAGGACCTCTACCTCGCTCTCATCGACGATTCGGCGAGGCATCTGGCCGGGCAGGTCGAACACGCGCTCAATTCGACCGACGACCCGCGCGGACGGATCCGGGCGACCTACCGGGCGTACTTCGACTTCGCGATCTCCCATCGTGAGGAGTTCGTCATCCTCTTCAACTCCGACGTCTACGAACCTGCCGCGCAGGCCAGGGTGCGGTCGATGCGCGAGGGCACGGTGGCGAGCATCGTCTCCGCCCTGCAGAGCTTCACCGACTTGGACGACGCCGAGGCGGACCTGCTGTGCCGGACGCTCATCGGCACCGCCGAGGTGGTCATCAAGCAGATCGAGGCCACCCACGAGATCGACATCGACGCGACCGTCGACCTCCTCACGCAGATGAGCTGGGGCGGGCTGAGCTCGTTCGCCACCGTCGTGCGATAGAACGACCGTAGTGCGGCACAGACCGCGGGCGCATCCGCGCACTGTCGCGCACGCTTTCGCGGTCGATTGCGGGCGCGGTCGCTTCCGCGGTCGCGTTCGCTCACAGCCGAGCGGCGGCGGGAAGTTCCCGACGCTGTGCGGACGTTAAGCTGAACACGACCACCAACGCCACAAGGAGAACCATGGAAATCAAGATCGGCGTCCGCCAGTCCCAGCGCGAGATCGTCCTCGAGACCGACGAGTCCGCCACCGACCTCGCCGCGCGCATCGAGGAGGCCGTCAAGGCCGAGGCCCTGCTCACGTTCACCGACACGAAGGGCCGTCAGGTCTTCGTGCCCTCGACCGCTCTCGGCTACATCGAACTCGGCACCGAGGCTGTGCGCCGCGTCGGGTTCGGCGCCGCCTGAGTCACACGGCCTGCGCCGCGCCACCTGCGTACGCGCCGGCTGCGGACGCGCTCGCACACGGACGAAAGAGGAGCCCGGTCACTGCGACCGGGCTCCTCTGTGTTCGGGACGCTTCAGCCTCCTCGGCGCGAATCACACCCTCACGGGGCAGCGCACCTAGGCGACGAGGCCGAGAGCGGACATCCGCCGCGAATGGTTCGCCGTCACCGCGGGGATCGCCTCGACGACGAGATCCTCCTCGATGCCGAGCACGGGGCCGGTGAGCATCTGGCGGGCCCGGCCGAGGGTCTCGGCGACGAGCTTGCGTCCCCACAGGGCCAGACGGGAGGCCAGCTGCGTGTCCTCGGCGACATCGGCGGTCAGACGATTGCGGACGTAGTCAGAGGCCCGTGTATCATCGAGAACAGCAATTGCCAGGCTGTGCGCGGGCTCATCGAGCTTGTCGGCCGCCATGCGATAGAAGTCGTTCATGATCCCGTCGAAGACGAAGCCCTTCATGAGGCTCTCGTGCCAGTCACGGGGACGAGTCCTCTCCGCGAGCACCGAGAACGTCGGTTCGAAGAGCCGGCAGAGCTCGATCACATCCTGGCCCGAGTCACTGATGCGCGCCGAGAGCTCTTCGAAGTGCGAGAATGAGTGCGATGCCAGTCGTGACAGAGTGACTGTGTCGTCGAGATCGAGGGCTGTGGAGGCATTCGTCGCCATTCTCTCGAAGGCGGTGAGCTCACCGTAGGCGACCAGCGCGAGCGTTGCAGCATCAGCACTGGCCAAGAGGTGCGAATCGGGCATAGGTCAAGAGTACCGGTTCGCCACCATCACGAGCGCGAAGGCGCCAAAAGGAGTTTGAGACATGGCGGAGACAGACGCCGATTTCGCTGAGTTGGGGGTCTCCGGACCGATCGTGGCCTCGTTGGCCGCCGCCGGCATCACCCATCCCTTCCCCATCCAGGCGATGACCCTGCCCGTGGCGCTCTCGGGCGCCGACATCATCGGGCAGGCGAAGACCGGAACGGGCAAGACGCTCGGCTTCGGCATCCCGCTGCTCCAGCGGGTCACCGGCAAGGACGAGCCCGGCGGGCAGCCCGCCGACGGCGCCACCCGCCTGCCGCAGGCCCTCGTCGTCGTCCCCACCCGCGAACTCGCCAAGCAGGTCGCCCAGGACCTCGTCACCGCATCGAGCCAGCGCAACATCGACATCGTCACGATCTACGGCGGCAAGGAGTTCGAACCACAGATCAATGCGCTGACCGCAGGCGTCGACGTCGTCGTCGGCACGCCCGGTCGCCTCCTCGACCTCTACGGCCGCAAGGTGCTCAAGCTGAGCAAGGTCCGCACCGTCGTCCTCGACGAAGCCGACGAGATGCTCGACCTCGGATTCCTCCCCGACGTCGAACGCATCATCGCAGCCCTGCCGGCGAACCGGCAGACGATGCTCTTCTCCGCGACCATGCCCGGCGCCGTCATCACCCTGGCCCGCCGGTACATGAACCGTCCCACCCACATCCGGGCGCACGACAACGAGGACCTCTCGCTCACGGGCAAGAACACCACCCAGTACGTCTACCGCGCGCACGCGATGGATAAGAGCGAACTCGTCGCCCGCATGCTCCAGGCCGAGGGCCGGGGCCGGACGATCATCTTCACGCGCACGAAGCGCACCGCCGACAAGCTCGCCGCCGAGCTCACCGACCGCGGCTTCGCGGTGCGCGCCCTGCACGGCGACCTCGGTCAGGCGCAGCGGGAGAAGGCGCTGAAGTCCTTCCGCGACGGCGTCGTCGACGTCCTCGTCGCCACCGATGTCGCCGCCCGCGGCATCGACATCGACGACGTCACCCATGTCGTGAACTTCCAGTCGCCTGAGGACGAGAAGACCTACGTCCACCGGATCGGGCGCACCGGTCGCGCCGGCAACTCCGGGGTCGCGGTCACCCTCGTCGACTGGGACGACATGCCCCGCTGGCGGCTCATCAACAAGGCCCTCGGCCTCGACCACGACGAACCCGCCGAGACGTATTCGACCTCGCCGCACTTCTTCACCGACCTCGGCATCCCCAAGGGCACGAAGGGCCGCCTGCCCCACAAGCACGGGGAGAGCACCGACAACACGGGTGAGGAGCGGCCCCGTCGCCGCCGCGGTTCGTCGTCGAAGTCGGACTCCCAGGGTTCGTCGTCCGATGCCCGCCGAGGCGGCGGCTCGGATTCCCGCCGAGGCGGTGATGGGGATGCGGATGCCCCGCGCAAGCCGCGCCGGAACCGTGAGCGTCGCCGCACCCGCGGCGGCAAGCCCGTCGGCCGCGCCAGCCGCTCGGAGTCCTCGGACACCAACGCCGAGTAGTCCCACCTCGGCGAAGCACGGCCGGAACACCCCCGCCGCAGCGACGCACCCCGGCACGACAGCGCCCCGCCCCGATCCGTTCGCGGCGGGGCGCTTCGCGTGCTCAGCCCTGGATGAAGCCCTCAGCCCTGGATGAACTCGACTCCCCCGGGGCGGCTCGCGGCCCGGTCGAGCAGTTTGGCGAGCATGTGCTCGGACGTCGAATGCTCGCCGAGGCGGTTGGGCTTGCCCGTGCCGTGGTAGTCCGAGGAGCCGGTGACGATGAGGTCGTTGTCGTGGGCGAGCCGACGCATGATCTCGCGTTCGTTCGGCGGGTTGTCCCGGTGGTCGACCTCGAGACCGTCGAGTCCTGCGGCGATGAATTCGCGCATCGCGGCATCCGAGACGACGAGACCCCGCATGGCCGCCCGCGGGTGGGCGAAGACGGAGACTCCCCCCGCCTCGGCGATGAGGCGGATCGCGGTGATCGGGTCGATCGTCGGCAGGGTCACGTGGTACTTGCCGTGGCTGGAGAGGATCGAGGCGAACGCCTCCGAACGGGTCTCGACGATGCCGGCGGCCACAAGCGCATCGGCGATGTGGGGTCGCCCGATCGTCGCGTCCTCGCCGGCCACGGAGAGCACGGCGTCCATGTCGATGGGATAGTCCTCGGCGAGGCGGTCGATGATGAGGTGCGTGCGGTCGAGGCGCGAGCGCCGCGTCTCCTCGACGACGCTGGCCAGCCCCGTCGCATACGGGTCGTGGAGGTAGGAGAGCAGATGGACGCTCACCCCTTCGTGCCGGCAGGAGATCTCCATGCCGCGCACCAGCCCGAGCCCGTAGACCCGGGCGGCTTCCTCGGCGGGAGCCCACCCAGCGGTCGTGTCATGATCGGTGATGCCAACGACGTCGATGCCTTCCATCGAGGCTTCTGAAACGAGTTCGGACGGGCTCTGTGTCCCGTCCGAGAACGCCGTGTGCGCATGGAGATCGATGACCATGGGCCCAAGTCTATCCACTCGCCGAGGCGGTGCTTCTCCACGGCTCGAAGCCGGCACCGTCCCCGTGCCTAGAATGGAGGCATGACTGAGCACAGCGCCGCCAGCACGGACACCGACCAGCCCCTGACCGACCGCGTGAACAACCGCTCGCACCGACCGAACTCGAAGGCGTTCCGCGACTTCGTCGCCTCCGGCTGGGACCGCACCCCGCTCGACGCCCAGGCACTCGCCGCCGCCGGCTTCACGCCTGAACGCCGTGCGAAGGTCTCCGCCGCGTTCCCCGGTGAGCGCCTCGTCATCCCCGCCGGCTCACTCAAGGTCCGCTCGAACGACACCGACTACCGCTTCCGCGCCCACTCGGCGTTCATCCACCTCACGGGGCTCGAGACCGACTCCGAACCCGACGCCGTCCTCGTCTTCGAACCCGAGGGCGAAGGGCATACCGTCACCCTCTACTTCCGTCCCCGCGCGGGAGCTGACACCGAGGAGTTCTTCTCCGACGCCCGCTACGGCGAGTACTGGGTGGGTCCGCGGGCCGACGAAGAGGCGATGGCGACGATGACGGGCATCGCCACAGCCTCCTCGGCGACCGTCGACGATGCGATCACGAAGGACCTCGGAGCGATCTCCGTGCGCCTGCTGCGCGCGGCCGACACCCGCATCGACTCCGTCATCGACCTCGCCCGCACCCAGGTCCAGGCCGACCTCGAGACCTCGGAGGCCGGGGACGCGGAGCTGGCGCAGATGCTCTCCGAGCTGCGCCTGATCAAGGACGACCACGAGATCGAGCAGATGCGGCAGGCCGTGGCGATCACCCGCGCCGGCTTCGACAACGTCGTCGCCTCCCTGCCCACGGCCGTCGCCCACCGCCGCGGTGAGCGTGTCATCGAGACCGCGTTCGAGACCGCGGCCCGCAGCGACGGCAACGGCATCGGCTACGACACGATCGCGGCCTCGGGCAACCATGCGTGCACGCTCCACTGGATCCGCAACGACGGCGTCGTCGCAGACGGCGACCTCGTCCTCGTCGACGCCGGAGCCGAAGCCGACTCCCTCTACACCGCCGACATCACCCGCACCCTGCCTGTGTCCGGGACCTTCACCGAGGTGCAGGGGCGGATCTACGATGCCGTGCTCGCCGCCTCCGACGCCGCGTTCGCCGTCGCCGCCGAGCACGCCCAGCGCCCCGTGAGGTTCCGTGAGGTCCACGAGGCGGCCATGGAGGTCATCGCCGCCCGCCTCGAGGAGTTCGGCATCCTCCCGGTCACCGCCGCCGAGGCGCTCTCCCCCGAAGGCCAGCAGCACCGTCGGTGGATGGTCCACGGCACCAGCCACCACCTCGGCCTCGACGTCCACGACTGTGCGCAGGCCAGGGCGGAGATGTACCTCGACGCCGTCATCGAACCCGGCATGGTCTTCACGATCGAACCCGGCCTGTACTTCAAGGCCGACGACCTCCTCATCCCGGAGGACTTCCGCGGCATCGGCGTGCGCATCGAGGACGACGTCCTCGTCACCGCCGACGGTGTGGAGAACCTCTCCGCCGACTTCCCCCGCACCCGCGCCGAGGTGGAAGCCTGGGTCCAGGGACGATGACCGCGACCCGCGGGCGGGGGATCCTCGAGGTTCCGGGGATCTCGCTCGGTCATGCCGGCCAACTCACCTCCGAGCGGCTCACCGGCGTCACCGTGCTCCTCCCGCCCGCGGGCTCGAGTGTGAGCGTCGACGTCCGCGGCGGCGGGCCTGCCACCCACGAGACCGACGTCCTCTCCCCGCTCGCCCACGCCTACGGCGCGGATGCGCTCGTGCTCACGGGCGGGTCCGCGATCGGCCTGCGTTCGATCGCCGGAGTCTCCCAGGTGCTCGCCGAGGCGGGGCGCGGTTTTCCCGCCCCCGGGCTGATCGACGCGGTCGTGCCGATCGTGCCCGGTGCCGCGATCTACGACCTCGGGCGCGGTGGGCACCTCGCTCTCCCGACGATCGCCGACGGCGCCGACGCCACCCGTGCCGCCCTGGCCGGAGTCGGGCCGGCCAGAGCTGGCACGCCCGACCATGATGCCGGCACCGCGGGATCGGCGGTGCCAGTGGAGGTCCGCGGCAGCCTCGGCGTCGGCTGCGGGGCACGGGCCGGAAGGCAGACCCTGCGCAGCTCTCTCGGCTCGGTGTCGGTGAGCGTGCCCGGCGGATACACGGTCGCGGCCCTCGTCGTCGCCAATCCGTTCGGGACGATCGGCACCGAGTCCGGGGCGCTGTGGGCGGGTCCGCTGCTTGCCGAAGTCGGCTGGGACCTGCCGCCGCTGCCCGGGCTGCCAGCCCCCGACCCTGCACCGACCGCCTCGGCGACGAACACGACGCTCGCGATCGTCGCCACCGACGCCCGTCTCGACACCGCGCAGACCGCGTGCCTGGCAGCCGGCGGGCATCCGGGCATCGCCCGGGCCGTGCGCCCTTCGCACACGCTCGCCGACGGCGACACCGTCTTCGCCCTTGCCACCGGGGACCTTCCCCTGCCGGCTGACCCCGCCGAGGCGGGCGCCGCCCTCATCGCGATGACCGCGGCGGCCGCGGACGCGATCACCCTGGCGATCATCGACGCCGTGGTCAGCGCTACCCCGGTCGATGAGTCGTGGGGTCAGCCGCCGACGCTTGCCGACATCGCCCCCGACTTCGCCGAGGCGTTCTCCGCCATCCCCTAGCAGCAGGCGCCGCGCACTAGGCCGCCCACGGGCCCGGGCACCTGCGCGACAAGCTGACTTGAACACTCGGACGTGACGCGGACGACGCTGAAGCCCACCGGGTCACGAAGTAGGCTTGGGATCATGAGTGGCTCCTCGAAACGCGTCTTCGTCGCCCGCCTCATCTCCGCCCCGGTCTTCGACCCGCTCGGGGACCAGGTGGGCCGGGTCCGCGACGTCGTCATCGTCTACCGCACGACGATGCGCCAGTTCCCGCGCGTCATCGGACTCGTCGTCGAAGTCCCGGGACGCCGCCGTGTGTTCGTCCCGATGGGCAGGGTGACCTCGATCGACGCCGGTCAGGTCATCACGACCGGCCTGGTCAACATGCGCCGCTTCGAACAGCGGCGCTCGGAGACGCTGGTCGTCAACGACCTCCTCGACCGCCGTCTGCGGTTGCGCGAGGACGACTCCCCCGTCCAGATCGAGGACGTCGGCATCGAACAGCAGGTCAACCGCGACTGGGAGGTCACCCGCCTCTTCGTCCGCCGCGTCCAGGAGCGCACCGCGTTCTCCGCATTCCGCCGGCGCGGGGAGACGATGCAGATCTCGTGGTCCGACGCCGACCATCCGGCCGACTCCGCACAGGACCAGGAGGCCACGCAGCTCATCGCGGCCTACCAGGACACGAAGCCCGCCGACCTCGCCGACGTCCTCTTCGAGATGACTCCCGAACGCCGCCTCCAGGTGGCTCGGGCGCTCGACGACGAACGCCTCGCCGATGTCATCGAGGAGCTGCCCGATGACACGCAGGTCGAACTCCTCTCCGCCCTCGACACCGAACGCGCGGTCACCGTGCTCGAGGAGATGGAGCCCGACGACGCCGCCGACCTCCTCGGCGAGCTCACCGACGAACAGGCCGAGCAGTTCCTCACGCTCATGGAACCCGACGACGCCGAGGACGTGCGCACCCTGCTCTCCTACGACGAGCACACCGCGGGCGGTCTGATGACGACCGAACCGGTGATCCTCACCCCGGAGACGACCGTCGCCGAGGCGCTCGCCCACGTCCGCCGCGAGGATCTGCCGCCCGCGCTCGCGGCCGCCGTCTTCATCTGCCGTCAGCCCATCGAGACGCCCACCGGCAAGTATCTGGGGCTCGTCCACATCCAGGAGATGCTGCGCCATCCCCCGCACGAGGCGGTGGGCATCATGCTCGACACCGAGGTCGACCCGATGCCGCCGGACACGTCACTGGCCGAGGTGACGAAGTTCCTCGCGGCGTACAATCTTGTCTCGGTGCCGATCACCGACGACAACGACCGGCTCATCGGCGTCGTCACGGTCGACGACGTCCTCGACGAGCTGCTTCCCGAGGACTGGCGCACGACCGGTCGCGATGACCACAGAAGGGGGTAACCATGCCGACCGACGATTTCGACGTCCCCCGCTCCTCCAAACGCAAGCTGCCCCGGTTCGCGATCTCCCCGGAGACCTTCGGCCGCGGCGCCGAGGCGTTCGCCCGCTTCATGGGCACCCCGGCCTTCCTCGTGGGCATGACCGTCTTCTGTGCCGTCTGGCTGCTGTGGAACACCCTGCTGCCCGAGGCGGTGCAGTTCGATCCGCGTTCGCTCAACTTCACCCTGCTCACCCTCATCCTCTCCCTCCAGGCCTCCTACGCGGCCCCGCTCATCCTGTTGGCGGAGAACCGCAGCGCCGACCGCGACCGGGTCGAGTTCGAACACGACCGGCAGCGGGCCGAACGCAATCTCGCCGACACCGAGTACCTGGCCCGTGAGGTCGCGGCCCTGCGGATCGCGATGCGCGAGGTCGCCACCCGTGACTTCATCCGCTCCGAGCTCAAGGACCTGCTCAAGGAGCTCGAGGAGGAGAACCGGGACGAGACGGCAGGGTCGAAGGCCCGCGAGAAGGGAAAGGGATGAGCCGATGACAGAGACTCCGACGACCGAGACCGTGACCGAGGCGCTGCGGACCGTCATCGACCCCGAGATCCGCCGGAACATCGTCGACCTCGACATGGTCTCGGACATCAGCATCGACGGCGGCCGGGTCACCGTGACCGTGCTGCTCACGATCGCCGGCTGCCCGCTCAAGGACACGATCACCCGGGACACCGAGGCGGCGGTGGGCAAGGTCGCAGGCGTCACCGAGGTCACAGTCGAACTCGGCACGATGACCCCCGAACAGCGCACCGCGATGCGCGAGAAGCTCCAGGGCACAGGTGTGCGTGAGATCCCGTTCGCCAAGCCCGATTCGCTGACGAAGGTCTACGCGATCGCCTCCGGCAAGGGCGGGGTCGGGAAGTCCTCGGTGACGGCGAACCTCGCCGCGGCGCTCGCGAAGCAGGGTCTGCGGGTCGGGCTCGTCGACGCCGACATCTACGGCTTCTCGATCCCCACGATGCTCGGACTCACCGGCCAGCCCACACGGGTCGACGAGATGATCATCCCGCAGGTCGCCCACGGGGTGAAGGTGATGAGCATCGGCATGTTCGTGCCCGGCAATCAGGCCGTGGTGTGGCGCGGCCCCATGCTCCATCGCGCCCTCCAGCAGTTCCTCACCGACGTCTTCTGGGGCGACCTCGACATCCTCCTCCTCGATCTGCCCCCGGGCACCGGGGACATCGCGATCTCCGTGGCTCAGCTGCTGCCGAGCTCCGAGCTCCTCGTCATCACCACCCCGCAGCAGGCCTCCGCGCAGGTCGCCGAGCGGGCCGGTGCCATCGCCACCCAGACCCACCAGCCGATCGCCGGGGTCGTGGAGAACATGTCGTGGATGGAGATGCCCGACGGGACCCGCATGGAGGTCTTCGGCTCCGGCGGCGGCGCGACCGTCGCCGGCAACCTCGCGGAGACGACGGGCACCGAGGTCGAACTCCTCACCCAGATCCCCCTCGACACCGCGGTGCGGGAGGGCTCGGACACCGGCACCCCCGTCGTCCTCTCCGCCCCCGACTCCCCCGCCGCGCAGGCGCTGGAGTCGCTCGCGACCCGGCTCGCGCAGCGCTCCCGGGGACTGTCGGGACGGTCCTTGGGGCTCAGCCCGGTCTGAGAGTGGGTTCAGTCTGAGGGTGGGCTCTGCCGAGCGCGTGCCCAGTCCGAAGGTGGGCTCAGTCTGAGGGCGGGCTCTGTTTCGAGTAACAGTTTCGTCATCTGCACAACGATCGAGCATCCATCGTGTGATCTATGCCCTTGACATCTGTAGTCGGACATCCCCGCTAATGCCCGTCGCCCCAGGTCAGCGGCGCGATCGGCGCTTTTCTCGTCGCGGCGGTCGATGATTCCCGCGTCAGCGGCGGCCCCTAGACTGAATGACATATCCCCATAGACATCTGCAGTCTCCCGCTAGGACCTCCTCTTGACTCATACTCCCCTGCGGCCGTTTTCGTCCCTGCGGCGCGCCGCGGCCCTCACTGCCGCGTCGACCGCCCTCATCCTCCTCTCCGGCTGTACGATCGCCGGGCAGAACCGCGACGACGACGCAGCCGATGAAGCCACCGTGGAGTCCTACCGCAAGAACGCCTCGGACAACCTTGCGACCCTGACGAAGACGCTGCGCAGCTATGCCATCGTCGACGAAGAATCGACGCCGGAGCTCAACGCGCACCTCTTCGGCCTGCCCGGTGCGACGTCGCTGGGCCAGGAGACCGAGAAGGTCGTCCTCGACAGCTTCGAGGCCGCCGGTGCCTTCGCGGGACGCAAGGCCTTCGATCCCGTGCTCACCGATCCCTCTCAGCGCTGGGAGGCGGCGGCGTTCGCGACCCCTCCGGCCGCCTCGGCGAGGCCGACGCCGAGCACCGGACCGACATCCGAGGGCGCGGACACCGGTGTCGACATCAGCAACCGCATCATCGCCGCAGGCGGCTCCTACCTCATCAGCTCGGTGAGCCAGAAGGAGAACGCGGGCACCGGTGCGAGCCCGACGGCGTCGGAGACCTCGGCGCCCTCGCAGAGCCCGACGGCGAAGGCCGCGGGCATGACCCGCGCGTTCGTCACCGACCTCGCGACGGACACGACGGTCGATGCCGCCAAGCTGTTCGCCGGCGACGTCGACCCCGCCGCGATCTCCGCCGACGACGCAGGCGCCCTGCTCAAGGACGGCGAGTCGGTGCGCTCCGACGATCTCACCACCTTGGGCAAGAAGGTCGCCAAGGCACTGCACACTCCCCTGACCCTGCCTGACGGCGCCGATGACCGGGATCCGGATTTCTCGTGCGCGCTGCTGCCGTGCGTCGCCCTGACCTACGACGACGGTCCCGGTGAGACCGACGTCGAGGACCGTCTGCTCAGCGCCGCGAAGACCGCGAACGTGCGACTGACCTACTTCCTGCTCGGCAAGAACGTCAAGCACAATCCCGGCGTCGTCAAGCGCATGGCCGAGGCCGGACACGAGATCGGCAACCACTCGTTCAACCATCCGCAGCTGTCGAAGAAGTCCCCGGACGCGGTGAAGAAGCAGATCGAGGACACGAACAAGGAGATCGAAGCCGCCGGCGGCGGGAAGTCGACCCTGGTCCGTCCGCCCTACGGCGCCCTGACGAAGGCCACCGCGAAGGCGCTCGGCCATCCCTCGATCATGTGGGACGTCGACACCGAGGACTGGCGCTCGAAGAGCTCTTCGATGGTCGTCCAGTCCGTGCGGACCGCGACGAAGCCGGGATCGGTCGTGCTCATGCACTCGATCCATCCCTCGACCGTCGACGCCGCCCCCGAGGTCTTCAGCACCGTGCTCGACAAGGGCTTCTACCCCGTGACGGTCTCCGACCTGTTCGCACCCCAGAAGCTTGAGAAGAGCGCCGAGTACTTCTGCCGCGGCTACTCGAACGCCCTGTGCTCGAACCCCGAGCACCCGGACGTGCGCCGGAACTGACCGCACTGAGACATACGACAGCCCCGAAGCGACCGAATGGTCGCCTCGGGGCTGTTGCGTGTCTGCCGCTGTAGTACAGGGCGCGTCGGGGTCGGGCTTCCAGTCGCGTGGGCTGCTTCGCTGCCGCCTGAGATCAGGTCGCGTCGGGGTCGAACGGGGCCGGGGCGGAGCGGTCGCGTTTGGCGTGCTGCGCCTGGAACCGTTCGATCGGAGAGCGCTGTGCCGCCGTTGCAGCACCCGCACCCGCCGAGGCGGTGCCCGCCGAGCCGGTTTCGGTCGATGCCGGGTTCGAGCCCGCTGACGTGCTCTCTGTCGTCGTACCCGATGTCGCGTCCTGCTCCCGGCGCTTGGCTTCGCGGATCGCCGAATCCTCTTCGACGAGGGCCTCACGGACGATGCGACGCGGATCGTACTGGCGGGGGTCGAGCTTCTGCCAGTCGACGTCCTTGAAGTCATCGCCGAAGTCACGTTTGACGTTGTCCTTCGCGCCTTCGGCCATGCGGCGGAGCTGACGGACGAGATCCCGCAGCTTCTGCGCGTATTCGGGGAGGCGTTTGGGCCCGATCACCACGAGTGCGACGATCACGAGGATGACCATCTCGGTCCCATTGATGCCCATGAACATGGTCTCCATTCTAACGTCTGCGCAGTAGGCTCATCTCCAGGCGGACTCTCAGAGGACACTGACCGACGGAAGGGGCGGAATGGACGACATCGTCGTCGAACGGGTGCTGCGCATCGTCGAACTCGTCCCCACCGGCCGGGTCGTCAGCTACGGCAGCGTCGGCATCGTCGCCGACTGCTCGCCGCGCTACGTGGGCCGGGTGATGAAAGAGTTCGGGTCGAATGTCACGTGGTGGAGGGTCGTCAACGCCGCCGGCAGACTGCCGGCGGAGCTGTTGGGGCGCGCCCGGGAGAAGTGGGCCGATGAGGGCACCGATCACAACCCCGACAAGGCGCTCACCTCGGCGTTCCTCACCCCCGAAGCACTCGACGCGCTGTGGACCGCGCACGGAACCGACCCCGATGAGCGGTTAGACTGAAGCGGAAGCAACAGGGAAAGCGAGGGGCGTTTGTCACGCGAGCACGCCGGAGATGTCACATTCTCGGAGCAGTACAACGGACCCGATGCGCTCCTCGACGCCGCCCGCACCCTCTCCCACGACTACGGGCTCACTCCCGTCTCCCAGACGACCTCGTCCGCGCTCACGCTCATGGCCCGCCTGCTCCGGCCCGTCGCCGCCGTCGAAGTCGGCACGGGCACGGGCACCGCGACCCTCGCCCTGCTGCGGGGCATGCCGAACGCCGGGATACTCACTTCGATCGACACGAACTCGACCGTCCAGGGTGCCGCCCGTGACCTCATCGACCTGGCCGGCATCCGCCCGGGACGGCTGCGGCTGATGAGCGGACGTGGAGAAGAAGTGCTCGGACGACTCGCGCCCGGCGCCTACGACCTCGTCGTCCTCGACATCGATCCGACGGGACTGGAGAGGATGATCGAACCGGCGCTGCGTCTGCTCGACACGCACGGTCTCCTCGTCATCCATCAGACGCTGCTCTCCGGCGCCGTCGCCGACCCCGTCGACCGATCGGCGCGCACGCAGGCGGCGCGGTCACTGCTCAGCCGCCTCGGCGAGCAGGAGAGACTCGAACGTGTCCTCCTGCCCATCGGCGAAGGCCTGCTCACCCTGCAGAAGACCTGGAGCTGACGACAGCATTCAGCTCAACGGCGGACGGCACAGGACCGGGCCACTCCGGCAAGCTGCCCAGGATCGGGCCGTGAATGACGAAGCAGCAGAGACTTCGTCTCTGCTGCCGTCTGTCCGACTCGTGCTCAGATGCCCAGGGTCTCCGCCAGAGTATCGTGGAGAGCCGTCGCCTCATCGGCGCTGAGTTCGATCACAAGTCGCCCGCCACCCTCGACAGGAAGCCGCATCACCATGCCTCGGCCTTCCTTGGTCACTTCCAGAGGTCCGTCGCCGGTGCGGGGTTTCTGAGCTGCCATGTGGGCGCTTCCTTCCATCGATTGAACAGGGCCGGTTCATCCAGGACGCACCGACTGTACTCATCCGATTATTCCACGAACCTGTGGTCAGCGGGGACACCGGCGTCAAAAACGCGCCCGTCACGGCGGCAGGTCCGCCGGCGGGGTGAAGTGCCACAGGTAGCCGACCCAGACGATCTGCAGGAGCACGAACGCCGTGATCACCGCGACCCGATACCCGCGGGAGCGGATGACGGAGAGGGTGAGTGCCAACGGGAAGAGCGGCAGCAGCAGCCGCAGCGTCGAGGTCTGCGGGGTGAAGAAGATGAGCAGGTAGATGCCGTAGGCGAGGCAGAAGAGCTGCAGGGTCCGGCCCATCCGGGCACCGGCCGGGGAGAAGATGAGGGCGAGCATCCCGGCGACGACGCCGATGAGCAGAAGCGGTCCGAAGGGACCGACGAGGCTGTTGGCCTGGGCCAGCCACTGGACGACGTAGGTCGACTTCCCCGTGTGCCAGGCCGCCTCGGTCTCGGTGTAGGCCGTCATCGACCCCGTCGACAGCCACGCATGGACGGGATGGATGAGGGCGGCAGCGCACGAGAGGACGCCGAGCGTCCACGACCGGACCACCTCGGCGGGCGGATACGGATCCGTGCGGCGGCGGAGGAAGCGGTCGATGAGGACGAAGAGCATGAAGAAGGAGAACGCCACCCCGATGGGCCGGGAGAGGTCCATGAGGACGACGACCGGCAGGGCCGTGAGGTACCGGCGCTCGACGATGAGGTAGAGGGCCAGCGCCTGGAGGAGCAGGGTGAGCGATTCGGCGTAGCCGGTGGAGAACACGGCCGCCGGCGGGAAGACCATGACGAAGGTCAGCGCGGTCACCGCCTGGCCGGGGGGCACGAACTTGCGGAAGAGGGCGAGGATGACGATCGCGGCCAGGCCCGCGGCCACGGTGGACACGAGCGGTGAGACGACCTCGTAGCTGACCCCCGTCAGGCGCGCGATCTCCCCGGTGATCGCCGGGTGCAGGGGGTAGAACGCCCACTGGTTCTGCGCGACCCGGCCCGCCTCGTCGATGGGCAGGACCGTGGGGTAGCCCTCCTTCGCGACACGGGCGTACCACGCGGAGTCCCAGAAGTTGAGGAAGTCCCCGAGCGTCGTCTCCACGGGGGACGACGACCACACGGCGACCTCCTGCCGACGCAGCACCGCGGCGAAGATCGCGATGCTCACGATCCGGGAGGCGAGGTAGACGGCGAGTGCCTGCACCCACATCGGCAGGGTGAGGAAGAGAACGCCCAAACGGTGCAGGCGGGAGGTGCTGAAGAGTTCGGGAAGGACGGTGATGCCGGGGAGGTCTGGGGCTCTGCTCATCGCTTACGGCTGGGCGGCTTCGAGTTCGCTGATCCGTTCCCGCAGTCGCTCGATCGCGTGGTCGACCTCATCCATGCGGTACCCGCGCAGGGCCGGACGGAAGCTCAGCGAATCGACGTCGGCGAGCGTGAAGCCCTCCGGCAGCGGCGCTGAGACGGTGTCGGTCTCCTCGGCGGCATCGGAGGAGAAGAGGTCGAAGGACGCGGCGAGGACGATGATGAGGACGAAGATCGCCGCGGCGACCCCGAGGACTATCCACAATGGCATAGGACCATCTTTTCACACGAGTCTGGGGACTCAGCGGAGGCCGCGGACCGTGTGCCGGGCGGGCCCGTCTCCGGTGATCGCGAGGGTGACGGCCAGGGCGTCGGCGGTCGCGCGGACGTCGTGGGCGCGGATGATCGCCGCTCCTTTGGCCACGGCCAGGGCGGTCGCCGCGATCGTCCCGTGGAGTCGGTCGGCCGGACCCACCTCGCCGATCGCCTCGCCGACGAAGTCCTTCCGAGAGATCGCGAGGAGGACGGGGAAGCCCGTGTCGCGGAAGCGTTCGAGGTCGCGCAGCAGTCGCAGCGAATGGTAGGTGTTCTTGCCGAAGTCCGGGGTGGGGTCGATGACGATGCGGGCGGGGTCGACCCCGGCCGTCCGCGCCGCCTCGGCGAGTTCGAGGACTCCGGCCAGCGTCTCGTCGACGACGTCGGAGCCGACCAGGCCGTAGCGGCTGCGATGGGCGTCGGTGCGCGGGGACAGTCCCCCGGTGTGCGAGCACACGAGGCCGACGTCGAAACGCGCGGCGACCTCGGCGACGAGCGGATCCGTCCCCGCCCATGTGTCGTTGAGCAGTCCCGCACCGGCACCGCAGACCGCCTCGGCGACCTCGTGGCGCCAGGTGTCGACGCTGATGAGGAGCTCAGGCCGGCTGCGCGCGACGGCCTCGACGACGGGCACGACGCGGTCGATCTCCTCGGTCACGGGGATCTCCCGCCCCCGCCCCGCTCGGACTCCGCCGATGTCGACGATCCGGGCACCCGCCTCGGCGGCGGCATCGACCGCATGCAGGGCGGCGTCGAGGGTCGCTGCGGATTCGTAGAACGAATCGGTCGACCTGTTGACCACGGCCATGATCGCCGGTGCTCCCGCCCGCGCATCGGTGAGCGAGAAGGGGGTCGGGCGCGCGTCGACGCCGTCCCTCACAGCATGCGACCCGTCACTGTTCGGGGCCCCGGCCGACGGCGGGAGCGTGCGGGAGCGTCCCGGCGGGGCCGATCGTGGCGACGACCTCGTCGATGTCGTCGGTGAGGGTGAAGAGGTCGAGATCGCCGGGGCTGATCGTGCCCGCCTCGATGAGCGTGCTCGCCATCCAGTCGACGAGTCCCTGCCAGTAGCGGGTGCCGAAGAGGACGATGGGGAACGAGGTGACCTTGCCGGTCTGGACCATCGTGAAGGCCTCGAAGAGCTCGTCGAGGGTGCCGAAGCCGCCGGGCATGACGACGAAGCCGCGCGAGTACTTGAGGAACATCGTCTTGCGGACGAAGAAGTAGCGGAAGTTCACGCCGAGTTCGACATGGTCGTTGAGCCCGGATTCGAAGGGCAGCTCGATGCCGAGTCCGATCGAGACGCCCCCGGCCTCGGTGGCGCCGAGGTTGCCGGCCTCCATGATGCCCGGTCCCCCGCCGGTGATGATCGCGTTGCCGTTCTCCGCAAGCCGACGGGCGATCTCCCGGGCGTCCGCGTATGCCTGAGTGCCGGCGCCGAGGCGGGCCGAACCGAAGATCGACACGGCCGGTCCGACTTCGGCCAGGGAGCCGAAGCCCTCGACGAACTCGGCCTGGATGCGCATGACCCGCCACGGGTCCTCGTGCACCCAGTTCGACGACCCCCGGGACTCGAGCAGGTTCTGGTCCGTCGTCGTCGCCGGCACCTGGGAGCCGCGCAGCCGCAGTGGACCCTTGCTGTAGAACTGTGCGTCCTCGCCCTGCTCGGCGGTGCCCGGCGGCGCCGGACGCGGGTCGGCGGGGTGCTGGTCTGCGGGATGCTGGTCTGCGCCGTTCTGGTCTGCGGCCACGTCGATCTCACTCTCCTCGGTGCTCACGGATGCCTCGGTTCGCTCAGTCGCCTCGGTGCTCACGGTCGCCTCGGTGTGTTCGCCTGGCATCGCCCTCACCCCTTCTCGAGGTAGCTCAGCAGCGCCCGGGTCGCCGATTCCACTTCCCGGACCCTGACATGTTCGTCTGACTTGTGGGCGTACAGCGGGTTGCCCGGGCCGAAATTCACCGCCGGCACGCCGAGGGCGCTGAATCGGGAGACGTCGGTCCACCCGAGCTTCGCGGCGGGTTCGGCGCCGAGAGCGGTGAGGAAATCCTGCGCGATGGGACGGTCGAGGCCCGGCCGGGCCCCTTCGGCGGAGTCGGTGACGACGACGTCGTAGCCGGTGAAGAGCTCGCGGAGGAAGCCTTCGGCCTCGGCGGCCGACTTCGACGGGGCGAAGCGGTAGTTGACGGAGATGCGGCATTCGTCGGGGACGACGTTGCCGGCGACTCCCCCGCTGATGCCCACGGCCGACAGCGACTCCCGGTAGTCGAGGCCGTCGACGGTGACGGTCTCGGCGACATGGTCCGAGAGGCGGGTGAGCACCTCGGCGGCGGCATGGATCGCGTTGACCCCCATGAAGGCGCGCGCCGAATGCGCTCGGGTGCCCGAGGTCGTCACGTCGACGCGGATCGTGCCGTTGCAGCCGCCTTCGACGCTTGCGTTCGAGGGCTCCCCGAGGATCGCGAAGTCACCGGCAAGCCAGTCGGGGTGGTTGCGGGAGACCCGGCCGAGCCCGTTGAGTGCGGCGTCGACCTCCTCATGGTCGTAGAAGACCCAGCTGACGTCGCGGATGGGATCACGCAGCGCCGAGGCGGCCGTGAGCGCCATCGCCACGCCCGCCTTCATATCGCACGCGCCCCGACCCCAGATGACCTCGTCGCCGGCGGCCTCCCCGGTCTCAAGCACCATCCGGCGCGGCGGCAGGTTGCCTTCGACGGGGACGGTGTCGAGGTGGCCGGCGATGACGATGCGCTCCTCGCGGCCGAGCCGGGTGCGCGCGACGATCGTGTCCCCGTCGCGGAGGATCTCGAGGTCTGGGCCGTCGCCTGCGCTGATCGCCTCGAGCACGGTGACGACGGCGTCGGCGATCGTCCCCTCGTTGCCGGAGACGGATTCGATCGCGCAGAGGCGACCGGTGAGCTCGGCGGGATCGTCGATCGCGGCGAGCAGATACGCGCCGAGGTCGTCGTCGGGAGAGAAGTCCGCGGCGGTCTCAGCAGGTGGATGAGCAGTCATACGGCTTAGCCTAGTACCGCGGTCACCGACTAGGCTTGCAGGCATGACACAACGCATCGTTTCCGCGCGTGGACTCGCCACGCTGCATGAGAAGACCGTCCTCTCCGTCTGGTACCCGACCCTGAGCACGGGTGACGATCCCGCTGACGCCGAGGCGGCCGCGACCGCTCTGGCCGCCGACGACGGACTCGATGCGCTCACCGGCTCCGACCCCGCCCGCGGGACGACGACGACCGTGGTGACGACGACGATCGACCTCGACGAGGCCCCCGCCTCGGCGGCCGATGTCTACCTCCGCCTCCATGCGCTCTCCCACCGGCTCGTCGTCCCCAATGACGTCAACCTCGACGGCATCTTCGGCCACATCGCCAACGTCGTGTGGACCTCTGCGGGCGCGTGCTCGCCCGAGAACTTCGAGTCCACCCGCGCGAAGCTGCTCGCCCGCGGACCCGTCGCAGTCTTCGGCCTCGACAAGTTCCCGCGGATGACCGACTTCGTCATCCCGTCGGGCGTGCGCATCGGCGATGCCGACCGGGTCCGCCTCGGTGCGCACCTGGCCGCCGGTACGACCGTCATGCATGAGGGCTTCGTCAACTTCAACGCCGGCACCCTCGGTTCGGCGATGGTCGAAGGACGGATCTCGCAGGGCGTCGTCGTCGGCGACGGCTCGGACGTCGGCGGCGGGGCCTCGATCATGGGCACGCTCTCCGGCGGCGGCACGCACCGCATCTCGATCGGCTCGGGCAGCCTGCTCGGCGCGAACTCGGGTGTGGGGATCTCGATCGGCGATGACTGCATCGTCGAGGCGGGTCTCTACCTCACCGCGGGCACCCGGGTCACCGTGCTCGGCGAGGACGAGCGGGTCGTCAAGGCCTCGGAGCTCAGCGGCGCGAACAACATCCTCTTCCGCCGCAATTCGGTCACGGGAGCCGTCGAGGCTCTCGCCCGCTCGGCGAAGGGCATCGAGCTCAATCCCGACCTGCACTGAGGTCGCGGCTGAGGCTGAATCTGCTTGGCTGAGGCGGCTCGGTTGACGCCGCTCGGCTGAGGCGGCTCGAGCATCCTCAGCAACCCCAAGGGCGCATTCGCCGGTGGCGTCACCGGCGGATGCGCCCTTCGCATTGTCTGGACGATGCGCGGATGGCTGGAACGACGCCGAGCGCACTACGCGCGACTGTCTCGGCGGGGCCTTCCCCCTCATCACACCTTGAGCGGCTCTTCCTACCCTTCCACGGGTAGGAGATGCGACTGAGGGTGCCATGAGGCGGACGTCACCGCAGCCCCTGCAGACGCCAGCAACCCTCCGGGCGCTCAGCCACCCTGCGCAGGGTTGCTCAGCGCCCGGAGGGTTGCCGAGAGAGGACGACGCGCGACTCAGCGCTCGCTGATGTCCTCGTAGTTGCGGGTGACAGCGCCGGTGTAGACCTGGCGCGGACGGCCGATCTTCGTCTCGGGATCCTTGATCATCTCGCGCCACTGGGCGATCCAGCCCGGGAGGCGACCGACGGAGAAGAGGACCGTGAACATGTTCGTCGGGAATCCGAGGGCCTTGTAGATCAGACCCGTGTAGAAGTCGACGTTCGGGTAGAGCTTGCGCTCGACGAAGTAGTCATCGGCCAGCGCGATCTCCTCGAGCTGGACGGCGAGTTCGAGCAGCGGGTCGCCGCCGGAGCGGGCGAGGACCTCGTCGGCGGTCTTCTTGATGATCTTCGCGCGCGGATCGTAGTTCTTGTACACCCGGTGGCCGAAGCCCATGAGGCGCACGCCCTCTTCCTTGTTCTTCACCCGCTCCATGAACTTCTTCGGCCCGTCGTCGGAGGCCGAGATCGTCTGGAGCATCTCGAGGACGGCCGAGTTCGCTCCGCCGTGCAGCGGTCCCGCGAGGGCGTTGACGCCGGCGGAGATCGACTGGAAGAGGTTCGCCTGCGAGGATCCGACGAGGCGCACGGTCGCCGTCGAGCAGTTCTGCTCATGGTCGGCGTGGAGGATGAAGAGCTGATCCATGGCCTTGACCGCCAGCGGGTCCGGCTCGTAGGGCTCGGAGGGCACGCCGAAGTTCACGCGGAGGAAGTTCTCCACGAGGCTGAGCGAGTTGTCCGGGTGGATGACCGGCAGTCCCATGTTCTTCCGGTGCGCAAGCGCCGCGATCGTCGGCATCTTCGCGAGCAGGCGGAACGACGAGGTCTCGATCTGATTCTCGTCAAAGACATCGAGGTCATCTTGGTAGAAAGTCGACAAAGCCGCGACCGCAGCTGCCACCATGGGCATCGGGTGCGCATCGTAGGGGAACGCACGGAAGAACCGACGCAGATCCTCGTGGACGATCGTGTGCTTGCGCAGACGCGCATCGAAGGCATCGTAGTGCTCCTGAGTGGGCAGCTCACCGTGGATGAGGAGGTAGCAGACTTCGACGAAGTTCGACTTCTCTGCCAGCTGCTCGATCGGATATCCCCGATACTGCAGCACCCCGGCGTCACCGTCGATGTAGGTGATGGCCGACGAGGTGGACGCGGTGTTGGCGAATCCTGGATCGTAGGTCACGGCTCCGGTCTCCTTGAGCAGGGAGCCGATGCGATATCCGTCGTTGCCCTCAGTCGCCGGCACTTCCGGCAGTGCCAGCTCCGTATCGGCGATCCTGAGATTCGCTTCGTTCGGCATGTGTTCTCCTCACCGTCGACCCACCTCAAGAACTTCTTGAGGTGTCTTGCACAGTTCCCTCAAAGACTACCCACTGGTGGGGGAATCGAAAAATCACTGCGCCCTGATCGTACTGGTCAGTAACAAGGTTCGCGCGCCGAGGCGGCCCGCCGTGACGACGGAATCCGCGACTCAGGCGAGCAGTCGGTCGGCTGCCGCGGCGATCCGCTCATCGGTCGCGGTCAGCGCGACGCGGACATGCTGCGCGGCAGCCTCTCCGTAGAAGGCTCCGGGTCCGGCGATGATGCCGAGATCGGCGAGAGCGCCGATCGACTCCCAGCAGTCGACACCCGCGGTCGCCCAGAGGTAGAGCCCGGCATCCGAATGGTCGATGCGGAATCCGCAGCTCTCGAGCGCCGGACGCAGACGGTTCCGGCGCAGCCGGTAGCGCTCCTTCTGCTCGAGCACGTGCGCTGTGTCGGTGAGCCCCGCGATCATCGCCGCCTGGATCGGAGCGGGCACGATCATGCCGGCGTGCTTGCGCGTGCGGGTGAGGTCGTCGATGAGCGCGGCATCGCCGGCGACGAACGCCGCCCGATACCCGGCGAGGTTCGACTGCTTCGACATCGAGTAGACGCTGAGCACACCCGCATGATCGCCCTCGGTGACGGAGAGGATGCTCGGGGCAGCCTCGTCGGAGACCCAGTTGAGAAGTCCGTAGCATTCGTCGGAGGCGACGACGACACCGGCTGCTCGGGCGAGACGGACCACCTCGGCGAGGGTGTCGGCATCGAGGACCGCACCGGTCGGATTGCCGGGGGTGTTGAGCCAGAGCAGGCCGATACCCTCGAGCGAGGCGCCGGCGACGATCTCCTCGGCGTCGAGGCGCACGCACTCGACCCCGGCGATCGTCGCCCCCATCTCGTACGTCGGGTAGGCCGCGTGGGGGCAGGCGACGGACAGGCCGGCCTGCCGGAGACCGAGCAGGGTGGGCAGCCAGGCGACGAACTCCTTCGACCCGATGGTGGGCAGCACCTCGGCGGATGGGTCGACGCTCACCGAATGCCAGGTCCGGTACCAGCCGGCTATCGCGGCACGGAGCTCATCGGTGCCGGCCGTCGTCGGATAGCCGTGGGCGTCACCGGCGGCGGCCAGGGCGTCCTGGATGACCTGCGGGGTGGGATCGACGGGAGTGCCGATCGAGAGGTCGCAGACCCCGCCCGGGTGCTCGGCGGCACGGGCGCGGAACTCGGCGAGCTTGTCCCACGGGTAGTCGGGCAGGTGAAGTCCGAGGTCGGCCGCCACCGGCTCAGCCGTTCTGCGGCGGCAGGACGGAGATGATCGGGTGGTCCTTGCCGGTGTTGCCGAGCTTCGCGGCACCGCCGGGTGAGCCGATGTCGTCGAAGAACTCGACGTTGGCCTTGTAGTACTCCGACCATTCCTCGGGGACGTCGTCCTCGTAGTAGATCGCCTCGACCGGGCAGACCGGTTCGCAGGCACCGCAGTCGACGCATTCGTCAGGGTGGATGTAGAGGCTGCGTTCGCCTTCGTAGATGCAGTCGACCGGACATTCGTCGATGCAGGCCTTGTCCTTCACGTCGACGCAGGGCTGGGCGATGATGTACGTCACGGGTTGTGCTCCTCGGGAGGCTGCGCTGATCTCTGACCTCAACCATACGCCTTGACGGTGTCCCCAGTCTCGCCCGGGGTGACGTGATCCTCATTGCATTGTCGTGGCCTCCGTCACGCCTGACGCATGAGAGGCGGCACCTGGCCTAGGGTGGTCTGGGAAGAGATGGCCGAGCCGCGGAAGGGGCACAGTGGACGAGCTCGCACCAGGCAGACGGGTGGTCGTGCGCTACGCGCTGGCCCCCGGCGACGCCCATTCGACCTCCGACGCCCTCGGCGTCGTCGAGAGCGCCGACGAGTCATCCGTGGTCATCGGCACGAAGCGCGGGCCCGTGCGCATCGCCCGTGACCGCATCCTCTTGGTCCACGAGGTTCCGCCCGCACCGACGCGGACGGGCCGCACCCATGAGATCGTCTCCGCCGTCGATCTGCGCCGCATCTCCGCAGCCGCGTGGCTGCCCCGCGACGTCTCCTGGCTCCACGCCGAGAACCTGCGCAACGAATCCGACGACTCCGCCGAGGTCGGGCTCCTGCAGAAGGGCTGGCTGCTGCGCAGCTCCGAATCGGCGACCAGGCGCGCCGGCAGCGCCCTGCCCGTGACCGCCTCCGGCCTCGGCTGGGCCGAGACGCTCGATGCCGTCGAAGCCTGGTATGCCGCCCGGCAGCAGCCGTCGGTCGTCCAGATCTTCTCCGCCGACGACTCCACGACGCTCGCCCCCGAGTGCGAGGGGCTCGGTCCCCTCCTGGCAGAACGCGGGTACGCACCGTCGACCACGGTGCTCCTCCTCACCGGTGCCACCGCCGAGGCGGCCGCCGGTGCGCACTCCCCCGCCGAGGCGGCCGCCCCCGGCCTGAGCATCGACGTCACGGAAACGCCGAGTGAGCTCCACTATGCGGCGTGGTCGAGCGAACGCGAGCTCGGTTCACCCGAGGCGTTCCGGGAGCTCGTCGAAGCCGACTCCCCGTGCCAGTTCGTCACGGCCTGGGCGACGCGCCCCGATGGGAGTCGGACGATGGTAGCGACCTGCCGCGTCGTCGAACGCAGCAAGTGGGGTGTGCTCACCAATCTCGTCACCCGCCCCGACCTGCGTCGGCGCGGCGCAGGCCGCTCCGTCGTGCGTGCGGCCGCGGCTCTGCTCGCCCAGCGCGGAGTCCGCTCCTACCTCGTCGACATCGAAGCGGACAACGCGGCCTCGCTCGGGCTCTTCACCGCGCTCGGGGCAGGCGTGCGCCACCGCAGCTGGTACGCCCGACAGGGCTGAGCTAGTCGCCCGGCTCGCCTCAGGTCTACCGTGCGCCGCCGCAGCTGGTACACCCGGCAGGACTGAATCGAGCAGAGCCTACTTGCACTCGACCTTGTTGACCGGGCGATAGGTCGTGACGAAGGAGTCCTTCGTCTCGCGGCCCGTGGCGATCTCCTTCATCGTGCGGGTGATCTTGATCGACCATCCCTCACGGGGAGACTGGGCGCTGCACGAGGGCCCGGATTCGGTCACCGTCGCCGGCGAGGTGAACGCGTACCGACCCGAAGCGCTGGCCTTGACGTCGTAGTACTTCACGCCGTAGACCTTCGCGTAGACCTTCCCTCCGGAGAGGTACATGTCGAGGACGACCGGGGTCTTCTGATTGTTCGTGAACTTCAGGTCGATCGAGGTGTAGTCGAGCGTCGTCTCCCGGCCCTCGGGGTAACGGGAGATGTAGCGCGAATGCGCACGGTGCTCGTCGAGGTCGAAGCCGGCGAAGAACGCCGCATTGAACAGGGTGGTCGAGACCTGGGAGACGCCGCCGCCGAAGTCCTCCTTCATCTGTCCTTCGGAGATCACGCCGGCGGGCTTGTAGCCGTTGCCGGCGGTCCGGGGTCCGAGCGTCTCATTGAGGGAGAACTGCTCACCGGGCTGGAGCACGGTGCCTGAGACCTTCTTCGAGGCCACCCGGAGGTTGTTGTCGCGGTTGGGAGACGACGAGTACGGGGTGGAGAACTCCGAGACGGTCTGGGAGACGTCGACCTTCTTCGCATCCTCGGTGGTGAATTCGGGGTCGACGGAGGCGAGTGTCACCTCGGCCTTCGCCGTGTCCCCGTTGATCGCATCGGTCACGGCCGTGGAGAGGTCGTCGGCCTTGATGCCGATGCCCGGCTCCGAGGCGACGACCTGCGGCTTGCCGTCCTTGATGGTGAACGTCGCGTCCTTCGCGGGACGGCCGATCTCCTTGTTCTCCGCGAGCGCGCGCTTCTGCAGCTCCTTCGCATCGAACGTCGGCACGAGAGCCGAGTCCTTGGCCTCGAAGCTCAGGGTCTTCGCGATGGTCTTCGGCGAGATCGTCAGGTCTCCGCCCTTGACGGCGGAGTCGGCGTCCTTGCCGGGAACGGCCTTGACCGTGACGTCTCCCTTGACGGCATCGGCGGCGAAGCCCTCGGCGACGTCCTTCGCTTCGGCGGTCGTGATGTCCGGCTCGACCTCCTCGACGACGACGGGCAGCGGGTTGTCCTTGACCAGCCACTGTGCGGCCACGGCCGAGCGGATGTTCTCCACGCTCACGGTCTGTCCGGTCGTACCGTCCTTGACCTGCGGGGTCGTCTTGTCATACGTGAGTTCGGCGTTGACCGGCTCGACCTGCAGTCCCTTCGCGGCCGCCTCGGCGCTCTTGTCGAAAGCGGCATCGTCGACGGCGAGGACGGGGTCGACGGTGCTGTCGCCGAAGAGCCGGTCGTAGAGGATGACGGGGTTGAGCGTGAACCCGGTGACACGGGCGACGGTGCCCTCGACGTCGAGGCGCAGGCCCGCCTTCTCCGGGTTGAGCGTCGCCGTGGCGTCTGCGGCTTCGAGTTCGATGTCCTGCTTCGCCTTGTCTCCGAGCGCGTCCTGCAGGGTCGTCTCCGCGTCCGCGGCGCTCTTCGACCCGATGTCGACACCGGCCACGGTCGTGCCGGGAGCGACGATCCGACCACTGAAGAAACCGAGCGCGAGGTAGACGAGCGCGAGTCCGAGAAGGACGAAGAGGGCGATGAGCCAGGGTCGCCGACGTTTGCCTGCCGAGGTGTCGGCCGGGCGACCGGCCGAGGGGTCAGGCGCGCCGCCTGCGAGGGTCTGGGTGGGCATCATTCTTCCAAGTCTATCGAGGGGGTCTGAGTCTTATACGGGAAGTCTTCTCCAGCACGATGAGTGCGGACAGGTGTCGTCCTAGGCGGGTGCGCGCTCGCGTGCCCGCACGGGCACGAAGGCGAGGACTGCGGCGATGACCATCGGCCCGAGCAGCCAGACGACGGAGCGCAGGGTGCCGGTGACGACGACGTCGGCGCCGGGCAGCCATTTCGGCTGACCGAGGATGTAGGAGACGACCGCGACGATGATCGCCGCGACGAGCATCGGACCGGTCGAACGGTAGAGCGTCTTGAGGTGCCAGAACCCGACGAGGGCGAGCACGAGGCTCAGAGCAAGACCCCAGGGCACGATGACCGGGGTCTCGCCGAGGCGGAGCACCGTGACGTTGAGGTGCTGGAATCCCCCGAGGACGCCGATGAGGAGTCCGAGGACCCCGGCGTGGAGGAAGGCGAAGACGCCGGGCTTCTTCGGTTCGCGACGACGCCGCTGGGATCCCGCGTTGGCGTCCTCGATCGCCTCGATGTCGAGGCCGGCCAGCACATGCGGGGCAAGTCCCGCACTCAGAGTCTCTGCGGGGATCGGGGCGCCGGCGCCGATGGAGAAGTACTCGTGGTCGGCGGGCCGCGTGCCGATGCCGTTCGACAGGGCCATGAAGTCCCCGCTCACGCTCACCTGCGTGCGGTGGGCGGCCAGGGCCGCCCGTCGCGCCTCGCGGACGCCTGCGACGTTCTGGGCGACGACGATCTCACCGACCGGGGTCTTCGTCGGAATCGTCTGTGCGGCCGTGAAACCGGTCTCCGCGAAGCCGGGCCGGCGGGGATCGAAGGAATCCCGGGCCACCTCGGCGGGGACCTCGACGAAGAGCAGCCGCCCGGTCCGCCAGCGCGCTGCCTCGACGGCTGCGACCGTCGCGTCATGGACGCGGACGTGGTCGGGGTGACCGTAGCCGCCGTTCGCGGAGTACGTGATGACGGCGTGCGGACGCACCTCGTCGATGACGGCGGCGATGTAGTCGGCGACCTCAGACACCTCGGCGGCGCACAGCGCGGCGGCGGGCATCGACGGGGCGGGCACGGCATGGCCGTCGGGACCCCAGGCCATCCCGGAGTCCTCGAACCGGCGTTCGGGCAGGGTCGCCGCCCCACCCCGGCGGGTGCCGAGGAACCGGTGATCGGTGACGCCCAGGGCGCGCATGGCGGCGTCGATCTCGGACTCCCGGACCTGGGCGAGTCCCGCCCGGTCGCCTTCGAGGGCCTTCATCTCGGGCGGGATGACCTCTCCGCCCTCACCACGGGTGGCGGTCAGCACAGTGACCTGGTCGCCGTCGGCGACCAGGGCTGCGATCGTGCCTCCCGTGGCGATCGTCTCATCGTCGGGATGAGCGTGGACGAAGAGGATGCGCGGCGTGATCATGCGTTCTGGCGGCGCAGCTTCGCGTAGATCTTCGCACGTTCCTTCTGGTCGAGCTCGACCTTGCGGATGCGCACGGCACCGGGGGTGACCTCGACGCATTCGTCCTCACGGGCGAACTCGAGGCTCTCCTCGAGGGTGAGCTTGCGCGGGGGCACGAGGTTCTCGAAGGAGTCCGCCGAGGCCGAACGCATGTTCGTCAGCTTCTTCTCCTTCGTGATGTTGACGTCCATGTCGTCGGCACGGGAGTTCTCTCCGACGATCTGGCCCTCATAGACCTCCGAGGTGGGTTCGACGAAGAACGATCCGCGCTCCTGGAGGTTGATCATCGCGTACGGGGTGACGGCACCGGCGCGGTCGGCGACGAGCGAACCGTTGGTCCGGAACTCGATGTAGCCTGCCCACGGACCGTAGCCTGCGGAGATCGAGTTCGCGATGCCCGTGCCGCGGGTCTCGGTGAGGAACCGCGTACGGAAGCCGATGAGACCGCGGGCGGGGACGGTGAACTCCATGCGCACCCAGCCGGTGCCGTGGTTCGTCATCGTCGACATGACGCCCTTGCGGCTGGCCATGAGCTGAGTGACGGCGCCGAGGTAGTCCTCCGGCACGTCGATCGTCAGATCCTCGAAGGGCTCGTGGACCTGGCCGTCGACCTGCTTCGTGACGACCTGCGGCTTGCCGACGGTGAGCTCGAAGCCCTCACGGCGCATCTGCTCGACGAGGATGGCCAGGGCGAGCTCGCCGCGGCCCTGGACCTCCCACGCGTCGGGACGCTCGGTCGGCAGGACCTTGAGCGAGACGTTGCCGACCAGCTCCTGGTCGAGACGGTCCTTGACCATGCGGGCCGTGACCTTCGTGCCCTTCTCGCGGCCGGCCAGCGGCGAGGTGTTGATGCCGATGGTCATCGAGATCGCGGGATCGTCGATGACGATGGCCGGCATCGGCTTCGGGTTGTCGATGTCGGTGAGGGTGTCGCCGATCATGATGTCGGGGATGCCGGCAACGGCGACGATGTCACCGGCCGAGGCCTCCGTGGCGGGCACCCGGTCGAGGCCCTGCGTCTCGAGGAGCTCGGTGATCTTGACCGAGCTGATCGAATCACCGCGCGCCCATGCGACCTGCTGGCCCTTCTTCAGCGTGCCGCCGAAGATGCGCAGGAGGGCGAGACGGCCGAGGAACGGCGAGGCGTCGAGGTTCGTCACATGCGCCTGGAGGATGCCGTCGGCGTTGATCTCCGGGGCCGGGATGGTCTCGATGATCGTCTTGAACAGCGGCTCGAGGTCCGGGTTGTCCGGTGCCTCGCCGTCGGCGGGCTGGTCGAGCGAGGCCGCACCGACCTTCGCAGCGGCGAAGACGACGGGGACGTCGAGGACGGAGTCGACGTCGAGGTCGGGCACCTCATCGGCGAGGTCGGAGGCGAGGCCGAGGAGCAGGTCCTGCGAGTCCTCGACGACGCCGTCGATGCGCGCATCGGCGCGGTCGGTCTTGTTGATGACGAGGATGACGGGCAGCTTCGCGGCGAGTGCCTTGCGGAGGACGAAGCGCGTCTGCGGCAGCGGTCCCTCGGAGGCGTCGACGAGGAGGACGACGCCGTCGACCATGGACAGTCCGCGTTCGACCTCGCCGCCGAAGTCGGCGTGGCCCGGGGTGTCGATGACGTTGATGACGATCGGTTCGTCGCCGGCGGAGGGTCCGTTGTAGAGCACCGAGGTGTTCTTCGCGAGGATCGTGATCCCCTTCTCCCGCTCGAGGTCGCCGGAGTCCATCACGCGATCGGCGAAGTCACCGTGCTCGTTGAACACACCGGTCTGCCGGAGCATGGCGTCGACCAGGGTGGTCTTGCCGTGGTCGACGTGCGCAACGATGGCCACGTTGCGGCGGTTGTCACGGCGCATGGGAGCTTCTGTCATGGGTAGCCTTCATGAGGTAGGGAGGGTGGTCCGGACCGGACCCAACAGACGATTATACGCACCGAAGCCCCACCTCCCGTTCAGGGGCGATGGGGCTTCGGTGAGAATCCCGCCGAGGCGGTGTCCGATCTCCGCCGACTCAGGCGTTCATCGTCGCCTCGAGCACGGCGTCCCTGGCCTCCCTGCGCTTGCGCTGCTCCTTGGGATCCGGAACCGGAACCGCCGAGAGCAGACGCTGCGTGTACGGGTGGACGGGGTCGGTGACGACCTGCGAGGACTTGCCGATCTCGACGAGGTAGCCGTGGCGCATCACCGCGATGCGTGAGGCGATGCGTTCGACGACCGCGAGGTCGTGGCTGATGAACAGGCACGCGAACCCGTAGAGGGCCTGGAGGCTCTCGAACAGGTCGAGGACCTTCGCCTGCACCGAGACGTCGAGGGCCGAGGTCGGCTCATCGGCGATGAGCAGCTTGGGCTGCAGGCTCAGCGCCCTGGCGATGCCGATGCGCTGCCGCTGACCGCCGGAGAGCTCGTGCGGGTAGCGGTTGCGCATCGAGGTCGGCAGCTCGACGGCGTGGAGGAGCTCCTCGACCTTCTTGTTCAGCGCTGGCCCCTTCATCCCCTCATGGAGGTAGAGGGGTTCGCCGATGGACTCGCCCACGGGCAGACGCGGATTGAGCGAGGAGCCGGGGTCCTGGAAGACGATCCCGACCTCCTTCCGCAGCGGCCGCATCTGCTTGTTCGACAGCCCCTTGATGCTCTTGCCGTTGACGAGCATGTCGCCTTCGACGGTGGGCAGGAGTCCGAGGGCCGCACGGCCGATCGTCGTCTTGCCCGAGCCGGATTCGCCGACGAGGCCGACGACCTCACCGGGAGCGATCGAGAGGTTGATGTGGTGCGCCGCCCGGAACGCCTTCTTCCGTCCGATCGAGGGGTACTCGATCGCCGCATCGCGCAGCTGGAGGGCCGAGGGCTTCGAGAAGTCCGCCTGCGACCCCGGATGGTAGTAGGTCTCCGTCGAGTCCATCTCGATGTGCGGATGAGCCGCTTCCCCGGTGGAGACCGCGGTCGCCTCGGCATCGTCGTCGGCAACCGATCCTGCCCCGAGGTCATCGCCTGCGGATTCGTCGGCGAAGGTCTCCTCGAGTTCGTGGATGACCTCCTCGACGTCGGCGAGATCCGTGCCGAAGGCCTCGCCCTCGACATCGGCGCCGAGGTGGGGCACCGCTTCGAGGAGCTGCTTCGTATACGGGTGCTGCGGATGGTAGAAGATCTCATCCGCCGTCCCCGACTCGACGACCTTGCCCGCGCGCATGACGATGATGCGGTCGGCCATGTCCGCGACCACGCCCATGTCGTGCGTGATGAGGATGATGCCGGCGTCGAGCTTCGACTTGAGCTCGCGCATGAGCTTGAGGATCTCCGCCTGCACCGTGACGTCGAGGGCCGTGGTCGGCTCGTCGGCGATGAGCAGCTTCGGCTGGCACGCGAGCGCCTGCGCGATCATGATGCGCTGACGCTGGCCACCCGAGAGCTGGTGGGGGAACGAATGATACCGCTCCTCCGGGTCAGGGATCTCGACGAGGCGCATGAGCTCGAGCGCCCGTTCCTTCGCTTCGGTCGGTCCGATGTCGAGGTGGACGCGCAGGGTCTCCGTGATCTGGAAGCCCGCGGTGTAGACCGGGTTGAGCGCGGTCATCGGCTCCTGGAAGATCACGGAGATGTCGTTGCCGCGGATGTGCTGCATCCGCTCCTGCGGCATCCCGATGAGCTCCTTGTCTCCGAGCTTCGCCGAGCCCGTCGCACGACCGTTGCTCGGCAGCAGGCCGAGCAGGGACATGCTCGACTGGGACTTTCCGGAACCGGATTCGCCGACGATCGCAAGCACTTCGCCTGCGTTGACCGTATA
This sequence comes from Brevibacterium metallidurans, assembly GCF_037101285.1. NCBI lineage: Bacteria > Bacillati > Actinomycetota > Actinomycetes > Micrococcales > Brevibacteriaceae > Brevibacterium > Brevibacterium metallidurans. Next base: position 432,297 of record NZ_BAAAAF010000002.1, read on the forward strand.
GGTCAGCCCTTCGGCGGCCATCCACCATTCGTCGCTCACCCAGAAGTGGACGCCCAGGTCCTTGACCTCGAGGATCGGCGACTTCGCGGACGAGGTCTGATCTGTCGCTGTCTGCTCACTCATCACTTGTCCCCCTTCTTCGCCATGCGCTCGGCCTTCTTCATCTTCCTCCAGCTCGGGATCGTCTTCATCCGCGGGTCGAACGCGTCACGCAGACCGTCGCCGATGAAGTTCACGCACAGAGCGATGACGATGATGAAGAAGCCGGGCCACCAGAACAGCCACGGACGGGTCGCGAACGAGGTCTGGTATTCGCTGATGAGCTGACCGAGCGAGATGTCGGGCGGGGCGATGCCGAAGCCGAGGAAGCTCAGCGCCGCCTCGAGGACGATCGCCTGGCTCATGAGCAGCGTCGTGTTGACGATGATGACGCCCATCGCGTTCGGGAGCATGTGCTTGAACATGATCCTGAAGTCGCTCGCACCTGCGACGCGTGCCGAATCGACGAATTCGCGTTCGCGCAGGGACAGGAAGTCACCGCGGACGAGTCGGGCCAGGCCGGTCCAGAGGATCGCTCCGAGGACGAGGCCGAGCATCGCTCCCCCGGTGCCCGAGACGAGCTTGCCGAGGATCGCGCCGACGACGATGACGGGGAGGATGATGAACCCGTCGGTGATGCGCATGAGGATCGAGTCGACCCAGCCACGGTAGTACCCGGCCAGGGCTCCGACGATCGTGCCGATGATCAGAGCGACGAGGCCGATGATGAGCATGACCATGATCGAGATCTGGGTGCCCTTCATCACGCGGGCGAAGTTGTCCCGGCCGATCTCGTCCTGACCGAAGGGATGGTCCCCCGGAGAGAAGAAGTTCGACAGCGTCCAGGTGGGCGCACCACCCGGATTGGTCACCGGCCCGGAGGACGTGTGGTTGAAGATCCACCAGCCGGGGATCGGCCCGATCCCCTGTGCGGTGTAGGCGAAGATCGTGACGATCACCAGGACGATGAGGCCGATCATCGCGCCCTTGTGGCGGATGAATTTGCGGAAGACGATCTTGCCCTGCGACAGGCCTTCGGTCTCCTTGTTCTCGATCGCGTTCTCGCCGACGGAATCGGTCGCGATCGGACTCTGTTCTTTGTCTTCGATGCTCATGCGTTCACTCGGATTCTCGGGTCGAGGACGGCGTAGAGGAAGTCCGCGACCAGGTTGGCGACAATGGCGAGGATGCCAGTGATGAGGATGTAGGCCATGATCGGGTCGAGCTCGGACTGTCTCATCGAGTCGATGAAGAGCTTGCCCATCCCGTTCCAGCCGAAGATCGTCTCCGTGATCACGGCACCGCCGATCATCGTGATGACGTCGACCGGAATGATCGAGGCCAGCGGCAGCAGCGCATTGCGCAGTGCGTGGCGCATGATCACTGTGCGCTCATTGAGCCCCTTGGCACGCGCGGTGCGGATGTAGTCCTGCCCCATGACCTCGAGCATCGAACCGCGCGTGTAGCGCGTGTACGAAGCGAAGGAGATGAGGATGAGGGCGATCGACGGCAGCAGCAGGTGCGTGAACGTGTCGAGGTTCGTGATCCAGAAATCGCCGTTGATGTTCGGCGCCGAGGCGCCGATCGTCGCGATCGGCCGGTTGTTGATCGCCGGGTGCGAGGAGTACTCGCGCCAGCCCTGCAGCACCCGATCGGCGAAGATCGTCACCGCGATGATGAGCGTCGTGAAGCACGTCGTGCGCACCGTGTCCCAGGGGTCCGGGCCGCGGAAGGCAAGCCCGACGCCGATTGCGACCGCGAGGGCGACGACGAGGAGGCCGAACATCCACAGCCAGTTCATCTCCTGGTAGTAGAAGAGGTACTGGAGCGGCATGTAGAGCAGGGCGCCGATGACGGCGCAGGTCAGCGTCGCGTAGAGCACCCGCTTGTTCTTCAGGCCCGTCGAGAGGAAGGTCATGACGACGGCCGCGCCGGCACCGATGATGATGACGCCGACGACGCCGATGGTCGGCTGCTGGAGCCAGCCGCTGGCGAGGATGTAGTAGATCGTGCCGAAGGTGACCAGGGTCGCCGTGACGAAGGTGATGATCCGTCTCTTCTTCCCTCCGCCCAGGGCGCCCATCCAGAACAGGCCCATGGCGAGGCAGGCGATGATGATCGGCCACCAGCTCGTCAGCGTCGGATCGTTGATGAAGTTGTTGATCTCGATGGCTCCGTACTGCTTGAGCAGCACCGCGACCCAGAAGACGGGCAGCGAGTAGAGGAGGAACGAGACGAAGGTGATGAAGTAGTCGAAGCCCGAGTACTGGCGGATGGCCGAGATCATGCCGACGGCGATGCCGAGGATGATGGCGACGATCGTCGAGGCCGTGATGAGCTTGATCGTGTTGATGATCGCGCCCTGGAGCAGGTAGGTGACTTCCTGACCGCTCTTCCACGCGATGCCGAGGTCGCACTGCCCGATGAGGCAGCCGCTCGCACCGGCAAGCCACTTGAAGTAGCGGACCACGGCCGGGGTCTCGAGATCGAGGAGGCGGATGCGCGATTCGTAGAGAGCGTCGATGTTGGGCGACGTGCTTGCGCGGAGGTCCCAGAAGAAGTCGAGGGCGACGTTGAGCAGGAGGTAGAGGACGAAGGTGACGACGAGGAGGACGATCACTGTCGACAGGAGACGCCTGAGGATGAATTTGATCATGGTGTATCCGATTCAGTCTGAGCGGAAACGCCACTGTGGGGATCACTGATGTGATCCCCACAGCAGCTGGGATGGAGTGGTACCGATCGCATCAGATGCGGATCAGTTGGCCTTCTCCCACTCCCAGTAGTTCCAGAACATCGTCGGCGACACGGACGTCGACTTCACGTTCTTCACCTTGTCGTTGTAGATCGTCAGTTCGGGGAACTGGAAGATCGGCGCACCGAAGGCATCGTCGACGAGCTGCTTCTCGAGGTCGATCGAGAGCTGCTCGGCGTTGGACTCGTTGGCCGTGAGCATCTTGTCGAGGATGTCGTCGACCTTCTTGCTCGAGTAGCCGCCGTAGTTGTTCTGCGAACCCGTCCGGTAGTTCGCGTCGCTCGACGTGATGCCCGTGTCCTCGGACTGCCAGCCGAAGAGCGAGAGGTCATACGTTCCATCGCCGAGGCGGGTGCCCCAGTTGACGTCGCCGACGTCCTCGATCTTGAAGCCGGCCTTCTCAGCCGATTCCTTGATGAGCTGGAACTCCTGCTGACGGCGCGAGTTCGTGTTGTCGTACATGATGCGAACGGGCTTGATGTCCCCGCCGACCTCTTCGAGGAGCTTCTTCGCTTCGTCGACGTTGACCTCGGAGTAGTCGGCCTTGAGACCGTTGCCGTTGACGATGCCTTCGTACATCGGCGAGCCGGGCACCTGGGTGAAGGAGTCGCGGACGACCGCTTCGGGGTTGAGCGGCTTGATGATCTTGTCGACGATGTCGGCACGGGGAGCGATCTTGAGGAAGGCCTGGCGGACCTTCTTCGCCTTCTCCTCATCGCCGCCGTAGCTCTTCGGGTCGAACGGACCGTTGTTGTTGAAGGTGAAGTCGACGTGCTCGTAGGTCGCACCGTCGGCCGAGTCGACGGTGACGCCGTCGATGGCCTTCGCGGCATCGAGGACGTCAGCGGTCGCCTGCGGCTGCGTCATGTCGACCTCGCCGTTCTCGACTGCCTGGACCATGGCCATCGGGTCGCCGTTGTAGCGGACCGTGACGGTGTTGACCTTCGGCTTGACGGGGCCCGAGTAGTTCTCGTCGAGGGAAGCCGTGATGTACTGACCTTCCTTGAAGTCGGTGATCTTGTACGGACCGTTGTGGACGAGGAGGTCCTGGTCCTCGGGCATCGAGGTGAAGTCGAAGCCGGTGTTCCAGGTGTTCGAGATCTTCGACAGCGCAGCGGTGTCCTTGTTCTTGATCGCATCGAGGATCGCCTTCTTGCCTTCAGCGGGATCGTCGATGCCGAGCGCCTTCTTCGCCACGATGTGCGAGGGCACACCGACGCCGTCGGCACCGACGCCGAAGGTGAGCTCCCAGTCGGCGAACGGCTTCGAGTACTCGAAGGTGATCTCCTTGCCGTCCTCGGAGATCTCCGGGAAGTTCTTGATCAGACCCGGGCCGATCGATGCGGAGTCGAAGTAGACGGTCTTGTCGTCGTTCTCCTTGACCGACCCGTCATCGTTGTTGTTCGATTCGACGGTGTTGAAGTTCGCCGAGGTGCCGGCCCACGTCAGGGCGAGGTCCGCTGCGTCGACCGGGGTGCCGTCCGACCACTTCGCCGTGTCGTTGAACGTGTACTTGACCTTGAGCGGGTCGTCGGAGACCTTCTCGACCTTGCCGAGCGAGCCGTCCTGCAGCTCCAGCTTGTCGTCGTAGTACTTGAAGTTGTCATTCATCATGTAGGTGAGAATGGCGTTCGACACGGCATTGCCGTTGGCAGTCATCGTGTTCATCGACCGGAAGGACTCGTTCCATCCGACGTTGAGGATCGAGTTGTTCGAGGCCTGGTCATCACTGCCACCGCCGGGAGGGGTGCAGGCAGAAAGCACCATTGCTGCTGCGGCAACTGAGGCGCCGGCTGCGAGGAAGCGCTTGTTCACGTTCTCTCCTTGTTGTTCTCTGGGCTTGCGCCCACGTGCTCGTGTCCCGGATTCGGGACTCGATGCGGTCACTCGACCCGCCTTCGGGAATGTGACCTCGTTCATGCTTCTGCATGGATTGCCTCAAAGTTAATTCACACCCGACTGTGACTGAGTCCACATTCTGAGCCAAATCTCGAATCGTTACCGTTTCGAGACCCACGCCACATTCATCCGATGGACGGTCTCAGTGGATAGGATGTTCGGATGGCAGACAGTGAGATGAGCCCCGGTGAGACCCGAATCGTGAGAACGACGGGTTCGACCGTCCTCTTCGTCATCATCGGGGTCATCGCCCTGCTCGGAGTGGGGTCGATCGTCGTCGGCGACTTCACCCTGCGCGGTCTCGCCGTGGCAGGTCTCCCGCTCGCTCTCCTCGCGGGCGTCTGGGTGCTCTACCGCTTCCCGCGCGTCGAACTGCGGCGGCAGGAGATCGTCCTCGTCAACCCGCTCAAGACGATCACGGTGCCGTGGAACCTCGTCGACGGATTCGACACGCATTTCGGCCTGGCCGTGCGCACGGATGCGAAGAATTTCTCGTCATGGCCCTTGGCCGGCCGGGGCAAGAAGATGGAGAAGGACGCCGCGGGAATGCGCCGCCTCGTCGATCAGCCGAGCCCGGCCGTCGACACCGTGCTCGACCACCACGCCGGACTCGGCGACGCCGAGCTCGCCAACCCGCGCGGCGAGCGGACGATCACCGAGTCGTGGAACACCGGCATCATCGTCCTCCTCGCAGCGGCGATCGTGTGGGCGGCCATCGGCTTCATGGCGCTGCCGACCTGGTAGCGGACCTCACCACCCGCGTTCGCGCCACTCCCCCAGCTGACCCCGCTCCGCGCCGAGCGTCGTCGGCGCACCATGACCGGGCAGCACCTGCGTGTCATCGGGCAGCTGCTCGAAGACGCGCTCCTCAAGGTCGTCCATGAGAGACGTGAAGTCCTCCGGAGACCATGTCTTTCCGGGTCCCCCGGGGAAGAGCGAATCACCGGAGAAGAGGATCGTCTCTCCCCCGTCCCGGAGCAGCAGTGCGATCGAACCCGGCGTGTGACCGCGCAGCCCGATCGCCTGGAGGACGAACCCGCCGAAGTCCCCCACGTCGAGGTGGTCGACGGAATGGGCGATGTCCACACCTTCGGCCTCGGTGATCGCGGCGGCATCGGCGGCACCGGCGATCGTCATCGCATCCGGGTGCTTCTCCGCTGCGGCCGGCAGTGCGCGGATGTGATCCCAGTGCCGGTGGGTCGTGATGATCGCCTCGAGGATCGGCGGGGCGCTCGTGTCCTCAGCGCCCGCGGCGATGAGGTTCTCGATCGCCGCGATGTCATCGGCGGCGTCGATGAGGACCTGTGCGCCGGTCTCCTTCGCCGTGATGAGGTAGACGTTGTTCTCCATCTCGGACACGGAGATCCAACGGATGACGACGTGCTCTGTCTCGATCGTGTTCACCATCTGCCCCTTGTGTACTGCGGTGGATACGGTCCCGGCTCGACGCCGAGTTCATGGGCGGCCCGCTGCGGCCAACCGGGTTCGCGCAGCGCGACTCGGGCCAGGAGGATCGCATCGGCCTGGCCGGTGGTCAGGATCGTCTCGGCCTGACCGGGTTCGGTGATGAGTCCGACTGTCGCCGTTCTCACTCCCGCATCCTTGATCGCCGCAGACAGCGGCACCTGGTAGCCGGGACCGACGGGCACTCTGACCGGAACGTTCCCGCCCGAGGACACGTCGATGACGTCGACGCCGCGGGACTGAAGTTCACGGGAGACCTCGACCGCCTCGGCGATGTCGAAGCCGTTCTCCACCCATTCGCTCGCCGAGAGCCTGACGAACACGGGCACATCCTCACCGACGGCGGCCCGCACGGCCTCATACGTCTCGATGAGCAGCCGGGAACGGCCGGCAAGGTCACCGCCGTAGCCGTCGGTGCGCTGGTTCGACAGCGGGGAGAGGAAGGAATGGAGGAGGTAGCCGTGGGCGGCATGGAGTTCGACGAGGTCGAAGCCGACCCCGATCGCCCGCTCGGCCGCCGTCGCGAAGGCGGCGACCACCTCGGCGATGTCCTCCTCCGTCATCTCCGTCGGCTCGGTGTAGCCGGGGTAGGCGATCGGGCTGGCCCCGAACGGCTGCCAGCCGCCCTCGGACGCGGGAACGGTGCCGCGCGGATTGCCCTCGAAGGGACGGTACGTGCTCGCCTTCCGACCGGCATGGGCGAGCTGCATGCCGATGACCGCGCCCTGCGAGTGGACGAAGTCGACGATCGGCGCCCACGCCTGGGCGTGCTCGTCGCTCCAGATCCCCGCGTCCTGCGGTGAGATGCGGCCCTCGGAAACGACGGCGGCCGCCTCGGTGAGGATGAGACCGAAGCCGCCGGTCGCACGGGCGCCGAGGTGGACGAGATGCCACGTCCCGGGCATGCCGTCCTCCGCTTCGCACGAGTACTGACACATCGGGGCCAGCCAGATCCGGTTGTCGATGGTCAGTCCGCGCAGCGTCATCGGGGAGAAGAGTTCAGCCATGGCACAAGTCTGCCTGAGTGAGTCCGCTCTCACAGCATGATGTTGAACACTGGGACGGCGAGCAGGTACACGGTGGCGGTGATGAGGACGATGCCGATGAGGTTGAGCCAGATCCCTCCCTTGACCATCTGCCCGATCGTCACGTATCCGGAGCCGTAGGCGACGGCGTTGGGCGGAGTGGCCACCGGGAGCATGAACGCGCAGGTGGCGGCCAGGGCCACGGGGATCGTGAGGATGAGCGGATCGAGCTGGAGGCCGAGTGCCACCCCGCCGACGACGGGGATGAACGTCGCCGCGGTCGCCGTGTTCGAGGTCAGTTCCGTGAGGAAGAGGATGATCGCGGCGAAGACGGCGACGATGAGGATGAGCGGCAGCGCGCCCAAGCCCACGGAGACCTCGCCGATCCACTCGGTCAGCCCCGAGGACGAGAACTGCGCGGACAGCGCGAGCCCACCGCCGAAGAGGAGGAGGACACCCCACGGCAGCTTCTCCGCGGTCTCCCAGTCGAGCAGGCGCACACCGCGGTTGGCCCCGCCGGGGATGAGGAAGAGAAGGAGGCCGATGACCATGGCGATGCCCTCGTCGCTGATCGGCGGGTCCTCGAAGATGAGCGGGATCGCGATCCAGCTGACGGCGGCGAGGACGAACATGCCGAGGACGAGCTTCTCGCCGGTCGACATGGGGCCGAGCTTCGCGAGCTCCTCGCGGATGAGCTCACGGCCGCCGGGGATCTCGTCGATCTCGGGTTTGAAGAGGACCTTGACGAGGAGGAACCACGCGACGGCCATCATGACGACGGCCAGGGGCACGCCGACGAGCATCCACTGGCCGAAGCCGATCGAGATGTCGTGGTTGTCCTTGAGGTAGGCGACGAGGAAGGTGTTGGGCGGGGTGCCGATGATCGTGCCGAGCGACCCGATCGAGGCGGCGTAGGCGATGCCGAGCATGAGCGCCGTACCGAAGTTCGACTTCACGACGTGGCCGAGGCCGACCTCGTCGGCTGTGGTGTTCTCGGCTGGGCCTCCCGCGGCTGCGCCGCCCTTGGCTGTGCCGGCCTCGGCTGGGCCGTCGCCTTCGGCCTTCTCCCCCGTGGCGATCGCCGAGCCGACGACCTTGGCGACGATCATGAGCACGGAGATGCCGATGGGCAGCATCATCACAGCCGTCGCCGTGTTCGAGACCCACATCGACATGAAGCCCGTGGCGATCATGAAGCCCGCGATCATGGGGCCGGGCTTGTTGCCCATGAGGCTGAGGGTGAAGAGTGCGATGCGCCGGTGGAGGTTCCATCTCTGCATCGACAGGGCGATGAGGAACCCGCCGAGGAAGAGGAAGATGATCGGGTTGCCGTACGAGGCCCCGACGTCGGCCATTTCGATCTCCGCGCCGAAGACGGGGAAGGCGACGAGCGGGACGAGCGAGGTCGCGGGGATCGGCAGCGCCTCGGTCATCCACCACGCGGCCATGAGCACGGCGACGGCGGCGGTGAGCTTCGCGTTGTGGGAGACCCCGTCGGGCATGATCGCGTAGACGAGGGTGGCGAAGATGAGGCCGAGGAAGAATCCCGTCCAGCGGATCCGCACGGTCTTGAGCGGGAAGCCCGGCGCTCGCTCCCCCGGTGACTTCTCCGCGATCTCCGTTGACAGGTTGACGTTCTCGTTCACGATGCGCTCCTCGTCGAGCCGTCGACTACAGGTGTCCCTGCCATCCTATCGGCGAGAGCGGACACAGCGGCGGAGGCGCCTATTGCGGTTCGGAGACGATCTGCGCGGTCGTCCTCTCAGTGGTCCCGTCAGAGCCCGGCGATGAAGGAGTGGATGCGGTCGGCGACGAACTCGGGGTGCTCGGCCATGGGCAGGTGAGCCGAATCGGGGATGACGGCGAGCTCGGAGCCCTCGACGGCGTCGCGCAGCTGACCCATCGCCTCCGGGGTGCAGCCGGGATCCTGGGTGCCGGCCATGAAGAGCGTCGGCGTCGTGATGCCGCCCAGCCTGCCCTCGAGGTCGTAGAGCGCGAGCGCCCGACAGCACGCGATGTAGGCCGCATCGTCGACGGTGGCGAGGTCGGTGAGGACGAGGGGTCCGGTGGCGATGTCCTCTTCGAGGAAGCCGGCGGCGAACCAGCGGTCGGCGGTGTCGGGCAGCAGTGACTGGGTGCCGTCGTTCTCCACCTCGGTGATCCGCTCGGCCCAGGAGACGTCGGTGCCGAACTTCGCCGCCGTCGAACACGCCACGAGCCCGGTGAGCTTGTGCGGATGTTCGAGGGCCAGGGTGAGTCCGATGCCGCCGGAGATCGATGCACCGCAGTAGGTGAAGGACTCGACCCCGCGGTCCTCGAGCGATTCGACGAGGCCGGATGCGAGGTCGGAGATCGTGAAGTCGGTCGCCAGCTCCGATTCCGGGACGGGATACGTGTGCCCGGGCAGGTCGGCGAGGTAGATCTGGTGGTCGTCGACGAGGCGGGAGGCCACGGCCGCCCACAGCGGGATCCGAGTGCCCAGGGCGCCGCCGAAGACGAGGGCGGGCGAACCGGGATTGTCATTGAAGGCGTGCAGGGCGATGCGCATGAGGGCTCCTCATTCTCAGGTCAGGATCGGCAGTCGTCGCAGGTCAACAGGATCGGGCTGGTGCGGAGGGTCTCTACCCCGACAGCCTACCGTCGGAGTATCGGAGATAACAGCGCGGACACAGCGATTCGTACGTCACGGCATTGCCGTCGATGGCCACCTGGTCGCCGTCGAAGATGAACCGCCCGTCGACGAGGCGGCCGTTGAACATCGCCTTGCGTCCGCACCGGCAGATCGTCTTGAGCTCCTCGAGGGTGTGGGCGATCTCGAGCAGACGCGCCGAACCGGGGAAGGCACGGGTGCGGAAGTCCGTGCGGATGCCGTAGCACATCACCGGCACCCCCGCCTCGGTGGCGATGCGCATGAGCGAGTCGATCTGGGCGGGTTCGAGGAACTGGGCCTCGTCGATGAGCAGGCATGCGACCGGGGCCTTGGGGGTGTCGATCGATTCGATGAGGGCGTCGTGGTCGACGTAGTCGGCATGCTCACGGTAGATGAGCTCGACATCGGCGCCTGCGGGGATGAGGAAGTCGACGGTCCGGGTGACGCCGAGGCGGGAGACGATCTCGTCGGCCCCCTTCGTGTCGATGTCGGGTTTGGCCAGCAGCACCCGCTGCCCGCGCTCCTCGTAGTTGAAGGCCGCCTGCAGCAGGGCCGTCGACTTGCCGGAATTCATCGCTCCGTACCGGAAGTAGAGCTTGGCCACGTGGTCCCCCATCTGTCGATCCCGCCACGACACTCTACCCGGACCCGCGTCCCACCTCGGCGGGCGGATGGAACGCGAGCGAGTCCAACGCGACCAAACGGTAGGATGGTGAGGTCAAACCCCACGACGATTCGGAGCAGTCCATCACCATGGCCAAAATCATCTACACACGCACCGATGAAGCGCCCCTGCTGGCGACCTACTCGCTCAAGCCGATCATCGAAGCCTTCGCCACCTCGGCGGGCGTCGATGTCGAGACCAGGGACATCTCCCTGGCAGCCCGTGTGCTCGCACAGTTCGCCGATCGTCTCCCGGCCGACCAGCAGGTCGCCGACGCACTGACCGAACTCGGGGAGCTCGCCAAGACCCCCGAGGCCAACATCATCAAGCTCCCCAACATCTCCGCCTCCGTCCCGCAGCTCAAGGCCACGATCGCCGAACTGCAGTCCCAGGGCTTCGACCTCCCCGACTACCCGGAGGAGCCGGAGACGGACGAGGACAAGGACGTCAAGGCCCGCTACGACAAGGTCAAGGGATCGGCCGTCAACCCGGTCCTGCGCGAGGGCAACTCCGACCGCCGCGCCCCCGAGGCCGTTAAGAACTACGCGAAGAAGCACCCGCATTCGATGGGCGCATGGTCGCCGGAGTCGAAGACGAACGTCGCGACGATGGATGCCGATGACTTCCGCGCGAACGAGCAGTCCGTCGTCATGGGCGCCGATGACACCCTGAGCATCGTGCTCGTCACCGACTCCGGCGACGAGGTCGTCCTCAAGGAGTCCCTGCCCGTGCTCGCCGGCGAGGTCGTCGATGCGACGAAGATGAATGTCGCCGCTCTCGACGAGTTCCTCCGGGCGCAGATCCAGCGGGCCAAGGACGAGGGTGTGCTCTTCTCCGTCCACCTCAAGGCGACGATGATGAAGGTCTCCGACCCCATCCTCTTCGGCCACGTCATCGAGGCGTTCTTCCCCGAGGTCTTCGCCGAGTACGGTGACGCGCTCGCCGAGGCGGGACTGACCCCGGACAACGGCCTCGCAGCGATCCTCGACGGCCTCGATGCCCTGCCCGCCGAGGTGGCGGCCGGTGTGCGTGCCGGCATCGAGAAGGGCTTCGCCGAGGGACCGGCACTGGCCATGGTCAACTCCGCCAAGGGCATCACCAACCTCCACGTGCCCTCCGACGTCATCGTCGATGCCTCGATGCCCGCGATGATCCGCGTCGGCGGGAAGATGTGGGACAAGGACGATCAGACGCAGGACACGCTGGCCGTCATCCCCGACTCCTCGTATGCCGGGATCTACCAGACCGTCATCGACGACTGCCGCGTCAACGGGGCCTACGATCCCACGACCATGGGCACCGTTCCCAACGTCGGTCTCATGGCGCAGAAGGCCGAGGAATACGGCAGCCATGACAAGACCTTCGAGATCGAAGCCGCCGGTGTCGTCGAGGTCCGCAACTCCGCAGGCGAGGTGCTCATGAGCACCGAGGTGGCCCCCGGCGACATCTGGCGCGCATGCCAGACGAAGGACATCCCGGTCCGCGACTGGGTCAAGCTCGCCGTCACCCGGGCGCGCCTGTCGAACACGCCCGCCGTGTTCTGGCTCGACGACTCCCGGGCGCACGACCGCAACCTCAAGGCGAAGGTCGAGGAGTACCTGGCCGACCACGACACCGAAGGCCTCGACATCCGGATCATGAGCCCGGTCGATGCGACCCAGTTCTCGATCGACCGGATCCGGCAGGGACTCGACACGATTTCGGTGACCGGCAACGTGCTGCGCGACTACAACACGGACCTCTTCCCGATCCTCGAGCTCGGCACCTCGGCGAAGATGCTCTCCGTCGTCCCGCTCATCGCCGGCGGCGGCCTGTTCGAGACCGGTGCGGGCGGTTCGGCGCCCAAGCACGTCCAGCAGCTCGTCGAGGAGAACCACCTGCGCTGGGACTCCCTCGGTGAGTTCCTGGCTCTCGCCGAGTCGTTCCGCCACGAGTTCAACGTCCACGGCAACGCCCGCGCCGGTGTGCTCGCCGACACGCTCGACGCCGCGACGGGCCGCTTCCTCGAGGAGAACAAGTCGCCCTCGCGCAAAGTCGGCGAGATCGACAACCGCGGCAGCCACTTCTACCTCGCCCTCTACTGGGCGCAGGAGCTGGCCCAGCAGACCGAGGACGCCGAGCTCGCCGCCGCGATCGCCCCGGTCGCCGAGGAGCTCGAGGCGAACGCGGAGACCATCGCCGGCGAACTCCTCGCCGTGCAGGGATCGCCGGTCGACCTCGGCGGATACTACAACCCGGATGAGGCGAAGACCGCAGCGGTCATGCGCCCGTCCGAGACGCTCAACCGGATCATCGCGACCCTGAGCGAGAAGGTCTGAGGCTGAGCGTCAGCGTCTGAACGATCCTGAGCGTCAGCGCCTGGGCGATGCTGGGCGTCTCCGTCTGAGCGATGCTGGGCGTCTCCGTCTGAGCCCCTGGTCGGATCACCGACCAGGGGCTCGGTCGCATCGCTGCCCGTCGTTTCACACCAGCGGCCAGACGCCACGGTAACTGCGCTGCGCTGACTCGCCACTCGGCTGAGGCGTGGGCCCGGTTCCGCGCCGCTGACTCATCGGCCCATCAGCATCTATGATGGGCCCATGAGTTCTCCAGACCCCCGTGGACGGTCCCAGACGCCCGAAGAGCTGCTCGCCGAGACCGATGCGCTGCTCGGCCAGTCCCAAGCGCCCTCCCAAGCCGAGCAGGACGGCCAGGCTCCGACGCAGGAATCACGGACGCCTGTCCAGCAGTCGCCTGCCGGACAGTCGCCTGCCGGACCGGCACCGACAGGGACCTCGCGGGTCGAGAAGCAGAACGGCGGCATGTCAGCGGGCATGTGGTTCTCGCTCATCCTCGGCGCGATCATTGTCGTCCTCCTCCTCATCTTCATCCTGCAGAACAACGTCCCCGCGCAGTTCCAGTACTTCGGCTGGCAATTCCAGCTGCCGCTCGGCGTGGCGATGCTCTTCGCCGCGATCGGCGGCATCCTCGTCGCCGGGATCATCGGCTCGGTGCGAATCTTCGTCCTCGGGCGCAAGCTCAAGAAGATCGAGAAGGCAGCGCGCTGAGCGTGCATCCCGACTTCACCGTTCTGCCCACAGACCTTCCCGCGACTCTCGTCCTCGCCGACACCGACGGTGCCGCCGCATGGGCGCGCAGCGATGACACGATCAGCACCGTGCTCACCGAGCAGGAGCGGAACTATGCCAAGGAGTTCGGCGGCGAGGCGGCCCTGACCTGGGCGGCGGGTCGTGTCGTCCTGCGGTACGTGCTCGGCGCTGTGCTCGACGCCGATCCGTCGTCGATCGAGATCCGACTCGATTCCGCGGGCAAGCCCCGCGTCGAGGACATCGAGTTCTCCGTCACGCGAGCTCAGCGGCTCGTCCTCATCGCCGTCTCCGATGATCCTGTCGGTGTCGACCTCGAAGCCGTTCCCGACGCCGCGGTCGCCTCCGAGGCGCTCACGCTCCTCCACCCGCGGGAGCGCGAGGAGCTCGAATCGCTCGCCGAGGCGGTGCTCCCAGACGCGGAGTTGCCCCGTGCGCAGCGGCCCACTGCGAAGCAGTCCAGTGCGGAGCGATCCGAGGCGGAGTTCCTCGTCGCTCAGCAGCCACCGGCTGCGCATTTGACCCTGCCCGAGGCGTTCGTGCGTGTGTGGGCGCGCAAGGAGGCGTTCCTCAAGGCACTGAGCACCGGTCTCGCCCGGGATCCCGGCATGGACTACATCGGCGCTGGTGAGGTGCCCGAATCGCCGCACCCTGATGTCGACATCCACGACCTCGTCGAGGGCGTTCCCGCCGGGTACCGCGCCGCGATCGCCTTCAACCGCTGACACTCCCCCGGCAGGTCGGCTCGCTCAAGCCAGCCGCCACTTTTCGACGCGCCCAGCCTCAGCCGCTGCTCGTTCAAGCCAGCCGCTACTTTTCGGCGCGAGGAACGTTCGAAAAGTGGCGGCCGGCTTGAGCGAGCGTGGCCGGCGCTCAGTCGTCTTTGCCGAAGTCGGGGCCGTTCGCTCCGGTGGTGAAGACGATGGCGATGCCGAGCGAACCGAGGGCGACGAGTCCGAAGAGGATGAATCCGCCGGCCGGATTCGCCGCAGCCGCCAGGACGATGCCGAGGATGAGACCTACGATGAAGACCGCGTCGGCGATGACGATGTGCTTGAGATACGTCCTCGCGCCTTTGCTCACACCGTACGAGATCTCCGTGGCCGAGCTGAGGAAGAGCAGGACTGCCGCCGTGATGACGGTCCACGTCGGGACGAGGAAGAAGTCAGTGAGTCCGGGGATGAACACGAGCATTGCGCCCGCGAGGAGAAGTTTGACGATTCCGTCGACGACATACACGGGCTTGATCATGGTGCAATTCTACGGGGCCTGGGCGCCCGCAGACGGTGAGCTTCATCGCGGGCGATCGACTCGGCGCCGGACGGTTGCCGCAATAACGCTGGCTCACGACGTGCTTGCCCCGTACTCACGACTGGCTGGCCCTGCGCTCAACGACCGGCTGGCCCCGCGCTCAACCACCGGCTGGCCCCGTGCTCAGCGACTGGATGACCCCGAGCACCGAACGCAGCACTGAGGCCTCGACGTTCGAGTGAGCGACGACGATGCCGTGGCGCACCGCGCTGTCACCGCTCCACCCGTCTGCCAGCGACGCGACCCGGATGTCACGGTCGAGGAGTTCACGCTGGAGCAGTTCGGCCTCGTCGGTCTCGATGACGAGCGTCCTGCCCTCATGGACCAGCCCGGGAATCGCACCCACCTCGGCGACGACCGCTTCCGCGGCACGCAGTCGCCGTCGTCCGCGAGCGATCCGCCGCCGCAGCCCACCGGATTCGAGGTACCCGGCCACCGCGCTCTGCAGCACAGGCGCGACCGCCGGACCCCATGACCTCCGCACCCCGGCCATGGCCTCACCCGACCGTCCTCGGGCCACGACGTAGCCCGTCGACACCGCGGTCGTGAGCAGTGTGGAGAACGTCCCGATGTGGACGAGATCGACGTCGAGATCCATCGATCCCGCCAGATCGTAGAGCGTCGGCACTGCCGTGCGCTGGAACCTGGCCTCGCTGTCGTAGTCGTCCTCGATGACCGTGACTCCGGCGTGCGCCGCCCAGTCGAGCAGCTGCATGCGCATGCTCACCGGCATCGTCGTCCCATGGGGGAACTGGTGGTTGGGGGTGACGACGACCGCAGACACCCGACCCTCGAGGTCCCGCAGCCGGTCGATGTCGAAGCCTGTCGAGACGTCGAAGGGAACGAGCTGACGATCGGCCATGGCCAGCCGGAGGCCGGGAAAGCCGGGATTCTCGACCCCGATCGGCCCGTCGAGGCCCGCGGCGAAGAGCAGACGCAGACCATCACGCGAACCGCTCGTGAGGATGATGGCGTCGGGATCGACGCGCATGCCGCGCAGCAGGCGGAGGTGGTCGGCAACGGCCCAGCGGGCGCCGGGCTGCCCGAGCGGGTCGGTCGTCCCCGGCTCGACGTCGAGCGCGTCCCGCCACGCCTTGCGGAACGCAGGATCGCGCAGCGGATCGTCCCCGCCGTGGCCGGGACGCAGGTCGATGAGTCGCCGAGGCGGCCTGCGGGGAGTCGGCGGCGGTGCCGGCGCATCGGATCGGCGCAGCAGGGCCGTCGGCAGATCCGGATCGACGATGGTGGCAGCCCGCTCGCGGGTGAGCAGGTAGCCCTCGACGGCGAGCTGAGCGTACGCCGTCTCCACAGTGCCCCGCGAGACGCCGAGGTGGCTCGCGAGCTTCCGGCTCGAGGGCACCGCTTCGCCCGGGCGCAGCTCTCCCTGGGCGACGAGCTCGCGGATGCCGGTGACGAGCTGATCGGGCAGCGGAATCGCCGAGGTCTCATCGATGTCGACGTTGAGCGTCTCCCGGCTCGACCGGGTCAGCGCCGCTGCCCGTGGCCCTGACGGCGTCGACACACCCGCCGCTGATCGCGCCGCTGCCCGCGCCCCTGATCGTGCCGACGCATCCTTCCCCGACCCGACCTGTGCCTTCTGCACTTGGTGCTGCGCCGCAGAGCCGGATGCCCTGGAACCGTGAGCTGTCATACCGCGATTCTATCGCCGCCCTGCACAACTGGCCCAAAATGTCACCTCTACTCTGGCCCTGCGCATAGGCCACTTGCGCATCTAGCCTGAATGGGACCACGCACATCAGAACGAAGGCACAGCAATGACCGAAACCCAGACCCTGCTCAACACCGGACTCGCCCAGATGCTCAAGGGCGGCGTCATCATGGACGTCGTCAACGAGGAGCAGGCGCGCATCGCCGAGGCCGCGGGCGCCTCGGCGGTCATGGCCCTCGAACGGGTTCCCGCCGACATCCGCGCCCAGGGCGGCGTCGCCCGGATGTCCGATCCCGACCTCATCGAGTCGATCATCAGCGCCGTGTCGATCCCCGTCATGGCCAAGGCCCGCATCGGCCACTTCGTCGAGGCGCAGATCCTCGAGACCCTCGGGGTCGACTACATCGACGAGTCCGAGGTCCTCTCCCCCGCCGACTACGTCAACCACATCGACAAGTCCGTCTTCAAGGTGCCCTTCGTCTGCGGTGCGACCAACCTCGGCGAGGCCCTGCGCCGCATCACCGAAGGCGCCTCGATGATCCGTTCGAAGGGCGAGGCCGGCACCGGCGACGTCTCCGAGGCGATGCGCCACCTGCGCACCATCAACTCCGAGATCCGGGCGCTGGGTGCGAAGAGCGAGGACGAGCTCTACGTCGCCGCCAAGGAGATCGCCGCCCCGTACCCGCTGGTCAAGCAGGTCGCCGGCCTCGGCCGTCTGCCCGTCGTCACCTTCGTCGCCGGCGGCATCGCGACCCCGGCCGACGCGGCCATGATGATGCAGCTCGGCGCCGACGGCGTCTTCGTCGGCTCCGGCATCTTCAAGTCCGGCAACCCTGCGGCCCGCGCCCGCGCGATCGTCGAGGCGACGACGCACTACGACGATCCCGCCGCCGTCGCCGCCGCCTCCCGAGGTCTCGGCGAGGCCATGGTCGGCATCAACGTCGCCGACGTCCCCGCACCGCACCGCCTCGCCGAGCGCGGATGGTGACCCTCGGCGTCCTCGCCCTCCAGGGAGCGTTCCGCGAGCACCTCACGGTGCTCAACTCCCTGGGGGTCGAGGCCCGCAAGGTCACCCGGCCCGAGCACCTCGAAGGCCTCGACGGGATCATCCTCCCCGGTGGGGAGTCGAGCGCGATGGTCCGTCTGGCCGCCCCCACGGGACTCTTCGTCCACCTCGGCGAGAGGATCCGTGACGGCCTGCCCGCCTTCGGCACCTGCGCCGGACTCATCCTGCTCGCCGACCGGCTCACGGACGACACGCTCACCGGTTTCGACCGTCCCGGCGGACTCGACGTCACCGTCGCCCGCAATGCCTACGGCCGGCAGCGGGAGTCCTTCGTCGCTCCCCTGGAGATCACCGGGATGACCCCGGATTTCGACGGCACGTTCATCCGTGCCCCGCAGATCGTCGAGACCGGAAGCGCCGAGGTGCTCGCCCGTCACGACGGGGCCGCCGTCCTCGTGCGGCAGGGGAATGTGTGGGGTGGGAGCTTCCATCCGGAGTTGGGTCCGGACACGAGACTCCACGCGGAGTTCGTGCGAAGATTGGGCCATGACGACTGAGGCGATCGACACGCTCAAGACCGGCTACACCTTCGACGGCGCCACCCTCGAACTGGGGGTGGCGCTCGACGGGGAGACACCGGTTCCCGACGTTCCCATCTCGATTCCACTCTCGATGCTCAACCGGCACGGCCTCGTCGCCGGTGCCACCGGCACCGGCAAGACCGTGACCCTCCAGGTCCTGGCCGAACAGCTCTCCCGGGCCGGCGTCCCGGTCTTCGCCTCCGACATCAAGGGCGACCTCTCCGGCATCGGCGCCCCCGGCGTCGCCTCGGAGAAGCTGACGAAGCGCCTCGAGGCCGCAGGCCAGCAGTGGGACCCGAAGGCGAACCCGACGGAGTTCTACACGCTCGGCGATTCGGGTCTCGGCACGCCGATCCGGGCGACCGTGACCTCGTTCGGTCCGATCCTGCTCTCGAAGGTCCTCGAGCTCAACGACACGCAGGAGTCCGTGCTCTCCCTCGTCTTCCACTACGCCGACAAGGCCGGTCTCGCCCTCCTCGACCTCTCCGACCTCCA
Organism: Brevibacterium metallidurans; assembly: GCF_037101285.1. Classification (NCBI taxonomy): domain Bacteria; kingdom Bacillati; phylum Actinomycetota; class Actinomycetes; order Micrococcales; family Brevibacteriaceae; genus Brevibacterium; species Brevibacterium metallidurans. The sequence goes on from NZ_BAAAAF010000002.1 coordinate 450,941, forward strand.
GGCCGTGCTCACCTACCTCACCTCCGCTGAGGGCAAGGCCGAACTCGAGGGCATCGGCGGGGCCTCGAAGGCCACCGTCGGCGTCATCCTGCGCAAGATCGCCGAACTCTCCGCCCAGGGCGGCGACGTCTTCTTCGGCGAACCCGAGTTCGACACCGCTGATCTCCTCCGCGTCGACGACTCCGGCGCCGGCATCGTCTCCGTCCTCGAACTGCAGAAGCTCAGCCAGTCCCCCGCCCTGTTCTCGACCTTCCTCATGTGGCTGCTCGCCGATCTCTTCCAGGATCTGCCCGAGGTCGGCGATGCGGACAAGCCCGCCCTCGTCTTCTTCTTCGACGAAGCGCACCTGCTCTTCGCCGACGCATCGAAGGCGTTCCTCGAATCCGTCACCCAGACCGTCCGCCTCATCCGGTCCAAGGGCGTCGGCGTCTTCTTCGTCACGCAGACGCCCAAGGACGTCCCCGAGGATGTGCTCGCCCAGCTCGGCTCCCGCATCCAGCACCAGCTGCGGGCGCACACCCCCAATGATGCGAAGGCACTCAAGGCAACGGTGCAGACGTTCCCGAAGTCCGGCTACGACCTCGAGGAGCTGCTCACCTCGCTCGGCATCGGCGAGGCGATCGTCACCGTCATGGACCCCGACGGCGCACCCACCCCCGTGGCCCCGACGCGGATGCGCGCACCGGAGTCGAAGATCGGCCCGATGAGCGAGGACGAGGTCCGCGCGGCCGTCGCGGCCTCCCCGCAGCAGAAGAAGTACGGCACCGCGATCGACAACGAGTCCGCCCGGGAGATCCTCACGGCCCGCCTCGAGGCAGGGGCAGCGGAGAAGGACGCCGAGGTGAAGGCCGGCGATTCCGCGGGCTCAGGTCCGGCAGGGACTGGTTCGGGAGGGGCCGGGAAGGTCCCGTTCCCCGAGGACCCGGCGCCAACGCGGTCGAAGGAGGCACCGAAGGAGGACAACCTCTTCTCGCAGGTCGTCAACTCCTCCGCTTTCAAGCAGTTCACGCGCACCGCGGCCCGTGAGATCGCCCGCGGCATCTTCGGCACCTCGCGCCGCCGACGCTGAGGCTGTCACCGGCGGTAAGACGCCCAGTCTCTCTGCGCCGACGCTGAGAACTCAGCTCCGGCGGTGAGGCTCTCATCGCCGGTCGCACCCCGGCGGTGAGCGCGTCCTGCAGTGCCTCAGTTCGGCGGCGTGACGACGTCGAGAAGCAGCTCGCCCGTGCTCACTTCGATCGCGGTGAATTCGCCGAGGTGGTCCCCGTCGAGATGCACGGGCGCGGGCTCGTCGACGGTGACCGTGGCCGCCGGCGCGGTCCAGTACCGCATCGCAGGGTCGGCCTCGGGGCAGCCGCGCACACAGGCTGTGCCGATCCCCGCCCACACACGCAGGCGGGCGACGGGCGAGTCGGTGCCGAGGACGACGGCGAGGAAGTCGATGTCCTCATCGGTCACCTCGGCGCCGGGGAAGACGGGAATGGGACCGGCCGGGCGGGAGGTCTTCGCGGCCATGACTGCCCACACGCGCAGACTCTCGCCGTCGATGCTCACCGTGTGCTCGGGGGCGAAGAGCGCACCGATCGCACCCCGGGCGTAGCCGAGCAGACCCCATGCGCGCCGGTGTCCGGCCACCGCGTGGGCGTCGCCGCCGATGCCTGACAGGGAGAGGAAGTGCTCGTGACGGCGCACCCCCTCGGCATCGGTGCAGTCGGCCGTGCACACGGGCACGGCCGCTCGGCCGGCCGCGCCGTGGACGAACTCCTCGCACAGGCGCAGTCCTGCGCGGACCGTGTGGACTCCGATCGCCCGGCTGAAGACGTTGCCCGTCCCGGTGGGGATGATGAGGACCGGGACGTCCGCCTCGGCGAGCACCGGGGCCGCAGCGCGGAGAGTGCCGTCGCCGCCGAGGACGACGACTGCCTTCGCACCCCATTCGACGAGGTCAGCGGCCTGCCGGGCGCCCGTGCGCGTCGCGGTCGTCGACACCGTCCGGTAGCGGACGTGGACGGCGTCGAGCAGGGTGACGAGCCGGTGGTGGGCACGATGGGTCCGGGCGTGGAGCGGATTGACGATGATCCCGAGCCTCATGGTCTTCCCTCACTCTGTCTGCCTCAGCCGAACGCCGGGTGGGTCTCGGCGATCGCCTCGGCGCGGTCGAGGTCGACGGACTCCCCGGTGAAGGGTTCGACGACCACCCGTGGACCTGTCTTCTTCGGTGAGCGCTTCCACGTTCCGCGCGCCCGCGTGCCGGCGATGACGGTGTTCTTGAACATCCCGTTGCCGCCGGGCACGACGGCTTTCTCGTGGGCGGGGGCGAGCGTCTGACTGCGGTCCTTGTAGCCGAGGATGAGTTCGTCGAAGCCCGGCAGCAGCAGCATCGTCTGTGTGTCGGCTTCCCCCTCGCCGAGGCGGTCGTCGAGGTCGGGGGCCTGGAAATGCTCGCGATCGTCGATGTCGGTCGCGACGATCGCGCCCTCGTCGACGGCGGCTCGCAGCGCCGCGCGGATCAGCGTCTTCGGCAGGCCCGTCCAGCGCGCCGCATCATCGACAGTGACCGGCCCATGACTGAGCACATAGCGCCGCATCCACTCGGTCAGCGCGGTCTCAGCGTCGATGCCGGCGTCTCCCGAGTGATCGCGCAGGACGTAGGCGAGCTCGTCGCGATCGGCGGCGAAACCGGATTGGACGATGATGCCGCGCATCGCCAGGGTCGTGAGAAGGTAGCGTTCGCGACCGTACTCCTCCCCTTCGCCCACCCCGTGCATGAGGGGTGCGAACTCCGCGAGGAGGTCCTCCCTGCTCAGCGGCCCACGTGTGGAGATCGCCGATTCGGCGAGGTCGGCGGCACGTTCGAGCATCTCCTCGCTCACCCCGAAGTGCTCGCGCCTGGCTGTCTGCGACCTGATCAGGCGGGGTGCGGTGAGGGCGAGGATCCAGCCGATGTCCTCGGCCGCAGCGAAGTGGATCGTGCCGCGCTGCGTCCACGACCGCACGATGTCTCCCGCCTCGATCGCCGCCCGCACCGCAGCCACCGACGGCTGCCGCAGACGCAGGGCCACGGACACCAGCGCCCCGGGCAGGGCCTGGGCCTGGACGCATGCGAGGCGGCGGACCACCTCGGCGGGATCATCCGACGACGAACCGATCAGGTCGAGGGAGAGCAGCCGGGCGGCGGAGACTTGTGTGATCTTCACATCTTCAGCGTAGCCCCCGCACACGAGGATGGATTACGGTCGGATAACGAGGCACTCTCCACGGCGTGTTGACTTCACCTGTCGTGAACGGATGTTCGATCATGAGAGTGCAGCCCTCCCCACCACAAAGGAAACATCTGTGACTTTGAGCCCCATCAGAGCACGCGATCGCCTCGTCGACGACATCTGCCGCAGGGCGGTGACCGAAGGCGGGATGCTGTGCATGGTGACCGGATTCGCCGGCACGGGCAAGACCTGGCTGCTGCGCAAGATCGGGGAGAGGATGTTCCCCACCTCGCCCGTCGCCTTCGCCACGGCTGACGAGTTCGAGAAGGACGCCCCGTACAGCTTCGTCGAGAGGCTGATGAGCACCGGTCTCGCACCGTTCCGCGTCATCGACGTCCACCGCTCGCCCATCGACATCGCCCGGGAGAGCATCGCCGAGTTCGCCGAACGCGACCGGCCCGAGCTGCAGACCATCATCGTCGACGACGCCCAGTGGATCGACGTCGAATCCCGTCTCGTGCTGCGCTACATGGTCCCCCGGGTCATGGGCCTGGGGATCTTCATCGTCGTCGCCGGCAGGCTGCCCGACATCGAGGCCGCACCCGTGTCGTTCTTCGCCGATCTCGCCGAGTCGGCTCCCCACGGGGAGAACATCGTCCTCGAACCGCTGACCGTCGAGGAGATCCAAGCCCTCGCCGTCGATGTGCTCGGGGCCTCGATCTCCCCATTCACAGCCGAGACCCTGCGCAACGCCACCGGCGGGTCGTTCCTCAGCGTGGACAGCATCTTCCGCCGCATCACCCCGCAGGAGCGCAACAAACTCCACCTGCTCTGGGACATTCCCATCCGCGGGGTCGATCCGGTCCACAATCCGCTGCTCGCCCCGGTGTTCGAACTGCCCGATCCTGCCCGGTTGGCAGTCGAGATCGTCAGCTGCGCCGACACCGAGCTTGCGCCCCACGTCGTGCGAGAGGTGGCCGCGCACCTCGATGAGGTCGTCGACATCGAGCCTGCGGTGACGGCATCCGTTCTCACCGAATCGGGGTTCGGTTCGACCGTGGCGACCCGACACTCCCTCATCGCGCATGCGGTGCGCCAGACCCTTCCACGTGAGCGGGCACAGGCGATCTATCGGGCGCTGGCGCCGTCGGCGCACGGGTTCCGGCGCATGTGGTACACGCTGAGCGGGGCGACGGAATGGAATGCGGAGCTTGCGGCAGCGGTCGAAGCGTTCGTCACCGAGGCGGTGCGGGCGCGCAATTTCGAAGCGGTCAACGATGTCATGCGCCGCAGCCTCGACATCGCCGACGGTGAGGCGCGCACCTCGCTGCTCATCCATCTGGCTCTGCTCAATATGCAGAACAAGACGGTGTACTCGGTGCTCGATCTCATCGACGAGTTCGAGGCCCTGCCTCCGAGCGCGGTCCGCGAGTGCATCATCCTCACGATCTTCGCCCACCGCAAGGATCAGGAGTTTCCCGTCCACCGGCTCGCGGAGTTCCTCGCCGTTCCCACCGACTCACCGGAGGAGCGCACCCTGCAGGCGTATGCGGCGTTCCTCGAGGTCATCGAGATCATCCGCAGTCAGGACTTCAGCGACCTCGGCGCGGCGATCGACCAGGCGCAGGCGATGATCGCCCGTGCTCCCAGGCATCCCGACGAGGTGGACAACCCGGCGATGCGCTGGATGGTCGCCCCGGCGCTGTGCTCGCTCGTCCTCGAGGCCTTCCGGATGCTCCAACTCGTCCTCGAACTCGATGCGGCGACGATCTCCGACCGACTCGACGAGTTCGAGCCTCGGGTCCTCGGTCTCGAGCCGAGTTCGTACAAGATCGACGCCCTCACCCCGCTGGCCGTGGTCGCCATGACGATCGGCGAGATCGACCGTGCCCGGCGGCTCTCAGGGGTCGGCGTCGACCTCCTCGAAACGGTCCGGAAACCGTGGGCGGCCGGCACCATGCGCCTCATCCACGCCCATGCGTTCTCGCTGACCGGATCGCTCGATGAGGCCGCCGAACTCGTCGTCGCCGCCACCGAGTCGAGCGGCAGCACGATCGACGTCGAGACCCGGCTGCCGCTGAGCGGGCTGCAGGCGTGGCTCAATGCCGCCCGTGGGGTTCCCGACTTCATCGACCTCGAGGCGCAGACACACCGGCAGACGGCTATGTCGTGGCAGCCGTACGCCGCGGACATGGTCATCACGGCCTCGTGCGAACGTGCTCGCGCCCACGGCGATCCGGACGGGGTCGTCGCCGCATCGTCGCCGCAGAAGGTGCGAAACCTCCAGGGCACCCAGCGCGGGTTCCTCAGCTATCGTGCGCACGCCCTCATCGACCTCGAGCGGTTCGACGAGGCCAGGGAGCTCATCGAGGCGATCGACGCCGCTCGGAGCCAGGGATGGCAGCCGTACTGGGGGTCGGTCGACTGGCTTCGGGCCAGGCTCGTCGCGGCGGAATGCGCGGCCCCGAGGTTCGAGATCGACGGTGTCATGGGCCGCGATTCCGTGTCCGGAGGGGGCCGCGGTTCCGTGTCCTCAGGGGGTCGGTCGGACAAGTCGAAATCCGTCGCCGAGGCGGAACGGCACTTCGATGCGGCCCTCGGCGACGATCGGTTCCCGCTCCCCCGGGCGCTGACACTGCGCGACTACGGGATCTTCCTCATCGGCTTGGGCGACCGGGACAGAGCCCGGTCGGCACTCGACCATGCGTTGGCGATCGTGCGCAGAATCGGTGCCGAGGCCTACGCTCCGGGCATCGTCGAGGCATTGGGCACGGTGGCGAAGATGGGTGAGAATCTCGTGGGGACGCTGACGGCCCGCGAGCTCGAGATCGGGCGGCTGCTCGCCCGGGGGCGGAGCAATCAGGAGATCGCCGCAGAGCTCTTCGTCAGCCCGGCGACGGTCCGCTATCACGTGTCGAACGTTCTGCGGAAGCTTCAGCTCAAACGGCGCAGCGAGGTCGCGAAGGTCTTCCAGGACGCCGGTGAGACTGTCACGCGGTAGTCATCTCAGCTGCGGCGGCGGACGGCTCGGACCATGGCGGCACCGGCACCGGCGAGCACGGCGCCGAGGATCGCCATCCACCACATCGCACCGCCGGTGCGCGGCAGGTAGCCGCCGTCGGCGGTCGTGCCGTCGGCGGTCGTGCCGTCGGAGTTCGACCCCGCGTTCGATGCGGCGTTCGACCCCGCGTTCGAGGATGCGTCGCTCTGCGTCGAAGAGTCGTTGCCCGACCCATCGCTCCCCGAGTTCTTACCCGACCCGTCGCTGCCCGAGTCCTTGCCCGAGCCATCACTGCCCGAACCGCTGTCGGGGTCGGTGGCGTCGCCGCCGAGTTCGAGGAGGACGTCGAAGCTGCCCTGTCGTGCACCGACGTTCGACTTGTTGCCCGAGGTCGCTTCGATCGGGAAGTCGTAGCCGATGGTCACCGGAGTGGTCTCCCCCTTGGCGAGGGGGATCTCCATGATCCGGGTCGTCCCGGCAGCCGCGAGGTCCTTGATCGACGAGGAGCCGCGCTTCCAGTCGATGCCCAGGTCGTCGTAGAACTCGTCGGGGATGTCGGCTGTGAGGAGGTCGACGTCGACGATGCTCACCGTGAGGGTTCCATCGGTGGGACCGTCATTGCGCACGGTGAGGGTGCGGCTCGTGGAGTCGCCGGGGACGGTGACGGGGAATCCGACGAAGGTCTCCGTCGTCGTGTCGCTGTAGGCGCTGCCGTCCCAGGACATCTGGATGGCTGTGTCGGTCGGGGCCGCCTCGGCGGCGGTCGCAGTGCCGAGTGCGAGGAGGCCGGCGATCGTCAGGGTCGCCAAAGCACGTGGGAGTCTCACGGGGTGGCACCTCCCGGGCGGAAGGTCTCGTAGTCGAAGGCGATCTCTCGTGTGGGTTCCTTCTTCGGGTCGAGCCCGAGTCGAACCTTCGCGTTCCACGAGTCCGTCGCCTCGACTTCGGTTCCGGCGGGGTCCTTCGCGGTGACGGTCGCGGTGTTCTCATACTCACCGACCACGCCGTCGTTCTTCAGCTTGGCCGTGACGCACCAGTATTCGGTGGTCGGCTCGGTGGTGTCCGAGTAGTCCGCGCTCACGGGCGTCGAGCGCAGCTCTTGGGGCGTGCTCGGTGTGTTGGGTACGGTGCATTCGCTCGGTGCGCTCACCCGGAAGATCGAGACGTCTGAGGCTCCGAAGATGCCGTCACTCCAGTTCGGCGGGGTGATCTCGTAGCGCAGGCCCTTGTTGCCCTGGCTGAGCGAATCGGTCTGGAGGGGCACGGCGACTTCGCCGTTCTTGAGCAGGACCTCCGCCTCGGCGGGGCCGATTCCCACCTTCACGGAACCGTCCTTCGCGGCCTGAGTGTTATCGACCCGGCCGGCGGCGAAGTACTCGTAACCGCTGGAGATCTCACCGTCCCCGTGGGCGGTGTCGCTCCACAGGGCCAGAGTTCCGCCACCCACGCCGAGGAGGATGCCGAGCGCCGCTGCGATGCTGAGGATTCCGGTGTTGCGCAGCTTCCGGTTCATGGCCGGCCTCCCGCGTCACGGACCTGGTCGAGGGTGAGGGAGAAGCGGCCGAGGTCGGCGACCTGGACGGGACTCTCGGCACCGAAGCGGTCGTCGAGGTCGGCGAAGTCGAGGGAGACGGCAACGGAGAACTCGTCCTCACGTCCAGCGTCGTCGGTGCTCAGGCGGTCCTCGTCGAGGGTGATCGCCGTGCCCAGTGGGGCGGGATCGCCGAGGCGCTTGCCGGCGGCATCGCGGACCTCGTAGTTCGCGCTCACGCCGTCGGGGAGCTGCGCGGGGTCCACCCAGGCGACGCTGATCTGCGCGGTCATGTTGTCGCCGTCGATCCGGGTCGTGAACTCCTGGCTCATCTCCACGGTGTCGCCCTGGCGGACGAGGAAGGTCTCGGGGTCGATCGTGCGTCCGGTGTTCTTCACATCGGGCGAGGTCTCCGTCCACGTGGTCTCACCAGCGGTGACGCCGAGGTCTCCGGCGATGATCGTCGCAGGGGTGGCCTGACCGGCGGTCTTCCACAGCGCCATGGTCCCGCCTCCTGCGGCAGTGCCGGCGATGAGGACTGCGGCGGTGAGGATCGGCATGCGCCAGCTCTTCCTCGTCGTCATGTCCTGTTCTCCATCTCGCGAGTCTGTGGTGCTGTATCAGTCGCCTCGTGGGCTCCGTGCTTCTTCGCGCGGCGTTTCTCGATGCCTGCGGAGACGAGCGCGTAGACGGCGTAGGCGATGAGCACGAAGCCGATGCCTGCCACGAGCAGTCCCTTGTTCCCGCCCACGGCCTGCTGCACGTAGCCGAGCTTCGGGATCGAGTAGATGACCTTGCCCATCACCTGGGCGTCGACGATGGGTTCGTCGTCGTTGCCGTTCGCGTCTCCGCGGGTGACGTAGGTCCGGCCGTCTGGGGTGTCGGTGACCGCGACGACCCGGTGCGTGATGAGCATGGGATCGCCCGAACGCGGCTGGAAGGTCACCGGGTCGCCGATGCTGTAGCTGTCCTGGGGAACCGAGACGACGATGTCGCCGGGTTCGTAGGTCGGCTCCATCGACCCGGTGAGCACCGTCAGCGCCGCACCGTTCATCACCTTGGGCACGACGCCGATGGCGACGGTCAGGCCGAGAAAGCCGATGAGGACGATGGCGAACACCCCGGACCGCAGTCCGCGTGCGAATCCCGAGGTCCGGGAGTGTCGTGCCATCGTTGTCATCCTCGTGTGTCGGTCGCCTGATTCCTCAGGCTGCGGGTCAGCCTCAGCGATCCTGCTGGAGCTGGATGTTCGAGCCGGCGAGGGCGGCCTGGGTCTTGACGAGCTCCTGGTTCGGGGTGCTCTTGTCGAATTCGGCGGTGACGACGACGTTGAAGTCGGCGGTGCCGTCGACGGCCTTGCCGGCGGCGACCTGGGTGCTGCCGGGGTCGGTGTTGTCCGAGGAGACGAGGGAGAGCTCGACGCCGGCGTTGTCACCGGTGGCGATCTCCTTGCCCGAGGCGTCCTGGACGGAGTACTTGAGCGAGAGGCCCTGGGAGAGGGCACCTTCGAGCGCTCCGCCGCCGGCGAGCTTGAGCTTCGCGACCATGTTGTCGCCCTCGAGGCCGACGTCGACGCCGTACTTGCCCTGGACGGTGTCGCCCGGGATGATCTTGAAGGTCTTGAGGTCGATGGCGTGCGGGCTGTCGGCACGGTCGGCCGAGATGTCCTGCCAGCCGGATTCGGTGACGGCGACGTCGAGGTTACCGGCGGTGATCTGTCCGCCGTCGGCTTCGGCGCTGTCGGTCCAGAGGGCGAAGGTTCCGCCACCGAGGAGCAGGGCTGCTCCGGCTGCTCCGGCGATGATTCCGAGGGTCTGCTTCTTCACGATTCTCTCCTGTTGTCGTGTTTCGGTTCTACTTCACTGCGCCAGAGGCGGAGCAGGTCATGGTTTCGCCCGGGTTCAGGCGGGTCTTCGGGCACTTCACTGAGGAAGCGGGAAGCTTGTCGTCGACGACCGTGATGCCGTCGAGGGGGGTCTTGCCGGTGTTCTTCACGAGGTAGGTCCAGGTCACGGTGCGCCCGTCGGTGACGGTCTCCCCGGCCTTGATCTCCTTCGCCCCGTCGAGGCCGGCGGCGGTCGGGGTGTCCCACGCCTTCTTCTCGATGTCGATGCCGGGCACGAGGCTCTGCTTGTTCGTCACCGTGCACTTGACGGCGTCGCCGACGGTGACGTTGAGGCTGATCGCGTCCTTGGTCACGGAGACCTTCTGGCCGTTTATGCGGCATTCGACGGCGTCGAGTGCCCATCCGTCGGCGGTCTGGGCCTGCGTGAGCAGCTCTTCGATGCTCACCTTCGACGAGGTGGCGGGCTTGGGGGTCTGGAACTTCACCTGGTAGGCGACCTTGGAGGTCTCCCCGGTCGTCTGCTTCGAGGTGGGGCCCAGTGTTCCCGGCGCCGAGGCGGTCACCCCGAACGTCCATCCCGCACCGCCGGGTGCCGGTGTGTTTGCTCCGTAGGCGAGCGTCTTCTTGTCGATCTCGATGTCCGCCCGGCAGGTCGCGCCCTTGGCGACGCTGGCCATGAGGTCGGCGAGTTCTTCCCAACCGGCTTGGAAGTAGTCGGCGTCGTTGATCGAGCCTCCGGTGGTGTGCTTGGTGCTGCCGGAGATCGCTGCGAGGTTGGGGCCGCCGTTCTTGACTCCGTCGCCGACGCCGACGGCCATGAGGCGGCTGCCCTTGGCTTTGATGGCGTTGGCGGAGAAGACTGCGGATTCGATCTCGTCGAAGTTCGTCTTCGAGCCGTTGCCGCCGTCGTTGCTCGTGTTGCCCATCGAGTAGGTGGGCATGCCGTCGGTGACGACGACCACGAGGTCGTAGGGGTCGGCGACGTTGGCGGCCTGCCACATCGCGCTGTCCCAGTTCGTGCCGCCGCCGGTGTTGTAGGCGTCGATGCGCTTCTTGATGGTGCCGGCGTTGTTGCCGGGGTCGATCGACATCGAGGGCCAGTTGCGTCCGTCGTCGGTGTCGTTGCGCGGCGAGTTGTCGGAGAACGTGTACAGGGCCATCGAGGAGTTGGTGCCCTTGAGGGCGTCGACCATGCCCTTCGAAGCGTCCTTGAGGGTGCCGAGGGCATTGGAGTTCGACACCGAACCGGAGAGGTCGAGGACGAGGGCGACGCGGAGTCCCGCCGAGCAGGAGACCTGCAGGCTGGGGTTGCTGCGGGTGTTCTGCCACGTGCCCGTCGAGTTCGTCAGGTCGGACCCGCGTTTGCCGACGGTCATGAAGTGCTGGCCCGAGCGGTAGGTGTTTCCAGAGCGCAGCTGGTCACCAGTGCGGAAGGCGTAGCGCTCGGTGGAGTTGTCAGCGGCGGTGCCGACGACGAACCTGTCGTTGGCCGACCAGCCTTCGGGAGCGGATTCCTGGACGATCCAGAAGCGCTTGTCGCGGTTGGCCTGGGAGGTAAATGAGGTGCAGAAGAGCGTACAACTGGTCTGGGGAACCGTGAACGAGCAGTCACCATCGGCATCAGAGGTGCACGAGGCCCAGCTGTCGCCGATCCGGGAGCCGACACTGCCGCGGTTGTCGGAGTACAGGCGCAGCTTGACGCCTGCGAGACCCTTGACGGTCGTCTCGCTTGTCCGGTCGCCGCCGACCTTGACAGTGATGACGGCGTTGTCGCCGCTGGCGCGGGGCACCGATTGCGGGGCGACACTCTTAGGTGCCTTCGCGGAGGCATCGTCCTGCGGAGCGACGCTCTTCGGTGCCTTCGCGGGAGCATCGTCCTCAGGCGACGAGGACTTCGGCGTTTCGTCTGGGGCCGAGGCCGGAGCCTCGGCGGGGATGGGGGTATCGGAGGGGGTATCGCTCTGGGTGGGAGCGGTCTCGTCGGCGTGAGCTACGGGGACGGTCGAGAACGAGAGGACCAGGGCGGTGGCGACGGCGACGCCGGCGCGCGCAAGCCGGGATACGAATCCTTGCTGGTGTCTCACGGTTCTCCTCGAACAGCTTCAGGCAACTCTTCGAGTTTAGGAATCGGGGAGACAGAACACCCTAGCCGAAAGGCTAGGTCGGGTGTTGGGAAAGTGTTGGGATTCGCGTCGGGTCCGCATCCCGGTGTCGGCATCCGTTCACAGACGGTGTCCGACAATGATCCTCAGCCGACTGTCCGGGACCAGGACTGTTCGAGTGCCCAGAGTACCCGAGATTCTCAGCCGAGGATGTCGATGAGGCCTGGGACCCGCACGCGGGGCAGCGCCCCGGAGGTGGTGAAGCGGCCCCAGATCCGTCGCAGTTCGGGGCCGGCCACCTCGGCGGTGGAACCGTAGTCGAGGAAGCTCTCATCCCACACGGGACCGGGGAAGAGCAGGGGCAGATCACCGGAATGGGCGGCGTCGAAGAAGCTGCCGTCGCCGCGGGAGACGATGAGGAGGCGGGCACCTTGGCCACCAGACATCCGGTGGCGGTCGTAGAAGGCCTTTGCCGCGCGGGTGTAGACGGCTGAGGTGATCCCGGAGATGAGGGATTCGAGCATCGGCGAGGTCAGGCGGCGGTCGTGGAGGCGGTGGAAGGCGGGGACGAAGCCGGCGAAGAAGGCGATCTCACGTTCGGTGCGGGTCATGAGCACGTCGTACTTCGGTGCGACTCTCGCCCAGGCAGCGGCGGCGTCTGCACGGGGCGGCAGGGGGTAGGCGCCGTAGTGGACGCCGAAGCACATGCCGGCGTGGAGGCCGCCGACGAGCGCGGCTTTGTGCACTTCGTCCTGGGCGGCGAGGATCTCGGTGATCGTCGCACCGTCGGGGATGCGGGCGGCGACCTTCGCCATCGCCCAGTTCATCGAGTCGGTGCCGCCGGAGAGTCCCAAGGGAGCGGATGCCATGATCACACGCGAGAAGAGGCCCTCGGTCGCCTCGGCGATCATGAGGTGGGCGCAGGCGTCGGCACCGGCGCTCTGCCCCGCGATGGTCACGGCGTTCGGGTCGCCTCCGAAGGCGGCGATGTTGCGCTGCACCCAGCGCAGGGCGGAGATCTGGTCGAGGAGCCCGAGGTTCGAATGCTCCGGCCGGCCCTGCCCGAGGTAGCCGAGCACGCCGAGGCGGTAGGTGAGCGAGACGACGATGATGCGCTGTTCGGTCACCAGGGTGTGCGGGTCGTAGATCTCCGCGTCTCCGGCCCCGGTGACGTAGGCGCCGCCGTGGATCCAGACGAGAACCGGCAGCGGGGTCTCGGCGTCGCGCGGCATAGTCACGCTCAGCCGCAGGCAGTCTTCGCTGGTGGTCAGGCCGCCGATCTGGTCGAAGCTGATGTCCGCGTTGGGGTCGACTCGATGTTGGGGGCTCGCAGGCCCGGGTCGGGTGGCGTCGATGAGGTCGACGGGTGGTTCGTCGACGGGGTGGGCGAACCGCTCGGCACGGGCGTAGCGGATGCCGCGGGCACGGATGACGTCGCCGTCGATGATCCCGCGCACCTGGCCGCAGGGTGCGGGGATCTCCGTCGTCGAGTCGTCCGCGCCTCGGCGGTCTACTTCGACGGTTCGACCGGGGGCTCTGCTGACCATGGGAAGACGATCCACTGATCGGTGCGCTTCCACACGAAGTCGGGGTCGACGATCGATGCGGACTTCGCGTAGATGACGGCGGACTGTGCTTCGGCGCCGTTCTTCTTGAGCAGTTCGAGGACGAGGGCCAGGGTGCGGCCTGAGTCGGCGACGTCGTCGACGACGAGGAGCTTCTTGCCTTTGATCGCGTCGATGTCGAGCATCGGGGCGAGCAGGATCGGGTCGGGAAGGGTCTCCTCGACGTCGGTGTAGAACTCGACGTTGATGGCGTCGGAGAGCTTGAGGCCGAGCGCGTACGCGAGGGCTCCGGCGGGCAGGAGGCCGCCGCGGGCGATCGCGATGACGATCTCCGGGTCGTAGTCGGAGTCGGCGATGATCTGGGCGAGGTCTCTGGCCGACTGGCCGAAGGTGTCCCAGGTGAGGATCTCTTTGTCGGTGAGGTCGGTCGAATCGGCGTGGTATGCCTGGCCCATGGATGCTCCTTCTGCGGTCCTTGTCCGTCGAGATTCCAAGAATACGCGGTCGTCACCGCGGTGCCGAAACATTCGCAGCCCATCATTGCAACAGTTCCGTCCGCATTCGCTGCGGGAGTGTCTACGTCGCCGCGAACAGGCCTCGGTCGACGCCCTCAGCGCAGCCTCGCCCATCGCCCTCAGCGCAGCGCGGTCTCGAACACCCCGGCCTCCTGGTAGAGGTTGCCCTCTCGCTTCGGCAGTGTCGCAGCCATCCAGTACTCACCGGTGTGGGCGTTGCGTTCGAGGTAGCCGTAGTCGATGAGTTCGCGACGCAGCCGGGCGAAGTCCGGGTGGAATCCGCCGAGGTGGTCGTTGAGTTCCTTCTCCGTATAGATCCGGTGCGGATCGAGTGTCTCGCGGATGTCGAGGAGGAGGACGACGAGCGCTCGGCGCTTGGTCGGGATCGCTGTGAGCGTCCCGTCGTTGACGAAGGTGCGCCGGACCTTGGCTTTGAACCGCTCGAGAGCTGTGTCGGCCGTCGGGTCAGTGCTTCCGCTCTGCACCGCGTCCACGGCGGGCACGGAATTCTGGGCTCGGTCGACGCTTTCAGTTCGCTCAGCGTTCTCGGCCAGCAGTGCGGCTCGAGCTGAGGTGTAGTTCTCCCCCGTCGTCGCCATGCGTGCACGGATGAGGGTTTTGAAGTCGCTGTTCTTGGTCACGGTGGATGTCCTTGCTCGACCGCGCATCGCCCCAGCTCGACGCCCGGTCAGGAGTTCTCCACTGACAAGGCGGTCCGAGGATTCTCTCCCCTTCGCCGAATGGTCTGCTAGCTGGGGTGTCAGACCGCGGCTGGGCGTCGGATTCGCCACCGACAGTATAGCGGGAATCTCGGGCCCTCAGTCCCCCGTGATTAAGGCAATCCCCAGTGACTTAGTCCTCGACCGGAGCGAGGTACAGCCACCGACCCGCCCGCCGGGCGAATGCGGAGTTCTCTTCGAGCACATGATCGCCGAGGTCGTCGCGATAGTGGGCGCGGAAGTGCACGGTCCCCGTGTCGTCGGCTTCAGATCCTGCCCTGATGTCGAGGATCTCGAGGCCCGTCCAGGTGACGTGTTCGTCGACGCCGAGGTCGCTCGGACGCGTGCGTGGGTGCCAGGTGCGGAAGAGGTGGTCGGCGTGCTTCCGGGAGAAGGCGGTGTAGCGCGAACGCATGAGCGCCTCGGCGGTCGGCGGCCACACCTCCCCGTCAAGGGCAGGGCGACAGCAGTCGTCGAAGTCGGCGCCGGTAGGCACCCCGGAGCACGGGCAGATCAATGTCAGCTCGTCGAGCCGGGTTCGACGTGCATCTCCTCGGGCGCGAGCTGGATCCATTCGGTGAATTGTCCCGTGCCGTTGCGCTCTTCGAGGTGGACGATCTCGCCCTCGGCGAGGAGGTCGGTCACACGGGAGTAGGCGTCGTCGACGTCGTCACGGGTGGCGTAGTGGGCGACGAATTCGCGGGGTGTGAGTTCGGTGCCGTTCTCGGTCATGGCAAGCATGCCGTCCTTGGCGAAGTCTTCGTCCTCCCGGACTTCGAGCCTCAGCCGGTATTCGCCGGTGCTCACACGCTTGTCCTGCTGGGGAGTCTCGAAGTAGTCGACTGCTGCACTCATGTCACGTCGCCCTTTCTCGCATCGCTGATGGCTGCCTCCAGCTTATGCCCGTTCGCAGCCGCCGATGGCGGTGTTCTCCATTCGGGATGTTTCAAAGGCTGGTGGGCGCAGCAGGCTGGTCTCATGGCTCGACGTTCGACCCGCACCGCCAGCGTTCGTGAATGGTGCCTCGTGTTCGGGCACGACTCCTCGCGTTCGTGCATGGCGCCTCGCATTCGGGCAACCTTGCCACCTTGTGTTCGGACATCTACGACACCTCGCGTGCGAGTTTGGTGTCCCGTGGTTGTGCATGGCGCCTCATGTTCGAGCGTGCGAGGATGGACGGATGACTACCGTGTTTCTCTCCGGCGATCCCAAGTCCGACGAGCTGCTGGCCGAAGATCCCTTCGCACTGCTGACAGGGATGCTTCTTGACCAGCAGGTGCCGATGGAGGTCGCGTTCGCGGGACCTGCGAAGCTCGCCGACCGCCTGGGCAGGCTCGATGTAGACGAGATTGCCGAGATGAACCCGGACGAGTTCCTTGAGAAGTTCGCAGAGAAGCCTGCGGTGCACCGCTTCCCGAAGTCGATGGCCGGGCGCGTGCAGAAGCTTGCCGAGGCGATCGTCGACGAGTATGACGGCGACACCGCAGCGATCTGGACCCGGGACGCACCGACCGGTGCCGAGGTGCTCAAACGTCTGAAGAAGCTGCCCGGGTTCGGCGAGCAGAAGGCCAAGATCTTCCTCGCTCTCCTCGGCAAGCAGTTCGGGCTGGAGGCCCCCGGGTGGCGCGAAGCCGCTGGCGACTACGGAACCGAGGGCAGCCGTCGGTCGATCGCTGACGTGGTCGACGAAGGCACTCTGCAAGAGGTCCGTGCGTTCAAGAAGCAGGCGAAGGCAGCAGCGAAGGCCGCGAAGCAGTAGGACATCCCTAAGGCCCGTCGTTACGGTCATCGAAGAGGGATTCGATGATCTCCTCGGTGATGAATCGGGGATGCAGGATCGGCCTTTGGGCAGGGTCCACCGTTGCCGGTGGTATCCACGCCGGCCGACCGTCGATCAACATGCGCATCTCCCAGTCAGACCGATCCAACAGATGATGATGGGCGCTGCATGCAAGGGCCAGATTGTTGATCTCCGTCTTCCCGCCGAGAGCCCACGGGACGACGTGGTTCGCTTCGCACCATCCGGGTGGAGCATCGCAACCGGGGAATGTGCACCCTTTGTCGCGAGCGGTGATGACCGCGACCTGATGTTTGTTCGCAAACCGCTTCTCTGTCAGCACCTGCACCGTTCGGGCCTTTTCGCTCATGAGATGGAAGAACACCGACCCGTTGAGACCATTCGCGATGAGTTCGTGCATCGGAATGGGTGTCTCGGCACCCGTGGTGCCCTCCCCAGTGCCATTCGCAAGGTCTTCGGCCTTTGCCGTGACGACGAGGGCATACGGTGAGCCGGTTCCGGCCTGTTCCATGCTGATCCGTCCCAGCAGAGTAACGAAGCGTTCGTAGATCCATGCCTTGGCGGAGGGCCGTTCGGCGGTGAGATCGACTGGGGTGCCGTCCTCACACAGTCCCACACCGACAGGGAACTCCCCTGCAGCGTCGTTGCCGTCATCTGCGGCTGATCGCTCATCAACGCCGACACCTGTGTCAGGCGTGGTCTGGAGGGCCCAATCGGGAGGAGCAGACATCGCCGGCAGCGGAGCGTCGAAGACATCGCCGCGAAGCACCGGATCGACCACGTCGAAGAGCGATTGCTGCCCCGGGACAGCGGGGTGATCAGCGGTGCTCTCTCCAGAAGTGGGCGCAATCTCACCAGAATTCGGTTGAGGTCCCGACAATGGCGATGGCGCAGTGGCTTCGCCGTCTGTGCTCGCCGAGCGGATACGTGAGGTGAGCAGCCCGTTGAGGGTGGCTCCGGAGACAGGGTCGAGCAGTCCGCCGAGCACCCAGTCGCCGTTCTTCTTCGGACGAATCGTGATCGAATAGTCCCTTCGAGGCGTCTCCTCGCGGGGCTCCTCCCCGTCCGGGTCGATGTAGGCAAGCATGTGGTCGAAGATTCCACGCAGATCCTTGACTCGCACGGTCGGGGCATAGTCGACCAGCTGCTTCTCCACATCGGCTCGCTGCTCCGCGGTCACCCAGTCCGGCAGGTCGTTCATGCAGTCGTCGATGGCCTTCGCCTGTCCTGCCGAGAGCTTTCCGGTGTGCAGTCCTTCTGCCACCTCGGGGCACAGTGGTTCGAGTGCCTGACCGGTGGTGTCGACTCGACCGCCGAGGTTCTTCGCCAGTTCGGTGCGCCGATGCGCTTCCGATGGGGTGAGGTTGAGGCGGTTCTGAATGAGAGCTTTCGTGTTCTTCGCCCCGGTCTCGGTCGGAGTTCCGACTCGTTCGTAGACGGAGAGCGCGAGGGTCGAGAGCGCTTCGCTGATACGTGAGAGCGCCTCGGCTCCGTCGACGAGGAGCAGAGCCTCACTCGGACCCATGGGGCGGTCGAACGATCGCAGCTCCGAGTCGAAGTCCATGAGAGAGCTGATGCTGCCGGTGACCTCGGGCGCGAATGCAGTCAGATCGGCCCATGCTTCGTCGGTGAGAAGCGGGTGCCGACCCACCCACGCCGGAGACTCATCATCGGCCCCTGTCCGACGGCTCATGCCAGAGGCCGAACTTCCCTGCTCCCCTGCCTGATGAGCAGCAGTGGATCGGGGCTCGTCCACGTCAGGCCGCTGACCGGCACTGGTCGTCCCGCTCTGAACCCCCGCGTCCGCAGTGCGGTCTGCGTTCTCAGTCCGGTCTGCTTGCTCGCTGCGGTTTGCGTACTCAACGGGGTCGATCTCCACGACGCCGGCGCGGTCCCCGACGCACGCGAAGTCTTCAACGCCGCAACAGTCCGCGGCGCCGGGAGGATCTTCGACGCCTGAGGGATCGCCGACAGTAGAGAAGTAATCGATTTCAGGCTCGTCAGGTGATGCCGGCTCGCTCACGTCGACGGCATCTCTGGCACCGAACTCGTCGGCAAGCGGGTGCCCGGTCAGGTCGAATCCGGCCGCAGCGAGCTGGTCGCGCAACGAGATGACGTCTGCGATTATGCCGTCTTCTCGGCTGTCGTTGTCATCGTGCACACCGGCGTCGTCACCACGGCCGGCGGGAAAGAGATCGTTCGACTCCCACTCAGAACCGGGCACGTTCTCGAGAGGAGTCGAAGCGTGGTCATTCGCCTTCTCGGGTTCGCGGTCCGGGTTGAGAGTCATGGCCTCCAGGTCCATCCATCAACGACTGTGCTGATCTCTCCATTATACACTGTTTTAGAACTTGTCAAGCACTATTTTTGTTTTTTGTTCTACACAGAGAGGCAGTTTCGAGTGTGTTCGATTCTGAACTCAAGAATACTTGCCACCATCTCGGTCGAATAGCGTCGATTCTGCCGATCTGATCAGGAACGATGCGTCAACTCCGGGGACAGTCAGGCCCCGACCGACAGCCCGGATCGCAGGGTCGCTCAGACCTTCTCTTCGCCGTTGGCGAGACGTTTCAGGTACTCGTTGTAGGCGTCGAGTTCCTTGTCCCCGTGCAGAGCCACTTCGCGGTCGCGGATCGTGTTGTTCTTCGACTCCTGGCGGAACCACGTGATGAGGATGATCAGCAGGATGAGGACGGCGGGTCCTTCGCCGTAGGCCCAGGCGATGCCGCCGGCGAGTTTCTGGTCTTCCATCGGATCGATCCCCCAACCTGACGGGAGTTGGGCGAATTTGTCGACCAGCGGCAGTGCGGCCATCATGACGATGACGCCGAAGAACGCGTGCAGTCCAGCTTCCATGAACGAGTGGAAGATGCGGACGACGTGGGATTCGGGAACCGGGAGCGGGTCGGCGGGGATGAGAGTGGCGTTGAAGACGATACCCGTGAACAGCAGGACGAGTTCGAGGGCGATGTGGACGCCGACGCCCTGATTGAATACCCAGCTGGCTGCGTTGGAGAGGTAGAGGCCGTAGAAGAGCACGAGGAAGAGCGGCAGCGAGAAGAGAGGGTGGACCATGACCTTGCCCGGCCATGAGCGCAGACCGAAGATCGCAGTCTTGAGCAGCATCCGTCCCGGGAGATTGCGCGGAGTCGAGCGCAGGAGCAGGGTTCCCGGAGCGCCGAGGAGGAGCAGCGGTGGTACGGCCATCATCAAGGTCATCTGCTGGAACATGAAGACCGAGAACATCACCTGTCCGTAGCCTTCGATGGCCAGTCCCATGGTTGCGGCGAGCAGGACGCAGCCGAGGAGGAAGAGGATGCCGCGCCAGACGGGCCACGGGCGTCCGAGGACGGCGAGGCGGATCCAGCCTGCGATGTAGCCGACGGCGACGATTCCCGCGATGACCGGGATGACGGGGATGGGTTGGAGGTCGAAGCCGAGGAATGCACTCAGCGATGGGGCTTCGGTCGGGATCCACGTCAGGTCGGTCATTGCTCAGTCGGCACCAATCTTGCAGGGGCGCGCGCACATCTGCGGCGGTCACGGTCGGGGTCTGTCCTCGGACAAGATTACTCCTCCAGCATGTGTGGCTCGGCGACCGACTCGTGGGCAGGTTATCCACAGATTCAACTTCATCTGTTCTCAATCTCCGGGAACTCGCATAATGTGGAGCTCCCGGGCACCAACACTGAGACGGTGCCGGCATCACTGACCACAGAGGCGTGGAATGAGAACCGGAGTCGCTAGACCTGCTCGTCGACCCCTGCATCTTTTGCGAGCATGCACTGCGATCGTCATGGCCATCGCGGTGAGCGCGGCGTCGACCGCGTGCGGGGACAACTCTCCCGTGTCGGTGCCGACCTCCACTCTTCCGGGCCAGCAGCCTTCGCCCACCGAGGTCGCGCCGACGGTTCCCGAGTACACGACGGACCTCGACCTCAACGACGAAGAGAAGAAGGCCGTCGACGGTGCGTTGGTGGCGTTTGATGGATTTATCGAGTCAATCAACTCGGCCTACTCTGGACAGTTTCAGGCGGCTGAGAAGTTTCCCGAGTTCGCGAGCGGCGAAGCACTCAGTTCGATCACCGGCGAGGCTAAGTCAATCGAGTCAGGGGAAGCGGTGTTTGAAGGTGAGATTCAGCCACTGTCCGTCCAAGTCTCCAATGTCGAATCGGCTTCGGGTGAAAAGGTGCCAAACAAGGTCGTAGTTCTCTTTTGCGTAGACACCACGCAATGGAGTCTGACCGAAGCGGGTCAAGAGCCGACTGCAAACCCTGACGGTCAAGTCACCATGGAACACCAGATTAAGCGGAGTGGCGACAAGTGGAAGGTAGAAAAGCAGTCACTCTGGGAGCGAGCGTGCTGACCCTCAACCGAACACCATGCGGGCTTCTTTCGCTGATAGCGGCCGCGATTCTGATGCTCGTAGTTGCTCCAAGCCCGGCTCATGCTGGTCCCGGGTGCTCCATCGGAGACACCAGTAAATGTGATGTCGTGAAGCCACCTGGACCGCCTGGTGGCGGATCCGGCGGCGGCGGTTCCGGTGGAGGCGGTGGCTCTGGCGGGGGTGGCGGATCCGGCGGCGGCGGTTCCGGAGGCTCCGGTGGTGGCGGCGGCTCTGGCGGCGGCGGGGGCGGCAGTGGGCAGCCGGATTGTGTGTATGAGGAGCTCGGCTACATCTGCGCCGACCTCCCCGGACCTGGTCCCGGACCCGGCGGTGGAGGTGGAGCGCCTGTACGTCCCGAACCGCCTTCCGAGATCCCGGAGTCACAGTTCCAGACATTCGACATCCCCGCTCCGCAGATCAACGCATGGCCCAAGGACTGGGCCGTCATCGGCAAACCCGCGGCCTTCTGGACCGACGCCGATGTCAGCTACATCGACATGACCCTGCTCACCTACGCCGTGACCGTCAAAGTCACTCCGGAGAAGTACAACTGGGACTTCGGCGACGGCACCGGCGATACGACCACGGTCAAAGGCTCAAAACCGCGCCCCGGAGACAAACCTGCCATCGGCCACGACTTCCAAAAAGTCGGCCCGACGACGGTCGTCATGACGACCACGTTCTCAGGAGAGTTCTCCGTCGACGGCGGCCCCTGGATCCCCATCGACGGCTACGCCTATGTGGCGAGCAACGAACTCACGATCGACGTCTACCGCTACCACCGGTACCTCGTCGACGAAGACTGCCGAACCAACCCCCGCGGCCCTGACTGCAACTGACCCGTCGCCCCACCATCGAAACCGCGCCCGCCAGCACCAGCCACCCTCACGCCCCGGTGCGCGCCTTCGGCCGCTCGAAGAAGAGCACCGCGACGAACCCGATGAGGATGAGCGTCGCCGGCACCCACAGCGACTGCCCCATCGCGTGGGCGAAGCCCTCGGCGATCGCCGGAGGCATGCCGGAGCCGATCTCGGCGCTTCCCGCGACTCCTGAACCGGCGCTCATTCCCGCGCCCGCTTCACCACCGCCCATGCCACCGGTCATCCCGCTGGCATCGCCGATGTTCGCCTCCAACCGCGCTTCCATCGCCACGGCCATCGCCGCGCTGCCGAGCACCGCACCGACCTGACGCACCGTGTTGTAGACCCCTGACCCCGCCCCGGCGAAGCGCATGGGCAGGTTCCGCGTCGCCGTCGAACTGATCGGCGCCCACATGAACCCGTTGGCCACACCGAGCAGCAGCACCGGCGGCATGATCGCCCACGGCGAAGTGTCCGGCCCGAGCATCGCACCCAACCAGAACAGCGCCACCGAGAACGACGCGAGCCCGATGCCCGCGAGCACCCGCGGATTGCCCGTATCGACCATCCGCCCGACGAACGGCGCCAGCACCCCGGAGAGGATCGCCATCGGCGCCAGCAGCAGCGCCGCCTGCGTCGGCGAATACCCGAGCACGCTCTGCGCCCACAGCATGATCGGGAACGCCATCGACGTCACCCCGAACCCGACCGTCGTCATCGCGATGCACGCGAGCGTGAAGTTCCGGTCACGGAACAGCGAGAGGGGGACGAGCACCTCGGCGGTGGTGTGCTTCTGCCACAGCACGAACGCCACGAGGAACGCCACTCCCCCGCCGATGACGAACGGCACCGTGATCGGCCCGATGAGCGGCCCCCACTCCACCCCGTGCGCCTGCTGGATCCCATAGACGAGGAGGAACATCCCGCACGCCGAGAGCACCACACCGACCCAGTCGAAGCTGTGCGCATGCGTCTCCAGCTTCGGCACGAGCCGCCACGCCAGGACGAGGGCGATGAGGCCGACCGGGACGTTGACGAAGAAGATCCACTCCCAGCCGAACCCGTCGACGAGCAGCCCGCCGAGGATCGGCCCGACGAGCGTCGCGATGCCCGCCACCGCACCCCACAGCCCCATCGCCGGACCCCTGCGATCAGGCGGGAAGACCCGAGTGATCACCGCCATCGTCTGCGGCGTCATCGCCGCCGCCCCCAGCCCCTGGACGACGCGGGCGAGAATGAGCGCACCGACGCTCGTCGTCAGCCCGCACCACAGCGAACTCAGCGTGAAGACGACGAGCCCGACCATGTAGACCCGCTTCGGACCGAATTTGTCGCCGAGGCGGCCGGTGATGAGCAGCGGCACGACGTAAGCGAGCAGATACGCCGAGGTCACCCACACGACCGCGTTGATGTCGGCATCCAACGATTCCATGATGTCGGGCATCGCAACGGAGACGATCGTCGAATCGACGAGGATCATGAAGAAGCCGACGCACAGCGCCCACAGCGCACGCCACGGGTTCGCCGTGGTCTGAGAGGGAGAGTTCACTGCCTCATCCTCGACCTCTCCCGACGCCTCGTCAACTTACGCAGGCTCGTCGTCGACTCACACGAACTTCCCCGTCGACTCACACAGGAAAACCCCAAGGGTCCCTGAGAGACTGTCGCCATGGTTTGCCGACTCACCGAGTTGCTCGTCGATTCCCACTGGCCGGTCGTCATCATCGGCGCAGGTCAGGCCGGACTTTCGGCGGCCCACTACCTGTGGCGCGATGGACTCAAGCCGGGCCGGGACTTCATCGTCCTCGACGCCGGCGACGGTCCCGGAGGCGCGTGGCGACAGCGATGGGAATCACTGACCCTGGGCTCGACGAACCACATCGCCGACCTCCCCGGCTTCCCGCTGGGCACCCCCGACCCGTCCGTTCCCGCCTCCGCAGTCGTCACCGACTACTACTCCCGGTTCGAGAGGGAACTCGAACTCTGCGTCGTCCGTCCCGCCGAGGTGGCCACCGTGACCTCGGCCGAGCCCGGTACCGGTCCGCTGCAGATCACCGTCCGACTCGACGGCGAACGTGTTCACCTGACCAGCGACTTCATCATCAACGCGACCGGCACGTGGACCCACCCGTACGTCCCTTTCGTCCCCGGCATCGCCGAATTCGAGGGCCTGCAGCTGCACACCGCCCAGTTCCGCGAGGTCGAGGACTTCCGGGGACTGCGCACCCTCGTCGTCGGCGGCGGCATCTCCGCCACCCAGTTCCTCCTCCAGATCGCCGAGGTGACCGACACCCTGTGGGCCACCCGCCGCCCCCCGAACTTCACCTCCCGCGAATTCGACGGCAACTGGGGTCTCGAAGTCGAACGCGCCGTGCGCTCCCGCACCCTGGCCGGTCTGCCGCCGGCCAGCGTCGTGCGCACGACCGGGCTGCCGCTGCGCCGCGAATTCCTCGACGGCGTCGAATCCGGCGTCCTCGTCTCCCACGGCATGTTCGATGAGATCCTCCCCCACGGTGTGCACTTCCCCGCACGCCCCGCCGAGGGGACCGCCTCCTCCGAAGGGCTCGGGCCCTCCCAGAGCGACCACCTCGCCCTGCCGCAGTCCTGGCAGCCCTACCCCGAGGAACGCGTCGAGGAGGTCGACGTCATCTTCTGGAACACCGGGTTCCGGGCCGCACTCAACCACCTCGCTCCCCTGCATCTGCGCAGCCGTGCAGGCGGAATCGCCATGGACACCGAGGTGGCGGTGACGAACGACCAGCGCATCTTCCTCGTCGGCTACGGTTCGGCGAGTTCGACGGTCGGGGCCACCCGCGCCGGTCGCCTCGCCGCGCGCGAACTCCTCAAACGACTCGAAGCGACACGGTCACCCGGCAGCGATGAGACGGCACCGCGGGGCGGAGAGGGGTCGCAGGCCAGAGCGGCAGAACCGGACAACGCGGCACCGCAGGACGGGACGGGCTCGCGGGCAGCGGCGGCACCGCGGGACGACGCTGCACCACAGGACGGAACGGCACCGCAGGCAGAGGCGGGAGACGACAGCTCATCGGACGCGCGTCCTGTCGGGGCGACCCACAGTCCCGCCTCGGCGCCTCTCAGCTCAGTGTCGGCGGCGGAGTGAGCGCAGCTCCGCCGATCTGCACGGTCGGCAGCATCTGCGCGAAGACATCAGCCGTCGCCTGATCATCGCTTTTCACGACCAGCTCCACGGTGATCTTGAACAGCCGGCCTTCGACCTGGACGCCTGCCACGGCTCCGAAGATCGACGACTCGGTGGACTCGATCGCGCGAACATCACCAGCGCCGATCGTGCCGGTGAACGTCATGTACTCCCCGCCTGGCAGCGTCCCCGACGAACTCGACCGCAGCGTCGAACCCGAAGAGGCGAAGATCGTCCCTGTGCCCTCATCGACGATGTCACTCGGCGTGACGTCGTCGTTCTCGTAGCAGTTGACGGTCATGAGCGCACCGTTATTGCGTTCGTAGAGGCGATAGCCGTCATAGCCGATGGGCTGGTTCCACTCGTCGTCGATGGCCACGCTGATCGAGGTCGGACACGTCGGGCCGATATCGACGGCGACCTCGTCCATCCCCGGTGGCACCGTGGGGGCCGCCGCGCTCGGCGTCTGCCCATGCTTGCTGCCGACACCGACCTTGACCGGTGCCGAGTCTCCCTCGCTCGTACTCACCGTGAACGCCGAGCATCCTGCGGTCAGGAGACTCGTGAGAAGCAGCCCGGACAGCAGCAGTCGACGGGACATGGGCCTGCCTTCGCATCGGGTCGGAGGGACAGGTTCATCGTACGGCACGACTCATGGGCCGGAATTCCAGTCCCTTCTCGGCGAGGGACGACTCCGCAGGAGGGATTGCCGGGTGCGAAGGATGGCTCCGCGCGAGGGCCGGAACTTAGGTGCCGCCTCGGCGGGACCACGTTCTGGCCAGCACGAGGTATGGCGCGCGACCGAGGCGAGGCATAGGCTCAGACCATGGCTGATCTCCCGCTCTTCGACGATTCCGACCTCTCCCGCATCCTCTGCATCGTCGCCCATCCTGACGATATGGAGTACGGGGCGTCTGCCGCAGTGGCCAAATGGACGGGTGAGGGCAAGACCGTCGCCTACCTGCTCCTCACCCACGGCGAGGCCGGGATCAGGAACCTTCCCCCGGTCGAGGTCGGTCCCCTGCGGGCCGAAGAGCAGGCCTCAGCGTGCCGGATCGTCGGCGTCTCCGACCTCGAGATCCTCGACTTCCCCGACGGCCTGCTCGAACCCGACCAGGCGGTGCGGCATGCGATCGCCAAGCGGATCCGGGAGTTCCGGCCCGATGCCGTGATGATGACGAACTGGCGGCTGGAAGTCCCGTGGGGGCTCAACCACGTCGATCACCGGGCCGCCGGGGTCGCCGCGATCGATGCGATCAGGGACGCCGACAATCCGTGGCTGTTCACCGACCTCGGCAACGCGGGTCTCGCGGCATGGAAGGCCGAGAAGCTCCTCGTCACCGGCGCCCAGCCGACGAATGCGATCGAACTCAGCGCCGACGACGTCGCCAAGGGCGTCGAATCGCTCAAAGCGCACACGGTCTACCTCGAAGCCCTACCCGACCATCCCGACCCGAACGAGATGATCACCGACATCTGCTCGACCACGGGCAAGGAAGCCGGCGTCGCCTACGCGCTTCCGATCGAAGTCATCGACATGTGAGCTCGCGCGGTCGGGTTCACTCGCGCCGCCGGTTGCAGTGCCGGTTCCAGCGACGGCCGAGAGACGACGAAGGACCCGGCGGTCCGATGACCGCTGGGTCCTTCAAGTTCGTGCCGGCGTGTTCGTGGCGGGCGTGTTCGTGTCGAGCTGCCGTGGCCTCCGCGCAATCGTGACCGCCGAGGCAGGACCTCTCCGGTTCTGGGCGCCAGTCCTCACTGGGCGGGTACGGCAGTCCTCGCCCTGCCGAGGTCGTCAGCCCTCGCTCTGCTGAGGACGGCAGTCGTCACTCGCCGAGGGCGGCCACCGCTGCGTCGTAGTCGGGTTCGGTCGTGATCTCCTTGACGAGCTCTTCGTAGACGACCGTGCCGTTGGCGTCGAGGACGACCACGGCGCGGGCGAGCAGACCCGCCAGCGGACCGTCGACCATCGTCACTCCGTATTCCTTGCCGAAGGCGCTGCGGAAGCCGGAGGCGGTGACGACGTTCTCGATGCCCTCGGCACCGCAGAAGCGGGCCTGCGCGAAGGGCAGGTCGTTCGACACGCACACGACGGTGGTGTTCTCGAGTCCGGAGGCGAGTTCGTTGAACCGGCGTACCGAGGCGGCGCACACTCCGGTATCGACGCTCGGGAAGATGTTGAGCACCACACGGCTGTCGGCGAACTCCGAGGAGTTGACCTCGCCGAGGTCGTTGCCGACGAGCGTGTAGGCCGGAGCCTGGTCGCCGATGGCCGGGAGATCTCCGACGGTGTGGACGGGGGTGCCTTCGAGTGCTGTGGTCGCCATGCTTCGATCATTCCTTCATCTGAGGGTGATGCGGTCGACACTCACTCTACGTCAATCGGCGCGGCCCCACCCGTGCGTCCGCGTGCTCACTCGTGAGCCCGCTTGCCGGCGAAGCGGGACTCGATGATGACGAGGATGAGGACGACGACGGCACCGGCGAGAGCGAGCAGGATCGGCGCGAGGACCGGGTCGTAGGGGGCCAGCAGCCCACCCGCACCGTGCGGTTCGCCGTCGGCGCCCACCTCGGCGGCGGACTGCCACGGCCACAGCGCACGCAGTGAACCGAGCATGAGTCCGGCCATGATGAGCAGCGTCCACCAGCGGTGGTTGTGGAGGAAGTAGCGGAGGATGTTGACGAACACCGCGAGTCCGACGACGGCGCCGAGGCCGAAGACCGCGATGTAGACAAGGTCGCGCTCATCGACGGCGCGCAGCGTCGTCGTGTACATGCCCACGGCGAGAAGGAAGAACGATCCGGAGACGCCGGGGACGACGAGAGCACAGATCGCGATCGAGGCGACGAGGAAGACGGCGATGAGCGGCGGGTTCTCGACGTCGGCTCCCCCGGCGAGGCCCGTCATCCAGAAGGCCAGGGCGGCCGCGGCGAGAAACGCGAGGATGCCCAAGAGGATGGGCTGACGCGGAGTGCGTGCGGGCAGCATGCGCAGGGGCACCATGATGCTCGCGGCGACGAGGCCGAAGAAGAGCCCACGGGCGAGTTCCGGGTTGTTCGTGACGAACGCAGCCATGACGCCGGCGATGCTGAACACCGCGGTGGCCATGCCGAGGAGGACGGGGATGATGAGGAACCAGTCGGTACGGCGCAGCTCAGCAAGTGCGCCGGCGATCCGGTCGGGACCTGTGACGAGGGTCTTCGCGGCCTTGACAACGTGGGCGGCGGAGTCGATGAGTTCGTCGTAGACGCCGGTGACGAGCGCCACCGTGCCGCCGGAGACGCCGGGGACGAGTTCGGCCGAGCCGATGAGGAATCCGCGAACGAGGTCGAGGGGGATCCACGCCTTCGAGCGCGGCGTCGGCTCGTCGGTCGTGCTGGTTTCATGCGGGGCAGGAGAGGTCAAGGATCGCTTTCTCGTCCGGGAACAGGGCGTGAAGTGTCCCCTCTAGGGTCTCACAGGTCCCGCCCCCACGGCAGGCGATGTGAGCCGACGCACGGGCGCGGATCAGTCGCCGACCCTGCCGTCGATGCTCTCCCGGAGAAGGTCGGCGTGCCCGGCGTGGCGGGCATACTCCTCGATCATGTGGATGAGGACCCACCGGACGTTGAGTCGCTGACCATGATGTTTCCGGCTCAGCGGAGCGTCGAGGTCGTCGATGCCCTCGAGCACCGTGCGCGAGGCCGCGCACGCCGTCTCGAATCCTGCGATGAGGTCAGCGGGCGGAAGGTCTGCGGCGCTGTTGAAGTCCCAGTCGGGATCAGCCTTCCAGTCGACGTCCGTCCACGGGGCAGGCATCCCCTCCCCCGCGACACGGTCGAGGAACCAGAGGTTCTCCACGAAGGTGAGATGTCTGATGAGCCCGCCGAGCGTGAGGCTCGAGGCCGCGGCGGTGCGCCCCAGGTTCTCTGCGCTCAGACCGTCGACCTTCCGGCGCAGCACCTGCCGTTGATACTCGAGGAAGTCGACGAGACCCTCGCGTTCGTTCGGTCTCGGCCGCGGATCATCGAGCGGCAGGCTCATCGGGACTCCTCTGTTCTCTCATGTTGCGTCGGGGTTCTCGTCATTGGTTCCGACTCTCTCCTGCACTGCTCCGACGACAGATCAATTCCGTCGGCGTCTCAGTTCTGCTTCCGACGGCCGATGTCGAAGACGTAGCCCTCGGGATCTTTGAGCGTCGTCCATTCGATGCCGTACTCATCGAACGACCCGACCTTCGTCGCCCCGAGTGCGATCGCCCGGTCGACGTCGGCCGGGTAGTTCGGATCGTCGAGGTCGATGTGGAGCGGGTTCTTCGTCTCGACGTGGTCATCGACCTTGAGGAAGAGCATGCCCGGAGTCGGCGACTGCCCCGAGTGGACTCCGCCGATGCTCGCGACGAACTCGTTTGCGCCCTCGTCGAGGTCCGCGCCGAGGAGTTCGGCCCAGAACAGCGACTGGGTTTCGACGTCGAGGCAGTCGAACGTGATGCTCAGGGACTGAAGCGATGCCATACGGTTCCTTTCGGTTCGGCGTTGCCGTCGGCACCTCGGGACTGCCGTCAGCGCCTCGGTGCTGCCGTCAACGACTCAACGCTGCGGTCAAGGTCTCGGCGTCATCGTCGGCGAGTGTCGGCTTGTGGTGCTGGGGATCACTCTAGACTGCGGCACTGACGTAGAGAATGTTAAGGACGGGAGTCCGGTGTGACCCCGGCCCTGACTGCCCCACTCGCGTGGTGTCTTTCTCGTGATCTGTCCACCGACTCTCGTCATGACCCCCCAGCCGGACGGGACATG